>NZ_JAAFZA010000003.1 GCF_015356865.1 Catenulispora pinisilvae
GAATCCCGCCCCACCCCGGAATCAATCGGCGGACACGACCGCCAGAGACGGATGACGCATCATGATCTCGACTCGACGTTCGGTACTCAAGCTGGGACTGGCCGGTGGACTGGCCGGTGTCTTCCTCGCCCAGGGCTCCGTGGCATTCGCCGGCACGGGCCAGAGCCAGACGTTCGATCAGTGGCTGTCCGAGTTCGAGGCGGGTATGCCGGCGCGGCTGGCGGCCGCGCACGTCGCGGGAGTCGAAGTCGCGATCGTGTCCAAGAACGCCGCGACACCGTACGCGGGGGCCTTCGGCTACGCCGACATCGCCGCGAACCGCGTGCTCACCCCGGCCACGCCCATGCACCTGGCGTCGGTCAGCAAGCTGTTCACCGCCTCGGCCCTGGTCCAGCTGTTCGAGCGCTGCGGCCTCGATCTGCACGGCGACGTCAACGATTTCATCGACTTCCCGGTGCGCAATCCTGCTTACCCGGACGTGCCGATCACCCCGCAGCAGTTGGTCACTCACACCTCCAGCGTCTCCGACGACAACTACGAGGGCTTCGACACCGTCGGGGATCCGAAGGAGACCCTGTCGGACTTCCTGCGCAACTACCTGGTTCCCGGCGGAGATCACTATTCGCCGAAGAAGTCGTATCTCCCCAAGCACAAGCCGGCCACGTATTTCAGCTACTCCGACGTGGGCATGGCCCTGGTCGGCTATGTCGTCGAGTGCGTCAGCGGACAGGACTTCGCCGCCTACACGAAGGCGAATCTGTTTGAGCCGCTCGGTATCACCGACGCGCACTGGTACCTGCGGGAGTTCGCGCCGGGCGTACTGGCCGTGCCGTATGAGTTCAAGAACGGCGCTTTGGCCGCGCTGCCCCAGATGAGCTATCCGGACGTCCCCGCCGGTGCCCTGCGCTGTTCGGTGACCGATCTGGCGACAAGCCTGCGCGCCATGATCGGCGGGGCGATCGGCACGCCGCCGATCCTGTCGGCGGCCGAGGTCGCCGAGATGCTGCGTCCCCAGGTCAGCCCGAAGATCGTGCCCTACCAGGGGCTCGGCTGGGTCCAAGAGGTCGTCGACGGGCACCCGTACGTCGGCCACTCCGGCTCTGACATCGGGTTCGCCAACATGGTGGTCCTGACGGAAGACCAGAACCACGCCGTCGCCGTGCTGATCAACACCGACGAGGGCGACGGGTCGGCGGTCACCGACTTCAGGGCCTCGGTCACGACGGATCTCGTCCATGGGGCGCAACTCCTGGGATGAAGGCCCGTGCGTCGCGGAAGGACTCCCCGCTGGCCACTTTGAGGAAGCGACACGATGACGACGATTCTGGAACCGGGCTCGGCGCCGGCGGCCGAGCCGGAAGCCGCGGCGCCGCCCGGCGAAGCCATCGAGGGCCGCTCCCCGGGCCGGATCGCCCTGGGCCGGCTGAAGAAGGACAAGGTCGCGATGGCCGGCGGGGTGACCGTCGTCCTGCTCATCCTGATAGCGATATTCGCGCCACAGCTGTGCTCGCTCACCGGTAACGATCCGTACACCACGCACACGAAGCTGATCGATCCGAACCTGCAGATCCCCAGCGGCGGCTTCGGCGGGATGAGTTCGCGGCACATCCTCGGCGTGGACGTGCCGACCGGCCGCGACCTGTTCGCCCGGGTCGTCTACGGCGCCCGGACCTCGCTGGGCATCGCCGGACTGGCCACCGTCATCGCCATCCTGATCGGGGTCGGCCTCGGGATGGTCGCCGGCTATTTCGGCGGCCTGATCGACTCGGTGATCAGCCGGACCATGGACGTGATGCTCGCGTTCCCGCTGTTCCTGTTCGCGATCTCGCTGTCCGGAGTGCTCGGCTACTCGGCCTTCGGGCTGACCGGCAACGCGCTGCGGATCGTGCTGCTGATCTTCATCATCGGCTTCTTCTCCTGGCCGTATATCGGCCGCATCGTGCGCGGGCAGACCATGGCGCTGCGCGAACGCGAGTTCGTGGAGGCGGCGCGCGCCCTGGGCGCCACCGACACGCGGATCATCCTCCGGGAGATCCTGCCCAACCTGACGGCGCCGATCCTGGTCTACGCGACGCTGCTCATCCCGTCGAACATCCTGTTCGAGGCGTCACTGTCCTACCTGGGGGTCGGCATCCGCTCGCCCATGCCGTCCTGGGGCGAGATGGTCAACGAGGCGATCGCCCTGTACCAGGTCGACCCGGAGTTCCTGATCGTCCCCGGCTCGGCCATCTTCCTCACCGTGCTCGCCTTCAACCTGCTCGGCGACGGACTGCGCGACGCCTTCGATCCCAAGGCCGGTCGCTGATCGGGCCAGACCCGAACGACAAGACAAGGGGTTCACCCAGACCATGCACAAGCCACGAATCGCCGCCTACGCGGCGGCCGCAGCGTTGGCGCTCGGCGCCGCGGCCTGCGGCGGCGGGTCCAGCGGCAACACCGGAGCCCATGGCTCGGCGGCATACAACGTCGGCCTGAGCGGGATCGTGAACAAATCCCCGGCCACCGGCCACGGAACGCTCCGGCTGGAGCAGTCCTCGGACCTGCAATCCACCGACCCCGGCAACAGTTACTTCGGGGCCGACTGGGACGTGATGCGGCTCTACACCCGCTCGCTGGTCACCTTCGCCGAGAGTCCGGGCCCGGTGAAGCTGGTCCCGGACCTGGCCACCGATCTGGGCACCATGAGCGCGGACGGCCTGACCTGGACCTTCCACCTGGTCAAGGGTGCGACGTACACGGACGGCTCCCCGATCACCGCGCAGGACGTCGCCTACGGCATCGAGCGCTCGAACTGGGGCCAGGAGGTCCTGCCGAACGGCCCGACCTACTTCAAGCAGCTGCTCACGGACACCACGAACTATCAGGGCCCGTACACGGACAAGAACCCGGCCGACCATCCCTCGGGCATCGAGACGCCGGACAGCGACACCATCGTCTTCCATCTGGTCAAGCCGTTCGCGGACTTCGACGACGTGCTGACGCTGCCGTCGACCGTGCCGGTCCCGCGAGCCAAGGACACCGGCGCCACCTACTACGAGCACGTACTGTCCTCCGGGGCGTACACGTTCGACTCCTACGCCGTGGGCAAGGAACTCGACCTGTCGGCGTCCCCGAACTTCAACGCCGCCTCGGACCCGCTGCGCCTGCACGTCGCGCACGCCGCCAGGATCGTCGACAAGGTCGACGTCAGTGCGCAGACGGTGGATCAGGATCTGCTGCACGGCACCACCGACGTGGACCAGAGCGGCGCCGGCGTCCAGACCGCGACGCAGTCGCAGGTGCTGGGCAACCCCAGGCTCAAGGCCGAGGCCGACGACCCGATCACCGGGTTGCTGACCTACCTGACGATCAACACGACGATCAAGCCCTTCGACAACATCGACTGTCGCAAGGCCGTGGAATGGGCGATCGACAAGTCCGCGGTGCAGACCGCGTTCGGCGGCGGCATCGGCGGCGGCGACATCGCCACAACAGTGCTGCCCCCGACCGTCCCGGGCTACGTCCAGCAGGACCTGTACCAAACGCCGGGCCACACCGGCGACTTAGCCAAGGCCAAAGCCGAGATCGCGACGTGCAAGGCCGCCGAGCACATCACCGACATCACCACCCAGGTGGGCTACTACATCGATCAGCCGAAGGACAAGCCGGTCGCCGACGTCGTCCAGCAGAACCTGGCCGCCATCGGCATCACAGCGACCGAGGACGGCTTCAAGTACAGCCAGCTCTCGATAAAGGCCGGCAGCCAGTCCTACGTCAAGCAGAACAACGAGGCGCTGTTCATCACCGCGTGGGCCGCCGACTTCCCGTCAGGGTACGGATTCCTGGACCAGATCCTCACCCCGGACGGCATCAAGCCGACCGGGGAGAGCAACTACTCCGAACTCGACGACCCGGCCGTCGATTCCCTGATGGCCACCGCGCTCAAGACCACCGACCCGGACGCCCGCAACGCGCTGTACGCCCAGATCGACCAGCAGGCGCTGAAGGACGCGGCCCTGGTGCCGATGATCGACTCCCGGGCCCTGATGCTGCGCCCGTCGAACGTCACGAACGCCTACATCGAGCAGGCGTACGGCATGTACGACTACCAGGCCCTCGGCGTCCAGTGAGGGTCCTGACACCATGCTGACTTTCATCGTTCGGCGCTTGTTCGCCGTGGTCGGGCTGCTGCTCGTCGTCGCGCTCGTGACGATGGTCATCTTCTACGAGATGCCGCAGTGGGGAGGGCAGACACCGGCCACCATGGCCGTCCAGTACGTGGGCAAACAGCCCTCGCCCGCGGCGATCCAGGGGGTGATCCACCGTTTCGGCTTCGACCGGTCGTTCCCGGTTCAGTACATCGACTACATACGCACCATCGTCACCGGCACCACTTTCAGCGACGGCACCCAGGACATCGCCTGCCACGCCCCATGCCTGGGCTACTCGTTCCGGAACTACCAGCAGGTCTGGCCCACGATTCTGAGCGACCTGCCGGTCACCCTCTCCATCGCGGTGGGGGCCGGCGTCCTGTGGCTGTTCTTCGGCGTCGCCTCGGGGCTGGCCTCGGCCGTGCGCAAGGGATCGCTGCTGGATCGGGCGTCGATGGTCACCGCCCTGCTCGGCATCTCGCTGCCGGTCTACTTCCTCGCGCCGCTGCTGTCCTTGCCGCTGGCCTACCGGTGGTCGATCCTGCCGGCCCCGGGCAGCTACGTCGGCATCCTGTCCGACCCCGGCCAGTGGTTCCTGGACATGATCCTGCCCTGGACCTGTCTGGCCTTCGGCCTGGCCGCCCTCTACACCCGTCTGACCCGGGCCGGAATGCTCGACGTACTGAGCGAGGATTTCGTGCGCACCGCGCGGGCGAAGGGCCTGTCCGAGCGCCGGGTGATCTTCAAGCACGCGCTGCGGGCCGCGCTCACCCCGATCATCACGATCTTCGGCATGGACTTCGCCACCGTGCTCGGCGGCGCGGTGCTGGTCGAGATCACCTTCTCCATGAAGGGGATCGGCTTCCTGGCCATCACCTCGATCCAGAACGGCGACTTCCCGATGATGATGGGAGTCACCTTGTTCGCCGCCGCGTTCATCGTGCTGGCCAACCTGTTGGTCGACGTCCTGTACGCGGTGGCGGACCCGCGGGTGCGGCTGTGACGGCCGATCGGCGCGGCCCGACGTCCGCGAACGGCTCGGGCGAGCGTCCGTTCCTGGACGTGAGCGACCTGCGGGTGCAGTTCCCGACCGACGACGGCGTGGTGAAGTCGGTGGACGGGATCAGCTTCGCGCTGGAGCGCGGCAAGACGCTGGGGATCGTCGGCGAGTCCGGCTCCGGCAAGTCGGTCACCTCGCTGTCCCTGCTCGGCCTGCACCGCAGAGCTGACCGCAAGGGCCGTGGCGGGGCCCGGATCTCCGGTGAGATCTGGTTGGACGGCCAGGACCTGGTGACCGCCTCCCCGGAGGAGGTCCGGCGGCTGCGCGGCGAGAAGATGGCGATGATCTTCCAGGATCCGCTGTCCGCGATGCACCCCTTCTACACGGTCGGCGCGCAGATCATCGAGGCCTACCGGGTGCACAACAAGGTCTCCAAGTCGGTCGCCCGCAAGCGCGCGATCGAGTTGCTGGAACTGGTCGGCATCCCGCAGCCGAACACCCGGGTGGACGACTTCCCGCACCAGTTCTCCGGCGGTATGCGCCAGCGCGCGATGATCGCCATGGCGCTGGTGTGCAACCCCCGGCTGCTGATCGCGGACGAGCCGACCACGGCTTTGGACGTGACCGTGCAGGCCCAGATCCTGGACCTGATGCGGGATCTTCAGCGCGAGTTCGACAGTGCCCTGATCCTCATCACCCACGACCTCGGCGTGGTGGCCGAACTCGCCGACGACATCATGGTGATGTACGGCGGCAAGGCGGTCGAGTACGGCACCGCCGAGACCGTCTTCCGTCAGCCGGAACACCCCTACACCTGGGGCCTGCTCGGGTCGATGCCGCGGATCGACCGGGAGGTCCAGGAGCGGCTCTCGCCCATCCGGGGCAACCCGCCGTCGCTGATCAACGTGCCCTCCGGCTGCGCCTTCCACCCGCGCTGCCCGTATACGGCCGAGACCGGCGGGCGCAGCGATACCGAGATCCCGCTGCTGGCCGCGACCTCACCGGGGCATCTGGTGCGCTGCCACCTGGGCCCGGCCCGGCGGCAGGAGATCTTCGCCGAGCAGATTCGGGAGACCCTGTGAGCGCCGAGACCATTCGCGAGAACCAGGCAGTGGCCGACACCGAGGCGCTGCTGACCGTCACCGGTCTACAGAAGCACTTCCCCATCCGGCGCGGGCTGCTCCAGCGCACGGTCGGCGCGGTCAAGGCCGTGGACGGCATCGACCTGTCCATCAAGCCGGGGGAGACCCTGGGGCTGGTGGGGGAGTCCGGCTGTGGCAAGTCCACCGCAGGCCGGGTGCTGACCAAGTTGCAGGAGCCGACCGGCGGGCAGATGGTCTTCGAGGGCCGGGACATCACCAGTCTGTCCCAGGGCGCCTTCCGCCCGCTGCGCAGCGACATCCAGATGGTGTTCCAGGACCCGCAGTCTTCGCTCAACCCGCGGCATACCGTCGGCACGATCGTCGGTGCGCCGTTCCGCATCCAGGACCTCAACCCGCCGCAGGGCGTCAAGCGCGCGGTACAGGATCTGCTGGAGCTGGTCGGCCTGTCACCCGAGCACTACAACCGCTACCCGCACGAGTTCTCCGGCGGCCAGCGCCAGCGCATCGGCATCGCCCGCGCACTGGCCCTCAAGCCCAAGCTGATCGTCGCCGACGAACCGGTCTCCGCCCTGGACGTGTCCATCCAGGCGCAAGTGGTGAACCTGTTCGAGGACCTGCAAGCCGAACTCGGCCTGGCCTACGTGTTCATCGCGCACGACCTGTCCGTGGTCCGGCACATCTCCGATCGGGTCGCGGTGATGTACCTGGGGAAGATCGTCGAGATCGCCCCACGGGACGACCTTTACGGGCGCCCGCTACACCCGTATACCAATGCACTGATGTCCGCCGTGCCGATCCCCGACCCGGGCCGCAGGAACGTCGAAAGCCGCATGGGCCGCGAGCGCATCCGCCTGACCGGCGACGTGCCCTCGCCGATCGACCCGCCGTCCGGCTGCCGGTTCCGTACCCGCTGCTGGAAGGCACAGGACATTTGCACCACCCAGGAGCCGCCGCTGCTGCGGATCGCGACGGCCGGACCGGGACACCAGGTGGCCTGCCACTTCCCGGTAGAGCGATGAGCGCCGATGGCAGGGGGCTGTGGTGGCGGCTGCGGCGACGACCGTGGCGGCGATCGTGGTGGCGGCCTCAGCGACCCTGTGTCACTTCATCCGACTCGACGAGAGCCACGCTCGGAATTGATCCGTCCGCACCAAGACGGCTACCGGCGTGCGCGGGCAAGCTGATCGGCATGGCAACGAACCCGTGGGCGGATCACTTCTGCCGCAGGTCCCGCACGTTCCCTATGCGTTATGGGGCTTCACAATGACCATGCCCGCGTTCGGCACACCCGATCACCTCGATCCGGCGACGCTGGAGCTGCACCAGCGCGCGGTGGTCGCCGACACCCACAACGACCTGCTCTGCTCGGTCGTCCTGCGGCCGGTTTCGCAGTGGCCTGACTACTTCCGCGCGCAGTGGCTGCCGCAGCTGCGCGCCGGCGGCGTGGACATCCAAGTGCTTCCGGTCTACATCGACGACGCCTACCGGCCCGAAGGCGCGCTGCGCGAGACGCTGCGCATGATCGAGGCCGCGCACCGGATCGCCGAGGGCAACGCCGAGGAGGTCAGCCTGTGCCTGGACGGCGCCGACATCGACCGCGCGCTGGCCGCCGGCCGGATCGCGCTGGTCCTGGCGCTGGAAGGCGCCCCGGGTATCGACGCCGACACCGAACTGTTCGCCACGCTGTACCGGCTCGGCGTGCGCATCGCGTCGCTGACCCACCTCGGCCGCACGGCGCTCGCCGACGGCTCGGCGCAGGACGCCGCGGGCAGCAGGCTGACCGCCGCCGGGATCGAGGCGCTGGCGGAGATGGAGTGCCTGGGCATGCTGTTCGACGTCTCCCACCTCGGCGCGGCCGGCGTCGACCACGTGCTCGAACTCGCGACCCGGCCGGTGCTGGCCACCCACTCTTCCGCCCGGGCGCTGTGCGATCACCATCGCAACCTCACCGACGCGCGCCTGGCGGCCATCGGCGCCGGCGGCGGCGTGGTGTGCGTGAACTTCTTCCCCGGGTTCGTGGACGCGCACGAGCCCTCGATCTCCCGGCTCGTCGACCACATCGAGCACATCGGGAAGGTCGCCGGCCCGGCCCAGGTCGGTATCGGACCGGACTTCGTGCTCGAAGTGCTGCGCGACGTGGTGCCCGCCGGGGTCGAGGTCGGGCCGGTGGCCGGCTGCGATCCGTTCGCCACGCTGCCGGGTCTGGCCGGGCCCGCCGGTCTGCCGCTGCTCACCGCCGAACTGCTGGCGCGCGGACTGGATGAGGCAGCCGTGGCCGCGACGCTGGGCGGCAACGTGTTGCGCCTGTTCCGCGCCGAGCTGGGCGTGCCCGCCGACCGCCGTGGGGCCGCCGCGTGACCATCGACACCGCACCGCTGATCGCCAAGGCGCACGCCCAAGCCGAGGCGGCGGCCCGCGCGGCGGCGGTCACCATCAGGGAACTGACGGAACCGAAAGACCACGCTGCGGCCGCTGAGATCTTCACCCGGGTCTGGGCACTTGAGCCGGGTCAGAGCCTGATGCCCACGGGCCTGATGCGGGTGATGGCATACGAAGGCTGCTACATCGCCGGTGTCTACGACGACACATGCGGCGACCGGCTGATCGGTGCCGCCACAGCGTTTCTCGCCTCGGACGTGGAACCACGAGGCGGCATCCATCTGCACTCGCACATCACCGGGATGCTGCCCGAGGCCAACGGCCGGCACGCCGGCTTCGCGCTCAAACTGCACCAGCGCGCCTGGGCCCTGAGCCGCGGCCTGCGCCGCGTCACCTGGACGTTCGACCCGCTGGTGCGGGCCAACGCCTACTTCAACATGGCCAAACTCGGTGCGGACGCGACCGCCTATCTCGTCGACTTCTACGGCGATATGCCGGACGGGGTCAACGTGGGACAGGGTAGCGATCGACTCCTGATGAGCTGGGCCCTCGACTCGGCGCGTACGGACGTCGCGGCGAACGGCACTCGCATTGAGCCGCAGATCGAGCCACAGAACGAAGAATCCTTGCTCAGCGCGAACAAGGTACTGCTCTCCGGGATCGCGCCAGGCGTGATGCCCGACTCCGGCCCGCCGCCGGACTTCGGTGGCCCCCTGCTGTGCGCGACGCCCGCGGCGATCCAGACCCTGCGGCGTGACGCACCCGAGCTGGCGCGTAGCTGGCGGTTCGCTCTGCGCGGCGCGCTGACGGGTGCCATGGGACGCGGGTACCGCATCACCGGCTTCACCCGATCGGGCTGGTACCTGCTGGAACAACACGAGGAGAACGAACGCCGATGAAGATATCCGGAGTCGAACTGCGGCGCCTGACCATGCCGCTGCGCAGTCCGTTCGAGACGTCTTTCGGCGTGGTGACCGAACGCGACATCCTGCTGATCCGCGTCGCCGCCGAGCAGGCCGACGGCTGGGGCGAATGCGCCGCGATGAGCGAGCCGGTGTACTCCTCGGAGCACATCCACGGCGCGCACGACGTCATCCGCCGCTTCCTTCTCCCCAGGCTCGCCGCCGCACCGCTTGTCACCTCGGCGCTGGTGGCGCAGATCCTGGCGCCGTTCAAGGGCCACCCGATCGCCAAGGCGGCGGTGGAAGCCGCCGTCCTGGACGCCGAACTGCGGGCCGCCGGCACCTCCTTCGGCGACCATCTCGGCGCCGTGCGCTCCTCGGTACCGGTCGGCGTCTCGGTCGGGATCATGCCGAGCGTCGCAGAGCTCGTCGACACCGTCGGCGGCTACCTCGACCAGGGCTACCGACGGATCAAGCTGAAGATCAAGCCGGGCTGGGACGTGGAGCCGGTGCGAGCCGTCCGCGAGCGATTCGGTGACGCGCTGCTATTGCAGGTCGACGCCAACACCGCCTACACCCTCGGCGACGCGCAGCGCCTGGCCGCCCTGGACCCCTTCGACCTGCTGCTGATCGAACAGCCGCTACCGGAGGACGACATCCGCGGGCACGCAGCCCTGGCCCGCCTGCTCCACACCCCGATCTGCCTGGACGAGTCCATCGTCTCGGCGCGCTCGGCCGCCGAAGCGATCGCCCTCGGCGCCTGCCGCATCGTCAACATCAAGCCCGCCCGCGTCGGCGGCTACCTGGAAGCGCGCCGCGTACACGACGTCTGCGCCGCGAACGGGATCCCGGTGTGGTGCGGCGGGATGCTGGAGACCGGCGTCGGCCGCGCGGCCAACGTCGCCCTGGCGGCACTGCCGAACTTCACCCTCCCCGGCGACATCAGCGCCTCCGAGCGCTATTTCGAGCGCGACATCACCGAACCCTTCGTCCTGCGCGACGGGTGCCTGGACGTACCGCAGGGCCCCGGCCTCGGGGTCACGCCCGACCCGGTGCTCCTCGATGAGCTCACCACGGCCAGAGAGTGGATCGATTTTCGGTGACCCGTCGTCGTGCGTGCCGCTCTCGCAACGGCAACGGCAACGGGACGTGGACGCTCAGCTCGGTTCCAGACTCATACCTGGTAGCGGTCAGGTGCGAACAGGCGCAGGTTGTCCTGTATCCACGCCGAGGTCCGCTCCAGCCCCACGGTCAGCGGGACCTGCGGCGCCCAGCCGGTGAGCTCGCGCATCAGTGAGTTGTCGGAGACGAGCCTGAGTACCTCGCTGTCGGCTGGGCGGAGCCTGGCCGGGTCCTGTACCACCACAGCCTCGCGTCCGCTCGCATCGATCAGCGCTGCGGCGAGGTCTGCGATGGAGATCTCGCGGCCGACGCCGAGGTTGACGGTGCGGCCCAGGGTGCGGGGCGAGTCCGCCGCGGCGAGGAAGCCGCTGACGGTGTCGTCGACGTAGGTGAAGTCGCGGGTCGGCCGGAGTGAGCCGAGCTTGATTTCGCGCGCTCCGTGGTGCAGCTGGGCTAGTACGGTCGGAATGACCGCGCGGGCGGACTGGCGCGGGCCGTAGGTGTTGAACGGTCTGACGACCGTCACCGGCAGGTTGAACGCGTGGTGGTAGGCCAGGGCGGTCATGTCCGCGGCGATCTTCGAGGCCGAGTACGGTGATTGCGGCTGGAGCGGGTGCGTCTCGTCGATCGGGACGCGGACCGCGGAGCCGTAGACCTCGCTGGTCGAGGTCTGGATCAGCCGTGCGCCGTGTCGCAGGCAGGCTGCCGCGACGTGCTCGGTGCCCAGTACGTTCGTCTGGGTGTACGACTCGGGCGCCTGGTAGCTGTACGGGATGCCGATCAGCGCGGCGAGATGGAACACCGTGTCGCAGCCTTCGACCGCCTGGTGTATCCGGCCCGCATCCCGGACGTCGCCGGGGAACGGCTCGATCGCGCCGCTGCGCAGGAGCGGCGCGAGGTGGCCGTTCTCCGCGTACGGCTTGTAGTGCAGCAGTGCCCGGACCGAGGCGCCGAGGCCCACCAGAGTGTCGCTCAGCGCGCTGCCGATGAACCCCTCCGCTCCGGTCACCAGCACTCGGCGACCGGCCCAGCCGGCCCCGGACCGGCCAGACCCGGCCCGGCCAGCCCCGGTCTCGTTGCTCGTCTCGTTGCTCGTGTCCCTGCTCGTCGCGCTGCTCATGCGTTCGTGCGCTCCAATTCGTCGGCGGCCACCGGCTCGCGGTCATGCGGGGTGGGAGTGATCGGGTACGTCAGCCCTCCGGCGAGTTCAAGCACGCGCTCCGCGAGCCGGAGCGAGGCCGTGCCATGGCTGCCGGGGTCTGCGGCGGCGGACATCGTGCCGAGTCGGTAGGGGTCGGCCAACAGCGGTTCGAGAGCCCCGGCGAGAGAGCCGGCGTCGAGTTGTCCGTCTGGCAGGAGCACCGCTGCACCGGTCCGCGTGAGAACTCGGGCGTTGTGGGTCTGATGGTCGCCGGGCGCGTGCGGGTAGGGCACCAGGACGGAGGGCAGCCCGCAACTGGCGAGTTCGGCGACCGTGGCCGACCCGGCCCGGCATACGGCTACGTCGGCCGCGGCGTATGCCAGGTCCATGCGGTCCAGGTAGGCATGCGCCTCGGCCACGGCGCAGCCGCCGTTCTCCGCCAGGACGGCGCGTGCGCGCTCCAGGTCCTGCGGTCCGGTCTTGATCAGGAGGCGCACGTCGGGCCGGGACCGCCAGCGCCCGGCCAGCTCCGTGGCCGCCTCGGTGAGCCGGCGGGCGCCGAGGCTGCCGCCGTTGACCAGCACCAGGCGTACCGAGCGCCGCAGGCCGTGGTGGGCGCGTGCGCTCTCCCCGAGTCGTAGGCGCTCGGCCCTGGTCAGCGGGGCGTACAGCGGCATCCCGACCAGTTCGGCGTCCGCCCGGGCGCGCCGCGGAAGATGCCCGCGGGCCGCCTCGAATCCGAGGCAGACCGCTGAGCCGAGGCGCGCGTTGAACCGGTTGGCGCGTCCGGGAATCGCGTTCGACTCGTGGATCAGGGCCGGGATCCGCAGCATGCGCGCCCCGAGTATCACCGGCGCGCTCGGATAGCCGCCCATGCCCACCGCCACGAGGGCGCCCTGCCGCTTCATGACCGAGCGCGCTTGGCCGGCGGACTTGAGCAGGTGCGCGGGCAGCAGGAAGCGGCGCGCGCCGAGCTGCCGGTCGAAGGGGATCATGTCGACGGTGTGCAGCCGGTATCCGGCGCCGGGGATGAGCGTGCGTTCCAGGCCCCGCTCGGTACCGACGAAGCTGATGCGGGCTCTGGGCTCCAGGGAGCGGATGGCGTCGGCCAGCGCCAGTCCCGGATAGATGTGCCCGCCGGTCCCGCCCGCGCCGATGACCACGGACAGGGCGGACGGCTGTGCTCTTCTCGTCATGTCGGGCAGCCTGGCCTGGCGTGGTAAGAAGCTTCTAAGACCCTGGTCGGCGAGGATTGGGGCATGGCGAACAGCGAGCGGCCCGGCTCCGCGCGGATCCTGGTGGTCGACGACGACCCCGAGGTCCGCGAGGCGGTGTGCGAGGCGATGCGGGTCGAAGGACACGAGGTGGCCGGCGCCGCGGACGGGGTGCAGGCAATGGCCGCCGTCTCCGCGTGGTCACCGGACGCGCTGGTGCTGGACGTGCTGATGCCGGGGCTCGACGGTCTGGCGGTGTGCCGACAGCTGCGCGCCCTGGGCGACCGGGTGCCGATCCTGGTGCTGACCGCGCGCGGTTCGGTCAGCGACCGGGTGGACGGTCTCGATGCCGGGGCCGACGACTATCTGGCCAAGCCCTTCGCGCTGCGCGAGTTGCAGGCGAGGGTCAGAGCCCTGTTGCGGCGCTCGTCGCCGGAGCAGCCGGAACCCGACCAGGCCGGGCTGCGCTACGCCGATCTGAGGTTCGACCCGGTGACCCGCACGGGCGAGCGGGCCGGGCGCTTCCTGGAGTTCACCCACACCGAGGCGGCCTTGCTGGAGTTGCTGCTGCGCAATCCGGAGCAGGTGCTCACCCGCGAGCTGCTGATGGACCGGGTGTGGGGAGAGGTGTTCGGCCCGGAATCCAACTCGCTGACTGTGTACATCGGCTACCTGCGCCGCAAACTCGAGGCGGAGGGCAGCTCACGACTGGTGCAGACGGTGCACGGGGTCGGCTACCGGCTGGCGTCGTCGTGAACGCCTCGGCTGAGTCCGCGCCTGAGTCCGCGCCGGAGTCCGCACCCCGCGACCGCGGCCTGCGCCGGCTGCTCTCGCCCCCGGCGCGCTGGCTGCGCCTGCTCCCGCTACGTACGCGGCTGGCTGTGGCCAGCGGGCTGGCCGTCGCCATCGTCGCACTGGCATGCAGCACTGCCGCGTTCGTGGTGGTGCGCCATGAGCTTGAGCGACAGTTCGACATCCAGCTCGGGCAGGACGCCACGTTCGCGGCCCAGCAGTCGAAGAACCAACCGCCTCAAGTGATCTCCGGCGAATGCAGATATCTGGCGGCACCGGCCTGCTCCCAAGTCGTCTCCGCCTCCCCAGCCCACGACCCGGCGGGGGGATACGTCCTTCCGGTCGGGCCGCGCACCCGCGAGGTTGCGGCGGGCGAACACCGCGCGTACTACAGCGACATCACCCTGGACGGGTTCCCCGTCAGGATGTACACGGTCTCCTTTACCCCTGGCACCGCCGTACAGGTGGCGGCCAGGTCGGACACCGTGCAGACGGGGGTGCGACAGGCGGCCTGGCTGATGACCGCGGTCTGCGCGGGTGGCATGCTGCTGGCCGCGCTGCTGGGATACCTGGTCGCCCGCGGCTCGTTGCGCCCGGTGGCCAGGCTGACCGCCGTGGCCGAACGCATCACCGCGACCGGCGACGCGAGCCTGCGCATCCAGACGCCGCCCGGTGGCGCCGCCGGGGCCCAGGGGCGCCGCTGGCGGCCGGACGAGCCGGCGCGGCTGGCCGCGAGCTTCAACACCATGCTCGCGGAGCTGGAGGAATCGGTCGACGCGCGCCGTAGGCTCGTCGCCGACGCGTCTCACGAACTGCGGACACCGCTCACGGCCCTGCGCACCAACGCGGAGCTACTGATCGATGCGGAACGCCTGACGCCGCGGCAGACGGCCCGGGCGGCCCGGGCCGTCGACCGGCAGGCCAGGGAGATCACCGGCCTCGTCAACGATCTGATCGAACTGGCCCGCACCGAGGAGCCCGACGCCCTGGTCGAGGTCTTCGCGCTGGACCGGCTGGTACACGGCCGGGTGGAGGCGGCCCGGGACCACTGGCCCGAGTTGGCGTTCACGGACGCGCTTACGGACACCCTCACAGATGTGGCTGCGGATCCTGCCGCGGGCGGCGTGCACGGCGTCCTGGTACGCGGGGTGCCTCAGCGGCTCGCGCGGCTGGTCGACAACCTCCTCGACAACGCCGCGAAGTACAGCCCACGGGCCGGCCGGGTCGAGGTGACACTTGGTGTCGTGGCTGGGGCCGACGGCGAGACGGCGGAGCTGACCGTGCGCGATCACGGCCCCGGTATCGCCCCGGAGGACCTTCCTCACGTATTCGACCGCTTCTATCGATCCGCGTCGGCTCGGGCGCTGCCCGGCTCTGGGCTGGGCTTGGCGATGGCGCAGCAGATCGCGCGCTCGCACGGGGCCGAGCTGACCGTGGCCGATGCCCCCGGAGGCGGTGCGTCCTTCCAACTGCGCATCCCGATCACCCGAGTACCCCTGTAGCGGCGCTTGCCAGGACCCAACCGTCACCAGGATCCGATTCGCGGTAGCGCCAACAGTTGACCGCTGATGCGCGATCCTGTCAACGCTGCGCATCAAGCGCGCACACCCGATCGCATAAGTTGAACGACTAGTCGTGCTTTGTGGCCAGGATCAAGCGATCTGGTGCAGGCGGCTACTGCGCGGCGTCGTACGAGGCCTTTGCTAAGCCTTTACCGACGCACAGGCTGACGCGGGTCACAGCAGCTTGCTACGTTTCCTCTCTAGTACGAGCCCCCGTAGTCGATCGATGCCGGACCGCAGCCGGCCGCCGATGCGAACCAGGGGGCACCGGGTCGCGCCGTGCTGGCGTTGCTGTCATCACCTGGATTTTTCTGCTCGTGGCTCTGCCTCGCGCCGTCACGCTTCTAGAACGCCGTGTGCCGCGTGGGTCATCGTGTCAAGAGCTGATCAAAATCATGATGGCGGGAACCTGCGGGCCGCGCTGCCGACTCCGGCGTATCAGAGTCACGCCACCGTCTCGCAACGCAAGGAGTCCCCTCATGCACCACGCAAAGACCGCCGGCATAGCCGCGGCGTTCATCGCGGCCGCCGCGCTGACCGCCGTCGCGGCCGCACCGGCCTCGGCCGCCTCCGCTCAGCCGAACGCGCTGCGCCACCACCACTACGCCACCGGGCTGAACATCGGCCAGGCCCGGGCCGCCGAGCGCGCGGGCCTGGCCACGCGCGCCACCTACTCCACGTCCCTGCGCGGCCTGCGCGCGGCCGACGGCCTGTCGGCCGACGTCCCGGACAGCGCCAGCCTTCAGCAGTACGCGTTGTCCCCGGGCGACCAGGGCCAGGTCGGTTCCTGCGTCACCTGGGCCACTGGCTACAGCGCCTACGGGATTTTGATGAACGAGCAGGGCATCTCCGGTGACCCGATGGCGCCGATGTACATCTACGCCCAGATAGCCCAGGGCAACGACCAGGGCACCACCGGCGATGTCGCGCTCGGCATGGAGCAGCAGCAGGGCATCGACACCAAGGCCGACTACCACCAGGGCGACTTCGACTACACCACCCAGCCCGACGCCAGCGAGATCGCCAACGCCGCGCACTACAAGCTGTCCGGCTACCAGACGCTGGCGCTCGGCGACGGCGCCGAGCAGGCCATCAAGGACTCGATCTCCCAGGGCCTGCCGGTCTCGGTCGGGTTCAACGTCCGGCAGAGCTTCATGGACCTCAGCGGCCAGGCCGCCTCGGACTACAGCTACACCCCCGGCAACGACAGCACCGACCCGGTGGTCGGCGGCCACGAGGTCGCGGTGATCGGCTACACCGACCAGGGCGTCACCATCGAGAACAGCTGGGGCGCCAGCTGGGGCGACAACGGCTACGTCAACGTCCCGTGGAGCTTCTTCACCACCGGCGACGTCGACGAACTCTACTCAGTCGGCAAACTGGCCCAGAACTAACACCACCCGGAAACAGGCAGCACCAGCACCTTGACCCTGGTGTGGCCGGCGCTCGTCACGCGGGCGCCGGCCACACCAGGCCCTCGGCGTTCCCGGCCACAGCAGCGGCGGTGTGCCGAACAATCATGGTCGCCGCGGGGTCGCCCATGCTCGCCGCCAGTGCGGCCGACTCCGTCTCAAGGAGGAGGTTTTCGCCTTCCAGCCGCCGGATTCCACCCTCCGGACGACGTGGCGGCGATGGTCGTGTCCCTAGCGTCGAGGTCATGAGCAGCGGGAGGCCCTCATGATCGAGGCGAAGGCATTGACCAAGCGCTACGGCGGCAAGACCGCGGTGGACGGTATCGACTTCCAGGTCCGTCCCGGGCTGGTGACCGGCTTCCTGGGGCCCAACGGGGCCGGCAAGTCCACCACCATGCGGATGATCCTCGGTCTGGATCTGCCCACGGCCGGGACCGTCACCGTCGACGGTCGGGACTACCGGGGCAAGGTGTGGCCGTTGCACGATGTCGGCGCTTTGCTGGACGCGCGTGCGGTGCATCCAGGCCGCTCGGCGTACAACCATCTGCACAGTCTGGCCGCCGCCAATGACATCGGCCGGGCGCGCGTGGACGCGGTGTTGGAGCAGGTGGGGCTGACATCGGTGGCGCACAAGCGGGCCGGCGGGTTCTCGCTGGGGATGGCGCAGCGGCTGGGGATCGCCGGTGTGCTCCTGGGGGATCCGGGGACGATGTTGTTCGATGGGCAAGCGGTGCTCGCGCGGCAGTAAATCACAGCGTTGGATCCGGACGGCATCCTGTGGATCCGTACCCTGATGCGGTCGCTGGCCGCCGAGGGCCGCACCGTGCTGGTCTCCAGCCACCTGATGAGCGAGATGGCGCTGACCGCCGACCACCTGCTGGTCATCGGACGCGGCAGACTGCTCGCCGACACCCCGCTGTCCGAGCTGATCGCGCGGCATTCCGCTGAGCGGGTCGAGGTGCGGGCCGCCGATCCGCGGCGGCTGGCCTCGGATCTGCGCGCGGTCGGTGCGCGGGTCGCGGTGGAACCGGACGGCACGCTGGCGGTCACCGCGATGGGCTCGGTCGGGATCGGCGAGCTGGCCGCCGCGCGGGGGCACGTGCTGCACCAGCTGCATGACGTGACCGCGTCGCTGGAGCAGGCGTACTTCCGGCTCACCGGCGAGAGCGTCGAGTACCGGGCCCTGGAGCCGAGGGCCTCGGAGCCGAGGCCGGAAGCGGTGCCGGCGTGAACGGCCGCGCGAGCACAGCCGCAACAGCAGCGGCGGCCGTAGCCGCGACAGCAGCGGCGGCCGTAGCCGCGACAGAAGCCGCAGCCGCAGCCGGAACAACACAATCAGCCGCAGCCGCAACAACACCACCATCATCATCAGCAGCCGCCGTCCGCCTGTCTGGCGCGGGGCCAGATGCCGTATCCACTGCCTCCGCCGCCACCAGGTTCCGCGCCACCGCCCGCAGCGAATGGATCAAGTTCCGCTCGGTCCGGTCGGGGCCCGTGGTCCTGGCCGCGACCCTGCTGGCCATGGTGCTGGGCGCCTGGCTGGTGAGTGCCGGCTTTCACAGCGGCTACACCGCCGCCGACCGGGCGTCCTTCGATCCCGGGGACGTCACCCTGCGGGGCGTCATCGCGGCACAGCTGCTCGTCGGCGCACTCGGCGTCGTCACCGTGACCGGCGAATACACCAGCGGCCTGATCCGCGCCACCTTCATCGCGACCCCGCAGCGCCGTCAGGTGCTGGCGATGAAGGCCCTGATCTTCACCACTGTCGTGGGGGTGTGGTGCACGGGGCTGTCCTTCGTCGCATTCTTCGTCGGCCGGAGCTTCCTCACCGCGCCGGTGCCGCCTGTCGGCCTCGGCGATCCGGGCGTACCGACCGCGGTCCTCGGCGGCGGCCTGTATCTCACCGGGGTCGGGCTGTTCGGGGTGTTCCTCGGGGCGCTGCTGCGCCGCACGGCTGCCGCACTGGCCGCGTTGGTCGGCGTCATGATGGTGCTGCCGGTGGTCCTCGCCCTGCTTCCCGGCAACGCCGGGGCGCTCGTCAGCGAGTACTCGCCGGCCGGAGCCGGCTTCCAGATCTGGCACCTCGTCCACAGCGGCCACAGTCTCGGCGCCTGGCCGGGTTTCGCCCTCTTCACCGCCTACGCGGCAGCCACCGCGGCGGCGGCGTTCGTCACGATCCGAAGGAGGGACGTCTGATGTCCTCGTCCGCCTCCCTCGCGGTTCTGCCGCCTCCGGCCCGGACCGCCTCGCGCACGCGCCGGGCCCGGGCCGTGCTCACCGCCGAGTGGATCAAGCTGCGCTCGCTGCGGTCCCTGCCCGTCACGCTGGTCGTCGCGGCCGTGTTCGGTATCGGCCTGGCCGCCTTGGTCTGCGCCAACTACGCCGCGCACTGGAAGGACGTCAGCGCCGCCGATCGGAACACGTTCGACCCGCTGACGGTCAACTTCGGCTTCCTGCGGATCGGCGTGCTCTTCTTCGGCGTGCTCGGCGCCCTGGTCGTCACCAGCGAGTACGGCAATGGCCTGATCCGCACCACCTTCGCCGCGACGCCGCAGCGCGGCCTGGTCCTCGCGGCCAAGGCCGCCCTGCTGGGAGCGCTCGCCCTGGCGGCGTCATCAGTGGTCTGCTTCGCGGCGTTCTTCGTCGGACAGGGTCTGCTCAGCGGGCACGTGCCCACGGCGCACCTCGGCGGCCCCGGCGTGCTCGGGCACATCCTCGGCGCGGTGGCCTACCTGACGGCCGCCGGGCTGTGCGGCGTCTTCCTCGGCGTCCTGGCTCGCGGCACGGCCGTGGCCATGACCAGCGTCTTCGCCCTGTTCCTGATGCTGCCGGTGACGGTCGACGAACTGCCGCACACGGCCCTGTGGCGGCACACCGTGCCGTACCTGCCGTCCAACCTCGGCGAGGCCATCTGGCACTCCCACACCGACGGCCTGCTCACCGCCGGCCCGGCCTGGGCCCTGCTGGCACTCTGGATCGTCGGCCTCGGGACGCTCGCAGCGCTGTGGCTGCGGCACCACGACGCCTGACAAGCCCTGACAAGCCGACCGGAGGCGACGCGGGCATGATGGACTTCGTGACCACGGGCACAGGACGCCAGGCCGGCATGGACTGGCTGGTCTGCGTCCTGGCGGCGGCGGCCACCGGCCTGGGCGCGACCGACACACTGGCCTCCTGGCTACCGCACCCGGCGATCCCGGCGCTGGCGGTACTGCAAGGTGTGATCCTGCTGGCCAGGCGGCGCGCGTCCGTGCTGACGCTGGCCGGGACGACGGCGGTCGCCCTGCTGTTGACGGTCGGCGGGTACCCGGCCGGCGGCGCGGCTGTGGGCACGTTCTTCGCAGCCTACGCCGTGGCGATGTACTGGAGCGGCGGGCCTGGTCGCGGCGACGTCGAGCGCGCAGAACACACGGGGCGTGCGCGGTTCCCGGTGGGGAGCGCAGCCATGGTGGCAGCCGCCGCGTTGGCGCTCTCCGCGGCGAACCTGGCGCCGGATGCGCGTGGTAACGGGCTCAACAGCGTCGGACTGGCCGTGCTGTCGGCGTGGATCCTTGGTTATGCACTGCGTACTCGGCGTGCCTATGTCGCCGAACTGGTGGAGCGGGCGGCCCGGCTGGAGGCGGAGGAGGGCGAGCGGGCGGCGCGGGCTGTGGCCGAGGAACGGTTGCGGATCGCCCGGGAGCTGCACGATGTCGTCGGGCATTCGATCAGCCTGATCACCGTGCAGGCCGAGGCGGCGACGCGGTCGGTGCGGACCAACCCGGACGCGGTGCCGCCCTTCCTGGCGACGATCTCGGCGACGGGTCGCGAGGCGTTGGCGGAGATGCGGCGCGTGCTGGCCGTCCTGCGCCCGGACGCCGAGCCCGAGATGAGTCCGCAGCCGGGGCTGGACGACCTGGGGGAGTTGGTGGCGCGGTTCGAGGACGGCGGGCTGCGGGTCCGCTTGGACGCCCCGTTAGCCGAGTTGCTGCCCGAGTTGCCGCCCGGGGTCGGGCTGGCGGTGTACCGGATCGTCCAGGAATCGCTGACCAATGTGCTCAAGCACGCGGGCCCCGGCGCGACGGCCGTGGTCGCCGTCGAGCCCGGCGCCGGATCGGTGCTGGTGTCAGTGCTCGACGACGGCCGGGGGCCGACCGTGCCCGCATCCGGTGCCGCCCACGGCATCGTCGGGATGCGCGAGCGGGTCGCGGTCTACGGCGGCACCCTGCGCGTCGGCCCCGGCCCCAGTCCCAGTCCCAGTCCCGGCACCGGCACCGGCCCGCGCCGCGGATTCCAGGTGCGGGCGGTCATCCCGCTGCCCGAGGAGGAATCCCGATGATTATCAGTGTCCTGATCGCCGACGACCAGCGCCTGATCCGCTCCGGGCTGCGCGCCATCATCGAGTCCGAGCCCGGTATGGAGGTCGTGGGCGAGGCCGCCGACGGCGCCGAGGCGGTCGAGGCGGTCCGCCGCCTGCGCCCGGACGTCGCGCTGATGGACATCCGCATGCCCCGCTTGGACGGCGTCGCCGCGGCCCGCTCCCTGAGCTCGGGCCCCGGACCGCACCCGACCAGGATCCTGATGCTCACCACTTTCCACCTCGACGACTACGTCGCACAGGCCCTGCGCGCCGGAGCTTCGGGGTTCCTGCTCAAAGACGCCACCGCCGACCAACTCCTGGAGGCGGTCCGCGTGGTCGCCGCGGGCGAGGCCATCCTGGCGCCCGCGGTCACCCGGCGCATGCTGGAGCGAATCGCAGCCGGCCGCGCGGACGCCGCCGCCGACGGTGCCGACTTGCGAGAGCGGCTGTCCGTGCGCGAAGTGGACGTGCTGCTGCTGGTCGCCCGGGGCCTGTCGAACGCCGAGATCGGCGCCGCGCTGCACCTGGCCGAATCCACCGTGAAGTCCCATGTGCAGAACATCCTGGCCAAGCTGGGCCTCCGGGACCGGCTGCAGGCCGCGGTCGCCGCGTACGAGTCGGGGCTGGTTCATCCGCGAGGAGGGTAGCGGGCAGCCGTGGGAGCCCGTTCGGCCGAGGGGAGCAGGGTGCTGATCCTGGCCACGCTCGACGGTCGAAGGCGGCGGTGAACCGCGGGCGGTAGATCAGCCCTGCCCGGCGGCTCCCTGCTTCGTCAGGGCCAGCGCCTCGGCGCGGGCGTCTGCGGCCTCGCGCTCCTGCGCGTCGCCGCCGAGCCCGTCGGCGATGGTCGCGAGCCGTTCGAGGTTCTCGATCAAGCCGGGACGGCTCGCGATGGTCCGCATCACTGCGACCGCTTCGCGTGCGTACTGTGCGGCTTGGGGGAAGTCGCCGAGGCCGCTGTGTGCGTCGGCCAGGGTCCCCAGGACGGTCCCGAGGTCGATGTCCGGCTCCGGCCGAAGCCGACAGAGCTCTACTGAGGACAGGCCGTATGTGATCGAGTCCTCGTATTGGCCCAGTAGCAGGTGGAAGTTGCTGAGGTTGGCGCGGGCGGTGGCTTGGGACTCCACCGACCTGGACAGCGTGAGCACCTCCTGGAAGTACGCCTGCGCCTGGTCGGGCCGACCGGCCTGCATCGAGGCGATCCCCAGGTTGGACAGGATCCCGCCGAGGCGTTCCACGTCGCCCTGCTCCCTGCGGATCTCGGCACTGCGTTCGAGGTGTGTGAGGGCCTCGTCGGGCCGGCCGGACGAGGCGAGTGCGGTGGCCAGGTTGTTGCGGACGACAGCCTCGGCGTCCTCGTCGCCGTGCTCGCGGGCCGCCGCGAGGGCGAGTTCGTTGATGGTGATCCAGCTTTCCAAGTGCTGCTGCTGGTTGAAGAACGTCCAGGTCGAGCTGGACAGCCGCCGGATCGGTTCCAGGAGCGCGTACTGCGCGGCCAGTCGTGCCACCTCGATGAGGTTCGCATGCTCCCGCTCACCCCAGTCCACCGCGTCGGCCTGGTCTTTCGGGACGTGGATCGGGGCGATGCCCTCGTGCGGCGGCTCGTCGATGTTCCAGCTCGCCGCGCGAAGCACCCGCTCCATCGCCGCGCTGGACCCGGCGTACCAGGACACGATGCGGGCGACAGCCGCGCGGCGCTCCTCTTGGCCGACCACGTCACGGGCACGGTCGGCGGCGAACTCGCGAAGCAGGTCGTGCAGGACGTACCGCCCACTCTGCGGTGAGAGCACCATGTTGACGTCGAGCAGGTGTTCCATGAGGTACTCGGCTCGCTCCGGCGTCCGCCCCACGAGGGAGGCGATCGCGCCGAGGCCGAGGTCGGCACCGTTCCACAGGCCGAGCAGACGGAAGGCCGCGGCCGCCTCGGCGCCGACGTCCCCGCTCTCGGTGAGGCCGGCCAGACCGATCTCGAAGCTGGCCGCCACGCTGTGCCCGCCGAATTCGAGCTCTGCCAGGCGGCGGTTCGCCAGTTCGAGGCGGGCGGCGAGGTCCTCGACCCGCCAGTGCGGCCGGGCGGCGAGCCGCCCGCCGGCCACCCGGATCGCCAGCGGGAGGTCCGCGCAGGCCTCGAGGACGGAGTCCGCGGCTTCAGGCTCGGCCGGCACGCGCTCGCCGCCGGCGATCTGGTCCAGGAACTCGCGCGACGCCGCGCGGCTGAGGCCGCCGAGCGAGATCCGCCGGCTGCCGGGCGGGCCGAGCAGCTTGTGCCGCACGGTGACCACGACCGCGCAGCCCGGGGAGGCGGGCAGTAGCGGGTCGATCTGCGCGGCATCGCCGGCATCGTCGAGCAGGATCAGCACCCGCTGATCGGCCAACAGGGCGCGGAAGAGCGCGGCGCGCGCCGCCGCGCCGGCCGGCATCTCCGCCGAGGGCACACCGAGTAGGTGCAGAAACGACCCGAGAACGGTGCTGGGCTCGACCGGATGCGGGGAGGTGCCGCGCAGGTCTGCGAAGAGTTGGCCGTCGCCGTACGCCGCGGCGGCCAGGTGCGCGGCGTGCAACGCGAGCGCGCTCTTGCCGACGCCCCCCATGCCGTCGATCACGACCGCCCTTGCCGCGCCGTCCGTGGGCTCGGTCCGCAGAACCGCGAGCAGTTCGGACAGCTCTGCATCCCGGCCGGTGAAGTCCGTGGTGTCTCTGGGCAGCGACTGTGGTCTGGGCCGAGCCGGCCCCGGGGTTTTCGCCTTGGTCCGGCCCGCGGCCGGCTTCGGGCTGGTTTCGACGCGCAGGATCTCCTGCTGTAGCTCTCTGAGTTCGGCGCCCGGCTCGATGCCCAGATCGCCTACGAGAACGCCGCGCAGGCGTTGGTAGACCTCGAGCGCCTCGGCGCGGCGGCCGTTCGCCACGAGCGCCGACATGAGCAGTGCGTGGGTGTGCTCCCGATGAGGGTTCTCGACCGCTGCGCTGCGCAGAGCCGAGATCGCCTCGTCCCCGTGGCCCTGCGCGAGCCCGGCGCGAGCGAGCAGTTCGACCGCCGCGACGCGGGCCTCGGCCATGGCGGGCCGCTCGTCTCTGCGCAGCCGTTCGGAATCCACGTCGGACAGCGGAGTGCCGCGCCACAGGGCCAGCGCTTCGGAGACGTTCTGCGTCACGGTCGGCCACTCGCCGCGTCGAGCGGCCGCGCGCCCGCTCCGGCACAGTTCCTCGAAGATCGCCCAGTCGAGCTCGGTGGAGCGGTCCACGTGGATGCGGTAGCCCGCCGCCGCGTGTTCGACGCGGTCCGCGGCCCGGTCCAGGAGACGGCGCAGTCGCATCACGTGGCTACGCAGGGTGATGGCCGCTCCGGACGGCGCTTGCTCTCCCCACACCAGGTCGATGAGCTCGTCGGCACTCAGGAGGGTGTTCGGCCGGCACAGCAGCGCGGCCAGCAGGGACCTGGCGCGGGCCGAGTGGATCGGCACCGGGGTCCGCGCGATCCGTATCTCGACCGGTCCGAGCAGACCGAACCACAGCCCGTCATCCGTCATGGCGCTCCCCTTTCCACGCAGGCTCAACCGAGGCTCAACCGGCACCCTAGAGGATCTTCGCCACGGGAGCACCGGGTCCAGACCATGTCCGAGTCGCGGTTGCACTCCCGCCAGATCCGTATTTCCACAGCTCCGAGGGGGTGACAGAAGATGCAGAAGATCACGATTCGCAAGCTGGACAAGCTTGAGGCGACCGTGCACCCGACCGCGGTCGGCGGCGGCGGCTGATCCACTCTCCGCCTGCGCCGTCCCCGAGGGGCGGGTCCGCCGAGACCCACGGGACCCGGGGACGGCACAGGCAGAGCACCTCCAGGTCCGCACCCGCCCGAGGAGTCAGCATGATCCGTCCCCGCATAAAGCCCGGACACGCACCCCAGTCGCGGGCGAACGGCGCCCTCTGGTTCGGGCCCTGGGTCCACGGCATGGCCACCGAGCTGAACGATTCCAGCGGTGTGCTCGCGGCACTGTGTGCCCGGCTCGACGGCAGTCGTACCCGGGAAGAGCTCGTCGACGACGTCGTCGCGGCCGTCGGGGCACAGGCCGACCGGCACGACGTCGCCGAGGTGCTCGACTTCCTGATCGGCTCCGGGTGGATCCTGGACGCGGACGCGCCGATCCCGCCCGAGCTCACACCCCGCGACCTCGACCGCTACCGGCGCGGCATCGAGTATCTGGAAACAGTCAACTTGCGGCCCGGCACCGACGGATACCGCATGCAGGCCCGCCTGAAAGCCAGCTGTGTCACGGTGCTGGGCGTCGGCGGGGTCGGCAGCGCCGTCGCCGCGAACCTCGCCGCCTCGGGCATCGGTCGCCTGCGATGTGTGGACCAGGACGTCGTCGAACTGTCGAACCTGAGCAGGCAACTGCTCTACACCGAAGCCGATATCGGCCGGCCCAAGGTCGAAGTCGCCGCGCGGCGGTTGCGTGCGGCGAACAGCGACATCGAGGTCACCGCCGTGAACCTGGCGTTGGACGGACCCGAGACCATCGCGAAGGCGGTCGCCGGTTCCGACGCCTTCGTGCTCTGCGCGGACCAGCCGCGCGGCACGATCAGGATGTGGGCCAACGATGCCGCGTACCGGACAGGCATCCCATTCCTGAACGCGGGCTACACCGGTCCGGAATTCACCATGTCGACCTTCATCCCGGGTACCACGCCGTGCGCCTCCTGCCATCTCGCGCAGGTCCATGAGCAGGCCCGGGCGCTCGGCCTGCGGGTCGAGGAGCTCGACGCGGGGGACAACAGGGTGATCGCCTCCTCGGCCCAGATCTCGGGGCACTACCTGGCTTTGGAGACGATCCATCTGCTCACGGGCCTGCCGGTGCAGACCGCCGGCCGGCAGTTGCAGCGGTATCTCATCGACTACGACCAGCACCGCTACACGGACGCGGTGGCCCGCCCGGACTGCCCGGTCGGTTGCGGCGACCTGATCCGCGGATGAGCGCGCAGACCGACGGCTCCGCGCAGATCGGCGATTCGGCGCAGACCGGCGACTCAGCGCAGACCGGCGACCCGGCGCTCACCGGGCAGTCCGTCGTCCGCCTCCACGAGCTCGTATTCAGACCGGAGGGCGCGGGATGGATCGTCGGGCGCGCGGCCACCGGTGAGTTCGTGGAACTGCCGGACGAGGCGAAGACGGTGCTCGATGTGCTCATCGCGGGCGGGACCATCGGCGCGGCGAAGAGCGCGGCGGACGCGCGGCACGGCACGGACCTCGACGTACTCGAATTCACCGAAGCGCTTGTCGAGCTCGGATTCGTGGCCGGTGTAGACGACCGGACGGTGCGGGAGCAGGATCAACGTCCGCCGAGTCTGCCCTTCCTGCGTCCCGGGCACGTGCGGTTCGTCTTCACCAGACCGGTCGCGGCCGTGGTCGCGGTCTTCGTGGTGTTCGGCCTCGTGATCGGCGTCCGGCACGACGCGCTTCCCACCTACCGGGCGTTCTTCGCGCTGCCCGAGCCGGGGCTCAACGATCTGATCGGGCTCGCTCTGGTGGCCGCGGCGGTGGCGATGCACGAGTTCTGGCACCTGGCGGCCGCGCGGGCCGCCGGCGTGAACGCGTGGCTCGGCTGGAGCACGCGGCTGGTGTTCCTGGTCGCGCAGACCACGGTGCCCGGGCTCTGGGGCGCCGATCGGCGCATCCGGCTGCGCGTGTTCTTCGCCGGCCTGGTATCGGACGCGGTGGTCGTCTCGGCCTGCCTGCTCACCGCGGCGTACACCGGCGGGAACGGTCTCGTGCACCGCTTGGCCGAACTGCTCTGCCTCAGCGTCCTGTTCTCGATCTTCGCTCAGTGCTACGTCTTCATGCGCACCGATCTCTATCTCGTCGTGCAGGAACTGACGAGGTGCAAGAACCTTTATGCCGATGCGCTCGAACATCTGCGGTGGCTCGGCAGACGTTGGCGCGAGCGCACGCGCGGCGGCACGGCGGCGGGCCCCGATCCCGTGGACGCGCTCCCGGTCCCCGAACGGCGCTCCGTCCGCGTCTACTCGGCCTTCATGGCCCTGGGCACCGCGGCCGCTCTCGCAGTCTTCGGCTGCTATCAGCTGCCGATCGTCATCTCGACGATCGTGCGCGCCGTCGTGGAGATCGACCACGCGACCCGGGCGGACGCCCCGGCGCGCGTCCTGGACGGCGTGGTCGCCCTGTCCGTCGTGGCCGGCATGCAGGCCTTCACCATCCGTACCCTTCTGCGCCGCCGCGTGTCGCGCCGGTGAGCGCGGGCGAGGCACGGATCCCAGTGATGTTCGCCGGCTTGGATCCGCGCCTCGCCCGGCCTCTAGCAGAGGTCGCAGTGCGTACGGTCCGGCCGCACCGTTGCCGCGGACGCCGTCGCGGCGCCGGCCGCGCTGGTGAGTACCAGTGCGCAGACGGCGACGGCGACCCTGCGGAACACCTTGCTCTTCAAAGTGGCCTCCTCGATCTACGTGTCGTTCATTGTCTGGGTGCTGATTTCCTGCTCATCGTGACAAATGCCTGCCACAGCGCTGCAACGGCTCGTGCAACAGAGGCAACATACGTTGACGGCGGGTGGGCCATATCAAGTGAAGGGGGCCACGATGTGGTTCGGCGTGCTCGGGCCGACGACCGTCCTCGACGACGATGGTGCGGAGGTGGCGCTCGGGCGGGGGATACCGCGGACCGTGCTGACGACGTTGCTTGCCAGTGCCAACCGGGCCGTGTCCGCGGATCGCCTCGCGTCAGCAGTGTGGGGCGATGAGCGCCCGCGATCGGCGGAGGCGTCTTTGCGCAACCACATGGCGCGGCTGCGCCAGTGGCTGGGCGCGGCGGTCGGCGGGCGGATCCGGACGGCATACCCGGGCTACCGCATCGATGTGCGCGATGGTGAGCTGGATGAACAGGTATTCGACGTCCGCAGCCGACTCGGACATCGGGCGCTGGCGTCCGGCGATTGGGCCACTGCCGCCGCGGAACTGGCCGGAGCACTCACACTGTGGCGCGGCGATCCCTACGCCGATCTGGCGGCCGGCGCGTGGAGTCGGCCGTACATCCAGCAACTCGAGGAATCCCGGATGCTGGCGTGGCAGGCTCGCATCGACGCCGACCTGCATCTCGGCCGGCACCGGGGGGTGGTGCCCGAGCTGTTCGCCCTCACCGCCGAACATCCCGTGCGCGAGGCGCTGCACGCCCAATTGATGCTCGCCCTGTATAGGTCGGGCCGCCAGGGTGAGGCACAGGACGTCTTTCTCGCTCTGCGGCGCAGTCTGGTCGACGAACTGGCCGTGGAGCCGTCTGCCGAGGTGTGCGACCTGCACCGCCGCATCATCTCCAATGATCCCGCGTTGGAGGCCGAGGCAGGCCCAGACGTGATCGGAACCGTGGAGCCGTCGGCGCCGAGCTGGTCGCCACCGGCACCGCCTCCGCGCACGAGCCACTTCGGCGGACGCGGTCCTGGTGACGTGAGGAGGTTCAACATACTCGGGCCGCTGCTCATCGAAGACGGGGCTCGCGAAGTCCGGCTCGACGGCCCGCGGCATTCGAAGGTGCTCGCCGCGTTGCTGCTGGAGCCGAACCGCGTCGTCGAGCTGCGCCGGCTGACTGAGGCCATGTGGGACGGCGAGCAGCCGGCCACCGCGGTGCGCCAAGTACGCGACGCCGTTTCCGCGCTGCGCCGCGCTCTCGGCGCACAAGCCAGCGCGGCGGGCCTGATCAGTACGCACGAGCAGGGATATCGGATCAACCTGCGCACCGACGAGCTCGACCTGCTCGAATTCGAACACCACATGCACGACGCGCAGCGGTCGTCCGCCGACGGCGGCGAGGGTGCCGGGCAGGAGAGGATCGCCGCTCTGCGCGCCGCCCTGGGCTGCTGGCGGGCACCGGCACTGGCCGGGATCGCCAGTGCCGCGCTGGCAAACTCGGCCGCGCTTCTCGACGAGCGCAGGCTGTGGGCCCAGCACGAGGTGATCGATCTCGAACTCGGCCGGCGCCGGCACCGCGAGGTCGTCAGCGAGCTGCGCGGGCTGATCCGCCTGCATCCCTTCGACGAGTGGCTCGTCCGGCAGGGCATGCTCGCCCTCTATCGATGTAGTCGGCGCGCTGAGGCCCTGACCCTCTACCGCGAGCTGCGTACGCGCCTGGTCCAGGAGCTCGGTGTCGAGCCCGGGCATGAAGTCAGGGAGCTGCGACAGCGGATCCTGGGCGACGACGAAGGGCTCATGGTGCCCGATGCGTCCGGCCCGGCCGCCGACACCGGACCCGCGGCGGACGCGCCCGATCGGGAACAATCCCGCACCCGGGAGCGCCGCGAGTCGGACCCGCCCGCCACCGGCCCCCTGGCGCAGCTGCCGGCGGACGTCGCGGACTTCTGCGGGCGCGAGCGTGAGACCGTCGAAGTGCTGCGGGTCCTGCGCGATGAGTACGGGGGACCAGGCCGGGTCCCGGTGGCCGTGGTCATCGGCGGCGGAGGATTGGGAAAGACCGCGTTGGCGGTGCACGCGGCCCATCTTGCCGCGCGGGACTTTCCCGACGGCCAGCTCTTCGTCGACCTGCGCGGCGCCGGATCCGCCGCCGGACGCGACCCCGGCGACGTGCTCGCGTCCTTCCTCGGTGCCTTCGGCGTGCCGTCCGGCGAGCTGCCCCCGGACGTCGAAGAACGGGCAGCCCGCTTCCGAGCCGTGCTGGGCGGGCGCCGCGTGCTGATCGTGCTCGACAACGCCCTTGATCCGGCTCAGGTGCGGCCCCTGATTCCGCCGGCCGGCTGCGCGGTGTTGGTGACCAGCCGTGGCCAACTCTCCGGCCTGGCCGGGGGACACCGGCTGGACTTGGAGCTGCTGCCGTCGCCGGACGCGCTGAGCCTGCTGGAGCGCATCGTCGGCACCGACCGAACCGGTTCCGAGCCCGTCGCCGTCGCCTCGATCCTCGACAGCTGTGCGGGGCTGCCCCTGGCCCTGCGCATCGCCGGAGCGCGCTTGGCCGAGCGGCCCTCGCGCACGCTGGCGTGGTTCGCGCAGCTGTTGGCGGATCGGCGGCGGCGCCTGGACGAGCTGTCCGTGTCCGACCTGGCGGTGCGGGCCTGCTTCGAACTCAGCTATGCCCAGCTGCCCGGTTCGGCTCCGCCGGCGGGCGACCGTCTCGGCGTCGACGTCGCCCGCGTGTTCCGCGTCGCGGCCTTGACTCCGGCCGTGATATTCGATGTCGCGGAGGTGGCCGCGCTGCTGGGCGAGGGGTATGCGAGCGCGGATGTGGAAGCCGCGCTGGAGCGCCTGGTCGACGTCCATCTGATCGCCGATCACGGCGACGGCCGTTACGCGTTCCACGATCTGGTCCGGTCCTACGCGCTGCGACTGCTGGAGGAGGCCGACGTAGGCGACGAGTCGGGTGCGGCGTCGCGTCGGCTGTTCAGCTGGTACGCCATCGGTCTGGATGAGGTGACGGAGGCCTTAGAGGGCAGACGCTCGGTGCTCGACATCGGGCCCGAACCCGGCACGCCGCCGCTCCCCGGCTTCTCCGACCGCCACGCGGCGGTGGCCTGGTGCGCCCGGTATGCCCAGGCTCTGTCCGGCGCCATCGACAAGGCACCGGCGGTCGGTAGGCCGGACCTCGCGGGCTTCATCGCGGTCGAGGCGATGGCGTACGTCCTGGCGGACATGACCGTCGACTGGCGCGACTGGCTGCAACGCGCGCTGCGCGCCCAGCTCGGCCGCGAGGACAAGCGGATGGAGGCCTGGCTCCGGCATCGCTTGGGAGTGTGCCATGGCATGTGGGAACGTGCCGAACAGTGCGTGACCGAACTCGAACGCGCCCTGGATCTGCATCGGGTGTGCGGGGATCGCCTGGGGGAAACGATCGTGCTGCACAACCTCTCGAACGGCTATGCGCTGCTCAAACAGTTCGACAAGGCTTTGGAACACGGCCGCCTCGCCTTGGCGTACCTCGCGGAGCAGCCGGAACTAGGCGCGAACACGGCCCGGAAGGCGCGGATCCACACCGCCGTGGCGGACGCGTACCTCAACCTTCACGACTACGAGGGCGCGATCAGGCACTACCAGCGGGCCATCGAGCTGCTACCGCCTGGCTCCCGCGACGTCGTGATCAGCCTGAACAACCTCGGCGACACCTATCGGGCGCTCGGGCGGTTCCGGGAGGCGGTGGCCTCCATCACGGACTCGCTGCGCCTGGCCACCGTTCTCGGCGACCGGTATCTGCAGGCTGACGCGCAGCACACCCTCGGCAGGGCCTTCGCCCACTTCGACCGCCCGGCCGGCGCGCGCACGTGCTGGCAGCAGTCGCTCGCCGTCTTCCAGGAGATCGACTTCGCCCCCGGTATCGAACGCGTTCTGGCGAGCCTTTCCGGACTGGAGCAGTGACAGCGGATCGGAGGTCGCCGGTGGTGTCCGGCCCGCGCGGGTGTCCAACTTCAGGGATCGAGCATCGCGTAGGACTGAAGTAGATTGCGGCGGTCGGCAGGTGGACCGCGGGGAGAGCTGCGAAGCATCGACTCGTCGGGCACGATGCCGGAATCCCATTCCCCTGCGCTCATGAGGTGGTTGACATGTCCAAGCTCCGCAAGGCGTTCCGTATCGTCGCCGTCGCCGGCGTGCTCACCTGGACCGGCGCCGCCGTTCTGGTACCCGCCTCCGCGTCGACGACGCCCGCAGTCGTACCGTGCGGCCTGTGCGCCTGAGCAAAGCGCGCCTTCCGCTCCAGGGCTGGGTGTCCGGCCCTGGAGCGGGCAAGAGCGCCGGGTAGTCGCGTGGCCCGTTGTCGCCAGAGCGGCCGACCCGTGTCCGGCATCGGAGATTCCGGACTTGGACGCCTTGTGCGATGCACCCTCGGTCCTGAACTCAGGCTGCGGACGTGTCCTCGCCAGTGGCCGCGTCGGCCCCGCTTTCCGCTTCTCGCAGGGCCGCCTGGGAAGCGAGCGCCTGCCACCTTTCCGAGGCGGCCAGCGCCAGGTGCCGGAACAGGGTCAGGTCGTGTACCGGCACACATTCCACCAGCGTCTCAGGCTGCTGTTCCAGCAGCGGGTAACTCCCGAGCACGCGCAGCAGGAGTCGGCCACGATCGGTGAATCGGAGCGCGGGGTCGGCCACCAGCCTTCGATGACACAGACGTGGGTCGGGGCCGGACGCGTTGCTCTCGCGCGGCTCCGCGCCTGACGGCTCAGCCGGCGTCCCTGCGCGACGTACCGCACGGACGGTCTCCGGTGAGACACCGGCGAGCGCGGCGATCGCGCGCAGCGAGGCGCCGGGGTTCTGGGCGATCAGCCGCGCCACCTCCAGGCGGCGCGCTGGCGCGTCCACAGGACGCACCCTCCCATCCAGTCCGATGCGCCCGTCATACGGGTAGCCGCCGATTTCCCCGAGTGTGTCACCGAGCCCCACGCGCACCGCGGCGACGGTTTTGTCCGACAGGCCGGTGATCTTCGCGATGCGGCTGTTCGACCACTGAATCCGCAACCGGATGATCCGGGCAGCCGCCACCTTGCGCTCACGCAGGGACAGCGGGATACCGTGCCTGACGTTCGCTCGCACGGCCAGGATGAATGCCTCGGCGTTGTCACACTCGTAGTAGCGGACTGCGATGCTCACGTCGCCGCGCAGCCTCGCCGCACGCAGTCGGTGCGCTCCATCGATCACCCGGCGCGACGGCCACTGGACCATCAGCGGCGGGAAGGCCTCCTCCTGCTCCGCGAGCAGGCGCACCATCTGCTCGTCGTGACCGGTCAACCGCGCGCTCAGACCGTCGGATAGCGAGTCGAGCCGAACCCGCAGAGTCGGACCGCCCTCGGGCACCGTCTCGTCCGCCGACATCAGCCGCCCCCTCAGGCCGGAACCACTGGGCCTCCCGCTATGCGGAAGGCCGTGCCAGCGTAGGGATGCGAGATCTAGAACCGTCCTAGAACGCTCCTAGGCGCCAGGAAGGACAAGGGCTGTCAGGAAGGACAAGGGCTGTCAGGCCGGGACCGTGATCGTCTTGTGCTCGACGTACTCAGCCAGGCCGACGGCTCCGTATTCGCGGCCGATGCCGCTGGTCTTGTAGCCGCCGAACGGGCCGTCGAAGCCGATGGGCGCGGTGTTGACGGTGAAGGTGCCGGTGCGGATTCGGCGGGCGATTGCTAGGCCGTGCTCTGCGTCGGCGGTCCATACGCCGCCGCTGAGGCCGTATTCGGAGTCGTTGGCGATGCGGACGGCGTCGTCTTCGTCGTCGAAGGGGATGACCACCAGGACCGGGCCGAAGATCTCTTCGCGGGCGATCCGCATGCTGTTGTCGACGTCGGCGAACAGAGTCGGCTTGATGTAGTTGCCCTGTTCCAGGCCGGCGGGGGACTCGGGCCCGCCGGTGACCAGGCGGGCGCCTTCCTCGATGCCGAGGCGGATGTAGGACCGTACGCGTTCTTGCTGTTCGGCGCGGACCAGCGGGCCGATGAAGGTGTCGTCCTCGGACGGGTCGCCGACTTTCAGGCCTTCCAGCAGGTCTTTGAGGGCGGCGACCACCTCGTTGTAGCGGCTGCGCGGTGCCAGTACACGGGTCTGTGCGATGCACGCCTCGCCGTTGTTCGCCAGCGCGGAGTACCGCAGCGCGGGGACGGCCTCGTTCAGGTCCGCGTCGGGCAGGATGATCGCCGCGGACTTGCCGCCGAGTTCCAGGCTGACCCGCTTGAGCTGCCGGCCGGCGACGGCGGCGATGGAACGGCCCGCGCCGGTCGAGCCGGTGAACGACACTTTGTCGACGCCGGGATGCGCGACCAGGTATTCGCTGGTCTCCTTGCCGGCCGGCAGAATGCTGACGACCCCCTCGGGCAGTCCCACCTGGTCGAAGATGTCTGCCAGCAGCATGATGCTCAGGGAGTTCTCCGGCGAAGCCTTCAGGACCACGGTGTTGCCGGCCAGCAGCGCCGGGATCATCTTCGCCAGCGCCGCCGAGAACGGCGAGTTCCACGGAATGACCGCGGCCACGACGCCGATGGCCTCGCGGCGTACCACGCTGCGGAAGGCGGCGTCGGGCACGGAGGACAGGAGCGTCTCCTCCCAGCCGAACTCCCGGGCCCCCTTGAGGTAGCCCAGGGCCTGCCGCGTCAGTCCGCCCTGGCCGGCCCGGTTGAACCACAGCGGATTGCCGCGCTCCCGGGTGATCAGTGCCGCGATCTCATCGGCGCGTGCCTCGCGGAGTTGGTTGAGGCGCACGATGAGGTCTTGGCGCTGCTGGGGGGTCGTGTGTGGCCAGGGGCCCTGGTCGAAGGCCCTGCGGGCCGCCGCGACCGCGCGGTCGACGTCGGCTGGCTGGCCCTGGACGGACTGGCCGACCAGGGACTGGTCGTGGGGGGAGCGGATGTCGAGCGGGGTGGGGTCGCTCGGGTCGGTCCACAGACCGCCGAGGTAGAGCTTGTCTCGGAGTATCACGATGCTGTCTTCTTCCTGTCTTGTGGCGTGAGGGCTGTGGTCGGCTGTGCGTGGGGGCTGTGGCCGACTGTCGTGGGGGGTTGTAGTCGGCAGCGAGTGCGGGCTGTAGCCGGTCATGGCTGGTCCGGCCGGACCATGCGGGCGACCTCCGTACTGGTGAAGTCGGGCAGGCCGTCTCGGTCCGTGGACAGACTCAGGTCGCGCCACGCGGCGTCCTGGGCCGCTCGTGCCGCCGCGATCCGCGGTGCCAGCCACACCGCGTCCGATCCGAGCAGCAGCCGGGTCGGCGGGTCGGGCTCGGCGGTCAGGCGCAGGACGACTTCGGCGATCCTCGCCGGGTCGCCGCGCTGCACATCCGGGTTGCGCTGGTAGGTCCGGGCGAAGCGCCCGACGGTCGGCTCGTACTCGGGGTGCCAGCCGCGGGTCGGCAGCGGCTCGTCCGCCCTCGCGGTGCGGATACCTCCCGGCTCCAGCACGGTCGCGTGAATCCCGATCGGAGCGAGTTCGCGGGCGAGGATCTCGAAGAACCCGCCGACCGCCCAGGCTGCCGTCTGGTACGCGGCCAGCCCGGGCTGCGCCCGGCGGCCCCCGATCGTGGAGATCTGCACGAAGTGTCCACGGCGGCGCGGACGAAGAATCGGCAATGCCGCGCGGACCAAGTGGATGCTGCCGTACAGGTTGGTCTCGATCGTGCGGCGCCATTCCCGCTCAGCCATGTCCTCGACGGATCCGACTCCGCGGTAGCCGGCACTGTTGACCACCACGTCGAGCCCGCCGAACGCGGTGACGGCTCGCCGCACCGCCTGATCGACGGCAGGGCGGTCGGTCAGGTCGAGCTCAGTGGTGATCAGGCGTCCAGTGGGGCTGCCGGTGGCCGCGACCGCCGCAACCGCCGCGACCGCATCGAGCTCGCAGAGTCCGTCGGCGTCGATATCGGCGGCCAGGACGTCATGCCCGGCCGCCAAGGCGGCACCGACCAGGTGCCGTCCGAGCCCGCCGGCGGCGCCGGCGACGAACCATGTCTTACTCATGCCGTGTCTCGCTCATGCCATAAACGCTACGTCGGTGTGACACTTAGTGCAACAAGCGCGATGCTAGTGTGTCGTTATGAGAGCCGACGCAGCCCAGAACCTGGACGCGGTCCTGCAGACCGGGGCGCGGCTGCTCGCGCAGAACCCGGCGACGACCATGGCCGCGATCGCCGCGGCGGCCGGAGTCGACCGACGCACCGTCTATCGCCGGTTCGCGAACCGGGAAGCGCTGCTGTCCGCCGTCTACACGGCGAAGCTCGACGCCTCCCAGGCGGTCCTGGACGCGGCGCGCCTGACGGAGGCGCCGGTGGCGATCGCGCTGCACGGTTACGTCGAGGCGATCATCCCGGTCAGTCGGCGCTGGCCGTTGGACATCCGGCGGATGATGAAGGACGACCCCGAGGCCGAGCGCCGGGCCGAGGAGCAGCGCGGTCGGCTGGCGGCGTTTCTGCGCCGAGCTTGCGACGAAGGGTTGATCAGGCCGGGCCTGCCCCCCGGGTGGGCGATGGCGCTGTTGGGCGGCATGGTCGACGACATGGCCCACGTGTTCGTCGACATCGAGCCGGGGCCGGCTGCCGATCTCGTGGTGGCTTCGTTGCTTCGTGGTGTCGGATAGGGCCCCGAGGCCGAGCTGACCGAGTGCGCCATGACACCGTGACTCGCCGAGGGCCTGCGGCTCCAGAGGACCGGTCCTGACAACGGGGCTCTAACCTTCGTCGTGGCCGTTGGCCCCAGGCCGCCGACAAGGTACTAGGGGCGATGTTTCTCGTCGCATCAGGGAGTTGACCCATGTCCATTCGTTCTCGCATTCCCGCGCTGGCCGGCGTCGCGTGCGCCGCGCTGCTCCTCGCCGGCTGTTCGAGCTCGGGCTCGATCGGCGGATCCGCGCAAGGCGGTACGGCCGGCCTGGTCGGCGGCACCACCGGCGGCACAACGGGCGGCACCACCGGCGGTTCTGGTGGCACGTCGGGCGGTACGGGCGGCACCGACGCCGGTTGCACCCAGGCGCAGAGCGCCATCGAGAACGCGGAGCAGGCCCAGTCCGAGATCTCCACCAACCCGCAGGATGTCGTGACCAAGGTCACCACGGACATGGGCCAGCTCCGGACCGCGGCGACCATGACTCAGAAGCCTGATGCCGCGTCGGCCATGAACAAGGTCGCCGACGACATGCAGAGCATCCTGACCCAGGCGCAGAGCGGGCAGAACCCGGACCCGTCGACCGCGCTGCACGACGCCCAGGCGGTCCTCACCGCCTGCGGAAGCTGAGCCGGAAACGTCCTGGCGTATCAGGGCTCGAACTCGCCGGCGGCACGGGCACTCCAGCTACACCTGGCCACAGTACGGGCCGTGGTTTCAGCGGGGCGGCATGTACTCCGGCAGGGGGCGGGCGTTCCTGGCTTGGGTGCGGCGCTCCATCGTGGCGGCGGCCTTCAGTAGCGGGAGGTGAGTCAGAGCATTGCGGAGGTGTTGGCCGGTCCTGGTTCTGGGGATCATGAGGCGCAGGTTCGGGCCGATCTGCTGCTTGGCGGTGACCAGGGGGCGTAGCGCGGCGTCGTAGCGGGCGAAGGCGCGGTGGTGGTGGCCTTCGGCGGCGGCGAGTTCGCCGGCCAGGCGGTAGGCCCCGACCATGGCCAATTCGGCGCCCGCGCCGGAGGCTGGGGAGGGGCACCAGGCTGCGTCGCCTACCAGGGCGACACGGTTGGTGGACCAGGACGGCATGTGTACCTGGGCGCAGGCGTCGAAGTAGAAGTCGGGGTCGGCCAGGGCCGAGTCGAGGAGTTCTTTGGTGTGCCAGGAGCTCTGGTCTTTGAACGCGTCGCTCAGCAGTTGCTTGTGAACGGACGGGTTTCGGTGGTCGTAGTCGAGCGGCGCCGAGCGGAAGGCGAAGTAGGCCTTGGCTTGAGCGTGGTTGCCTGAGCGGTAGATGCCGGCCATGCGACCCGGGGTGTTGAACATCGTGACGCAGCGGTCTTCGCCGAGGGCGGCGTCGGTGTTGGCGAAGGCGAAGTAGTGGTCCTTGTGCCGGATGAACCGCGCCGGCGGGCCGAAGGCCAGGCGGCGTACCTGGGAGTGCATGCCATCGGCGCCGACGACCAGGTCGAAGCGGTCCGCGGGGGCGTTGTCGAAGGTGACGGTCACGCCGTCCTCATCCTGTTCCAGTCGCTGAATGGAGTCGCCGAACAGGATCTGGGCGTCAGTCGCGTCGGTCGCGTCGCGGAGCAGGGCCACCAGATCGCCGCGCATGATCTCCACCGATTCCGGGTCCAGCGTCCGCATGTCGATGCGGGTGACGGCTCGGTCGGCGGCGTCCACGAACTTGATGCCGCGGACGTCCGCCGCCAGTTCGCGGATCCGCGGCATGAGGCCCATCCGTGCGGCCACTTCGCCGGCGTGTCCTCGGACGTCCACTCCGTTTCCGCCGGTGCGCAGGGTGGCGGCGCGTTCGACGACGGTGGGCCGGAAGCCGTCGCGGGCGAGCCAGTGGGCCAGGGTGAGGCCGGCGATGCTCGCCCCGGAGATCAGGACGCGTCGGTTCCGCTCGTTCACTGGGGGTCCTCGCGCTAGGCTATGTGGAACGTCCGTTCCAGTTGATTATCTGAAATGAGCATTCCACTTGTCAACGCCCGCCGAACCCAGAAGCCGGGCCGACGCCGTGCGCAACCGGCGCCTGGCCCTGGACGCGGCCACGGCGCTGCTGGCCGAACCGGATGCGACCCTCACCGTCGAGGCCATCGCCAAAGAAGCCGGCCTGGGCGCCGCGACCGTCGTGCGCGCCTTCGGCGGCAAGGACGCCCTGCTGGACGCCGCCGTCTCCGGCCTGCTCGAACCGGTCGTCCAGCGTGCCCGCGACCTGCTCGCCCAGACCACGCCGCACCAGGCGCTGCTCACCTTCCTGCACGAACTGATCGCCTTCCAGTCCGCGCACCACGCGATCAGCGAGCAGTTGGGCGGGCTGCGCCTGCCCGCCACCACCGCCCTGCGCGCCGACCTGGTCGCGGCTGTGGACGCGATGGTCGACGGCGCGCGGCGGGACGGCGCGATCCGCACCGATCTGGACCCCGCCGTCCTCAAGATCCTCATCGCCGAGACCACCCACGCCATCGCGCGCATCCGGCCCCCGTCGCAGGACCTCGCCGAGGCTTACCTCACCGTCCTGCTCGACGGGCTGCGCCCCGCGACCTGACGCCTGGGGCACGTTGACCTCACCGGGCGGCGCAGTTCTTCGGTGTGGCTAGGGCCGCGCTGAAGGCGCCGGAATCTCGCCGGACCCCCGAGCGATGTAGCGCGTCGGCACCACGCAATGCCGCGCCGGCCCCTCATCGCCGTCCAGCCGCGCGAACAGCAATCGCGCGGCCTCCAGCCCCAGGCGCGCCGGGTCCTGAGCGATCACCGAGACGCCCGGCGTCAGCAGATCGGCCAGGGGGAAGTCGTCGAAGCCGACCAGCGCGATGCGGTGTTCCAGCCCTGCTTCCTGGAGTGCGCGGCGGATGCCGATGGTGATCAGGTTCTGGCCGGAGACGAACGCGGTCGGCGGCTCCGGGCTGGCCAGCGCCTCGTGCGCGGCGTGCTCGGCGGCCTGGACGCTGCTCAGGCCGCGGCGGACCGGGGTGGCCGGGCCGACGGGGAAGATGTCCGAGAACCCGGCCAGGCGCTCGTCGGCGGTCCAGATCGTCGGCTGGTCGCCGAAGTAGGCGACCCGGCGGTGCCCGGCGGCGTGCAGTCTCGCGGCCGCCGCCGCGGTGCCCTCGCGGTTGTCGACGGTGACGGTGTCCACGCCTTCCAGGTCGACCATGCGGTCCACCGCGACCAGCGGTGTGCCGAAGATCCGCGCGGCGCGCAGTGCGTCGTCGGCTCGGCCGGTCGGGACCACGATCAGGCCGTCGGCGCGGCGGGCGGTGAAGGTCTCGACCAGGTCCCGCTCGCGGCTGGGGTTCTCGTCGCTGCTGCCGGAGAGCACCATGATCCCGCGCTCGGCGGCGGCGTCGGTGATCGCGCGCTGGAGTGCCGAGGAGAAGGGGTTCGCGACGTCCTCCAGGACCAGCGCGACCGTGTCGGTCCGGCGGTCGGCGCGGCGCAGGCTGCTGGCCGTGGCGTCGTGGCGGTAGCCGAGGTCCCGGGCGGCCTCGCGCACCTTCTCGGCCAACTCCGGGGCGACCCCCGAGACGCCGTTGACCACCCGCGAGACGGTGGCCAGGCCCACGCCGGCGCGGTCGGCCACGTCGCGCATGGTGACCCCGCGCCCGGCCCCGGTCTGCCGACGGCCCTGCGCCACGGTTCCCCCTGCCTCGCCGGACGGCGGTGTCGGTGTGGATGTCGATATCGGTGTCGGCGTGAGTGTCGGAAACGGAACAGTCACGATCAACATCGATTCTCGCCTACCTCTGGACAGCGCGGCACAGCGCCCCTACCGTACCAGGAAACGTTTCCAAGGAAACGTTTCCAGAGCTCTCTGGAAACGTTTCCCGCCCGCGCGCCAGACTTCCGAAACCACACCGAAAAGGGGACACCTCCCATGTCATCGCGGTTCACTTCCGGGGCGATAGCCGTGCTCGCCCTGTCAGCGACTCTCACCGCCTGCGGCTCCGGCGGCTCGGCGGGCTCCGGCTCCGGCTCCGGCGGCTCCGGCTCGATCACCGTCGGCCTGATCACCAAGACCGAGACCAACCCCTACTTCGTCACCATGAAGAAGGGCGCGCAGGCCGAGGCCGCCAAGGACGGCGTCAAGCTCCTGACCGCGGCCGGGGCCTACGACGGCGACAACGCCGGCCAGGTCACCGCCATCGAGAACATGATCGCCGCCGGCGTGAAGGGCATCCTGATCACCCCCAGCGACCCCAAGGCGATCGCGCCGACCCTGGACCGGGCCCGGCAACAGGGCATCGTCGTGATCGCCCTGGACACGCCGCCGGACCCGCAGAACTCCGCCGACGCGCTGTTCGCCACCGACAACCTGGCCGCCGGCAAGCTGATCGGCCAGTATGCGAAGGTGCGGATGGCCGGTAAGACCACGAAGATCGCCACCTTGGACCTGACGCCCGGGGTGGACGTCGGCGTGCAGCGGCACAACGGCTTCCTGGCCGGGTTCGGGATCGCCGAGGGCGACCCGTCGATCGTCTGCGAGGCGGACACCGGCGGGGACCAGGCCAAGGGGCAGACCGCGATGGAGAACTGCCTCCAGAAGGCCCCTGACATCAACCTCGTCTACGCCATCAACGAGCCCGCCGCGATGGGTGCCTACCAGGCGCTCAAGGCCGCCGGGAAGGACAAGACGGTCACGATCGTGACCATCGACGGCTCCTGCACCGGCGTCAGTGCCCTGAGTCAGGGCCAGTTCGCCGCCGATTCTCAGCAGTACCCGCTGAAGATGGCCTCGCTCGGCGTGGACGCGGTCATGAACTTCGCCAAGACCGGCAAGAAGCCCAGCGGCTACACCGACACCGGCGTGAGCCTCATCGCCGCCACCCCGGCCGCCGGCGTCGACTCCAAGGACGCCGCCTATGGCCAGTCCAACTGCTGGGGATCGTGAGCCCGGCGATGGACACCGTGAACACAGTGAGCACCGAAGGCCCCACGGGCGCCGCGGGCAGTACGACCGCCGAGCCCGCCGCCGCCTCCCCGCCGCGGACGGTCTCCGGCCGGATCAGTGCCCTGCTCCGCGTCCCGACCCTCGGGCCGCTCGGCGCGCTGCTGCTGGCCTGCCTCTACTTCTCCTTCGCCTCCGGCCGCTTCCTGACCGGCGGCAACATGTCCCTGATCTTGCAGCAGGTGATGGTGGTCGGCACCCTGGCCGTGGGCCAGTCCGCGATCATCATGACCGCCGGGATCGACCTGTCCAACGGCGCCGTGATGGCGTTCGGCTCGATCGTCATGACCAAGCTCGCGGTGGCCGGCGGGTTGCCGGTGTGGCTGGCGATCGCCGCCGGGATCGGGGTCTGCGCGCTGTTCGGCGCGGTCAACGGATCGCTGGTGACGCTGGTCAAGCTGCCGCCGTTCATCGTCACGCTCGGGACGCTGAACATCGCCATGGCGCTGACCCACATCACGTCCAAGGAGCAGACCGTCACCGGCCTGCCGACCGCGCTGACCAAGCTCGGCGACACCTTCCCGCTCGGGCAGACCCGCGTCACCTACGGCTCGGTGCTGATGCTCGTGCTGTTCGCGGTGGCCTGGTACGTGCTGCGCCACACCGCCGCCGGGCGCCACCTGTACGCGGTCGGCGACAACCCGGACGCGGTGCGGCTGGCCGGCGTCGATGTGCGCCGTCAGCTGATCACGGTCTACACGATCGCCGGCGCGCTCTACGGCATCGCGGCGCTGCTGTTGGTGGCCCGCACCGGCGTCGGCGACCCGCAGGCCGGCCAGACCGAGAACCTCGACTCGATCACCGCGGTGGTCCTCGGCGGCATCAGCCTGTTCGGCGGACGCGGCTCGATCGTCGGCCCCCTGTACGGCGCGCTGCTGGTCGGGGTGATCCGCAACGGCCTACAGCTGTCCGGGGTCGACTCGGTCTACCAGATCCTCATCACCGGCATCCTGGTCATCGCGGCCGTGGCGGTGGACCAGCTCGCTCGCAGGAGGCGCAAGTGACCGCCGAGAACGGCACCGAGACCAGCACCGAGACCAGCACCGAGACCAGCACTGAGAACGGGCGTGCCGCGCCGGCCGGCGCCCAACCCGTGTTCCAAGCCCGCGCTCTGGTGAAGCGCTACGGGCACGTCACGGCCCTGGACGGCTGCGACTTCGACCTGCTGCCGGGGGAGATCCTGGCGGTGATCGGCGACAACGGCGCCGGCAAGTCCAGCCTCATCAAGGCCCTGTCGGGCGCGCTGACCCCGGATTCCGGCGAGTTGCTGCTCGACGGCAAGCAGGTGCGCTTCCACGGCCCCGCCGACGCGCGCCGCGCCGGGATCGAGACCGTGTACCAGGACCTGGCCGTCGCCCCCGCGCTGGACATCGCCTCGAATCTGTTCCTGGGCCGCGAGATGCGCCGCGGGGGTGTGCTCGGCTCGGTGTTCCGGATGCTCGACCGCGATCGGATGCAGCGCGAGGCCGCCGGGCACATGGCCGCGCTGAAGATCGGCATCCGCTCGATGAAGCAGACCGTGGAGACGCTGTCAGGCGGGCAGCGGCAGGGCGTCGCGGTGGCGCGCAGCGCGGCGTTCGCGCGGCATGTGGTGATCATGGACGAGCCGACCGCCGCGCTGGGCGTCAAGGAGACCGGGATGGTCCTGGACCTGATCCGGCAGGTGCGCGAACGCGGTCTGCCGGTGGTCCTGATCAGCCACGACATGCCGGCGGTCTTCGACGTCGCCGACCGGGTCCACGTCCAGCGCCTCGGACGGCGGGTGGCGGTGGTGCGGCCGGGGGACATCGAGATGTCCGACGCGGTCGCGATCATGACCGGTGCGGCGCCCGGCAACCTGGCAGTCGGCAACCCGGCGCCCGGCAATCTGGTTCCTGGCAACCCGGCAGCCGGCAACCTGGCGGCCGGCTGATGGTCCAGGCACAGGGCGCTGCCGCCGCCGCTAACGCCAACGCCACCGCAACCGCCGTGGCCGTGGTCGGCGAGGCGCTGATCGACCTCATCCCGGTCGGGGGATCGGGTGGGCGCACCGATGTTCAAGATCTGTACCAAGGAGTGCCGGGAGGCTCGCCGGCGAACGTCGCGGTGGGTTTGGCGCGCCTGGGCGTGCCGACGCGGATGGCGGCGCGAGTCTCCGGCGACCCGCCGGGGCGGATCACGCGCCGCCGGCTCGCCGATGCCGGAGTCGATCTGCGCGGGGTCGTCGCGGCGGCCGAGGCGTCGTCGGTGGCGCTGGTCTCGCACGGCGACGCAGGCCCGCACTACGATCTGCGGCTCCACGGCACCGCCGACTGGCAGTGGACCGAGGCGGAGTTGCAGCGGCTCGACCCGGGTTCGCTCGCGGCTTTGCACGTCGGGTCGCTCGCCGCGGTCCTGCCGCCCGGTGCGCACGAGATCGCGGCGCTGGTCCGGCGGGTCCGCCGGACCGCGACGATCACCTACGACCCGAACGTGCGTCCGGAACACATGACCGCGGTGCCCGACGCGCGCGGCCGGATCAGTGCCCTGATGGGGCTGGCCGACGTGGTCAAACTCAGCGATGCCGATCTCGCGTGGCTGGCCCCGGGCACCGGCCCGGTCGCCTTCGCGCGACACCAGGTCTCGGCCGGGGCGGCGATCTGCGTCGTGACGTTGGGCGCGGCCGGAGCTGTGGCGGCGTGTGCGGCCGGAGCGATCGAGGTCCCGGCCGTTCCGGTCGAGGTGGTCGACACCGTCGGCGCCGGCGACGCCTATATGAGTGCCCTGCTGGCCGGTCTGCACGACCATCGCCTGCTCGGCGCCGCAGCCCGCGCCGACTTGCGCACCCTCGCGCCCGACACCCTCGCGACCGTCCTCGCCGACGCCGCCCTCGCCGCAGCCGTCACCTGCGGCCGCCGCGGTTCCGACCCTCCCACGCGAGCCGAACTCACCGCTCCAGCAGCAGTCCGCTGATACGCAAGCAGATACGCAAGGGGGTACCACCATGTCCAGACACCGGTTCAAAGCTCTGTGGGCCGGCGTGGCCTTGTTCGCCGCGGCTTCCGTCGTAGGCCCGCCGGCCTCAGCCGGCACCGTCTATCACGAGTCCTACCGTCCCCAGTTCCACTTCTCGCCACAGCAGAACTGGATGAACGATCCCAATGGCCTGATCTACTACAAGGGCCAGTACAACCTGTTCTTCCAGTACAACCCGAGCGGCGACACCTGGGGCAACATGTCGTGGGGCCACGCCGTGAGTACCGACCTCGTGCACTGGAAGCAGCTGCCCATCGCCATCCCGCAGGACGCGAACGAGATGGTCTTCTCCGGCAGCGTGGTGTTCGACCGCACCGACTCCTCGGGCCTGGGTACCGCCGCGAACCCGCCGCTGGTCGCGATCTACACCAGCGCGTACAAGACCGGCGGCAAGCAGGCGCAGTCGCTGGCGTACAGCCTGGACGGCGGCACGACCTGGACCAAGTACAGCGGCAACCCGGTCCTGGACATCGGGTCGCAGAACTTCCGCGACCCGAAGGTGTTCTGGTATCAGCCCACGCACTCCTGGCTGATGACGGTCGCCCTCTCCGACCAGCACAAGGTGTCCTTCTACAGCTCCAAGGACCTGAAGTCCTGGACCCACCTGTCCGACTTCGGCCCGGCCGGGGCGGTCGGCGGCGCGTGGGAGTGCCCGGACCTGTTCCCGCTGCCGGTCGACGGTGATCCGGCGCGCACCGAGTGGGTCCTGGTCGTCGGCACCAATCCCGGCGCGATCGCCGGGGGTTCCGGGGTGCAGTACTTCGTCGGCGCCTTCAACGGCACCACCTTCAGCAGCGACGACCCGCCCTACACCCCGCCGTCCGGCGACACCCTGCAAGACTTCGACTCCTCGGCCGGCTACGGCTCGTGGACCGCGACCGGCACGGCGTTCGGCACCGGTCCCGCAGCCGGCACGCTCCCGGGCCAACAGCAGGTCACCGGCTTCACCCCGCCTGGCCTGGCCAACTCCTTCAACGGCGGCGACGCCTCGACCGGGGAACTGAGCTCCCCGGCCTTCACCGTCACCAAGCCCTATCTCAACTTCCTGATCGGCGGCGGCGACCATCCCTACGTCCCGGGTGCCGGCGACGGCTCGCCACCGCCCGGAACCCTGTTCCAGGACTGGTCCGCCGGCACGACCTACGCCGACGAAGGCTGGAGCGCCACCGGCTCGTTCGCGGGCTCGGGGCCGTCGACCGAACAGCTGCCCAATCAGCTGACGCCGCGGGTCCTGGACACCTTCTCGCCGTCCGGGGACGGCGGCACCGGGACGGTCACGTCCCCGGCGTTCACGGTCTCCTCGCACTACATCGCGCTCCAGGTCGGCGGCGGCGACCACCCCTGGGGTTCGGCAGGTTCGGCGGGTGCCGCGGGTTCGGCGGGTGCCGCAGCGCCGACGGCTGTCAACCTACTGATCGGCGGCAAAGTCGTCGCGACCGCCACCGGGACGAACAGCGGCGAGCTCGACTGGACCAACTGGGACGTCAGTGCGTACGCCGGTCAGCAGGCGCAGATCCAGGTCGTGGACTCCGCGACCGGCGGCTGGGGGCACCTGATGGTCGGCGACATCGTGTTCTCCGATACCAAGGCCGCGCCCAAGGACGACCAGACCTCGGTGAATCTCGTCGTCAACGGCTCCGTGGTCCGCTCGGCCACCGGCTCCGACAGCGAGAACCTCGACTGGGCCTCCTGGGACCTGCACGACCTGATCGGCGAGCAGGCGCGGATCCAGATCGTCGACCACGACACCGGCGGCTGGGGCCACATCCTCGCCGACGACTTCACGGCCGCCGATGCCCCGGCGGCATCCACGATCCAGCGCGCGCACTGGATCGACTACGGACCCGACTTCTACGCCAGCGCCACCTTCAACGACACCCCCGACGGCAGCCGCGTCATGGTGGGCTGGATGAACAACTGGCAGTACGGCCAGAACATCCCGACCTCGCCGTGGCGCAGCGCCGACAGCTTCCCGCGCCGGCTCAGCCTGGCGACCGTGGACGGCCAGGTCCAGCTCACCCAGCAGCCGATATCGCTGGCCTCGTTGCGGCAGTCGGGGTATTCGGCCCCCGCGCTCCAGCTCGATTCCGCGACCGTCCCGATCCCGGCCGACGCCGGCCAGGAGTACGAGGCGCAAGTCAGCCTCACCCCGCACGGCGCGCGCCAGGTCGGCCTGGACGTGCGTACCGGGCCCGGCGGGCAGCGCACGCGCATCGGCTACGACGCCACGACCGGCCGCCTGTTCGTGGACCGCACCGCCTCCGGCGACGTCGGCTTCGACCCCACGTTCCCGTCGGTCGAGTCGGCCCCGGTGTCGCTGACCAACGGCGCGCTGGCCCTGCACATCCTCGTCGACGCCTCCTCGGTCGAGGTCTACACCGCCGACGGCACCCGCGTGCTGACCACACAGATCTTCCCGGATCCGTCGAGCACCGGCCTGGACGCCTTCGCCGACGGCGGCCGGGCGACCGTCGCGGGGCTGCGTGTGTGGAAGCTGGCTTCGATCTGGCCCTAAGTCTCCTCCGGTCCAGGCCGGGAGAAACCGTGAGTCAGCCACGGATTCTCGGGGGATTCTCGGGGCATTCTCGGGGGAGTGCCAACGCCGGCGTCGCGACTCATGCCATTGACCCTCCGAGTCTGCACTGCTACGTTCCGCTGTAAATACGAACCCTGTGACGCTCGCCGGCTGGGCGCCGGCTCCGGTGACGACCGGAGCGGGCCCGGCCGTTCCCCGTCGGGGTGGCGTATCCCCACATCACCGTCGGTCCGCTGACGGTTCCCTCCGGTTCGCCCGGAAAGCATCGCGAGTCCGCCGGCCCACCGGCGTGCCGGAAAACGGCGAGCGATGCCGAAGGTGCGGCCCCCGACCTCGCCGCCGGACAGCCGACACCGGTGTCGGACTCCCCGCCGGAGCGCTCCGGCGGCTCCGCGGTCCGTCCACGGCTCGCTTCGAACTCGTCACACTGCACCGCGGCCCGGCCACCAGCCCGGTCTCTCCCCACAGGTCCGCCTCTCGGAGGATTTCAGTGACAGCTCGTATCAGGCTCCTGCTCTCCATGCTCGCCGCGCTTCTCCTGGCCATGGCCGTGCCGACGTTCGCCGCCGCGAACGCTTCACTGGCGGCCACCACCTACGCGCACCCGATGTTCGTGGTCGGGCACGCCGCGCCAGGTGTGCACCCGAACGTGCCGTCCGGCTACGGACCGTCCGATCTACAGTCCGCGTACAAGCTGCCCTCCAGCACCAAGGGCGCGGGCCAGACCGTGGCGATCGTCGACTCCAACAACGACCCGACGGCCGAGGCCGACCTCGGGGTGTACCGGGCGCAGTACGGCCTGGCGGCGTGCACCACGGCCAACGGCTGCTTCAAGAAGGTGAACCAGACCGGAGGCACGAGCTACCCGCCGACCGACGCCGGCTGGGCCACGGAGATCTCGCTGGACCTGGACATGGTCTCGGCGACCTGTCCCAAGTGCCACATCCTGCTGGTCGAGGCCACCTCGGCCTCGTACGCCAACCTGGGCGCGGCAGTGAACGAGGCCGCGGCGCTGCACGCCACCACGATCTCCAACAGCTACGGCGGCGGCGACATGTCCGACAGCTCGGCCCCGTACTACAACCACCCCGGCATCATGATCACGGCCAGCTCCGGTGACGGCGGCTACGGCGTGGAGTTCCCGGCGTCCTCGCGCTACGTCACCGCGGTCGGCGGCACCTCGCTGACCCACGCCTCGAACGCGCGTGGCTGGAGCGAGACCGCTTGGTCCGGTGCCGGCTCCGGCTGCTCGGCCTACAACCCGGCGCTGAGCGGCCAGGCCAGCTACAGCACCGGCTGCGCCCGGCGCGCCGTGGCCGACGTCTCGGCCGTGGCCGACCCGTCGACCGGCGTCGCGGTCTACGACACCACCCCGTACAACGGCAGCAGCGGCTGGCAGGTCTACGGCGGCACCTCGGTGGCCTCGCCGATCATCGCCTCCGTGTACGCGCTGGCCGGTAACGCCGCCGGCATCAACAACAACTACCCCTACACCCACCACTCCGCGAGCACCTTCTTCGACGTCACGACCGGCTCCAACGGCTCGTGCTCGCCGACCCAGCTGTGCCACGCGCGCGTGGGCTGGGACGGCCCGACCGGCCTGGGCACGCCGAACGGTGTCGGCGGGTTCTGATCCGCACGGTAGCCGTTGACGAACGGTGACCGGCGTGGTGGCGGCATCTCTGTCGCCACCACGCCGCTTGGCTTCTCCGCGCGGGGTTCACCGATCATGACGTGCGGGTCGGTGTGCGTGAACTCGGTGGGGGAGCCCAGTTGCCTCGCGGTCGGGTTGCCGCTGCGCGAGATCATCAAAGGTCACACCCGGACCCGCCGACACCAAGTGCGACGCACACCGCGTGGTATTCGTCACCTGGAGCAGGTTGGCGCTGGTCGGTTCGTGGTTTACGTGCTGTTGAGCACCCGGATGTCTAGTTATCCGCGCCGGCGGTCAGGGCTTGGTGACCGTTTCGGCATGGCTCGCGAGGCCGTCAGCCATCTTCTGCATGTACCGCTGAAGGTAGGGCCGCATGTGCCAGCCCAGCCCCCAGCGGGTCGAGTAGGCGCCGTACCAATGGATGGACGTGCCTTCCCCCGGGGCCGGTTCGATCTCGATCGCGGCCTGGTAGTCGCGCATCATCGGGTTGAAGGCGTCTTCGTACGCCAGCCGCTTCTCGGGTTCCACCATCGTCAGGCGCTCCCCGGTGACCATCCGCCCAGTGCGGAACGCGCGAACCGCGCCCACGCCGTCCCGGCCCTCGGGGTCGAGCCCGACGGACCGCTCGCGCTCCAAGCTGTCGACGCACGACCAGACCGGCCAGCTCGCCGCGTCCAGCAGCAAGGCCCAGATGACGGACGCGGGGGCCTTCGACCTGGCCGTCACGTCATAACGCTGTCGGTTGTTCATGATCCGTCCAGGGACGAGATGAGGAGCGAGGCGACCTGGCTGCTTGCTTCGAGCGGAATCCAGTGGCCGATGCCGGGTATGACGACCACTTGCCTGCCCTCATGCCCGGCGGCGATGCGAACAGACAGCTCCGGCGGGCTCAATCTGTCTTGCTCGCCGGCGACCAACGTCATCGGCAAGCCCGCGGGGATCTCTCCCGGCTCGGTCGCTTCGGCGAGGGCTTCGTTGTTGGCCGCGTAGCCCGCGGCGTCCTGGCCGCAGATGAGGTGGCGGATGAACGCCGTGACTTCTGGGCGGAGCCGACGGGTCTCAGCGCTCACGGAGGCCTCGAGTATCTCGTCTGCGACGACGGCACTGCCCAGCTCCCGGATCCGGCCGGCACGGTTCCGAATCGACTGTGCGGCCGCGGGCGTCGGAGGCGAGACCGCCCCGAGCAGAACCAGCCTGGATACGAGGTCCGGGCGTGTCGCCGCGATGGTGCGGGCCACGAGCCCGCCCATCGAGTGGCCGACCATCAGCACCTGGTCGATGTTCAGTCCGGCCAGGATCTCGATGGCGTCGGCGGCGTGCGAGTCAACGGTGATCCGGCTCCGTCCCAGCGGGGACCGGCCGGCGCCGGCGAAGTCAGGGCGTATGACGCGAGCCCTGGCCGCGGCCAGGGCAGCGGCCTGCCCCTGGTAGACGGCGGACGTGCCGCCGATGCCGTGCAGGAGCATCACCGCGGGGCCGGTCCCGTCCAGGGCGACGGAAAGTTCATGGTCGCCTGCGGCCATCATGGCGATCTCGGTCATCGCCGGGTTTCCTTTGCCTCAGCAGTTTTGAGCGGTTCATCGGGGTCTGCCGGCGCACCGGATTTCGTCACACCGGACAGCGAGCGCAGGGCGCTCAGCCCGGCGGCCGCCGCGCTGTCCGGCGCCGCGGAGTAGACGAACAACCGCTGCCCGGGTGCGCCGACCACAGTGAAGGCCTGGTAGTGCAGGTCGAGACGTCCGATGCGGGGATGGCAGATGCGTTTCACCTCGGCCCCGCGAGGCCGCACCTCTTGACGCGCCCAGATCTGGGCGAACAACGCGCTGCGAACGCTGAGTTCGCCGATGATCTCCTCGATTCCGGGGTCGTCCGGAAACTGCCCGGTCTGGGCCCGCAGGTTGGCCACGGCGTTCGCGGCCACCTCGTCCCAGTCGACGTAGAACCCGTGGGCGAACGGATCGAGGAAGATCATGTGCAGCAGGTTCCCGAACCGGGTGAACCCGCTGTACAGGGCCTTGGCCAAGCTGTTCGCCGCCAGGATGTCGCTCGCCGGTCCGACCACACACGCGGGCATGTCCAGGAAGTGCTCCATCAGCTGCCGCAGCCGCTCGTCCACCTCGGGCCGCGCGACGCTCCGCGCCCTCCGCGCCGCCGGCGTCGCCACTCGGAACAGATACGCGGTGGTGGGCTCGTCCAGGAGCAGGGCGCGCGCGATCGCGTTGAGGACCTGCTCGGAAGGCCTTCGCTCGCGTCCCTGCTCCAGCCGCACGTAGTAGTCCGTGCTCACTTCGGCAAGCAGCGCGACCTCCTCACGGCGCAGCCCGCTGACCCGACGAGAGGCATCGTCCTGAAGTCCGACTCGGCTCGGGCTGACCAAGCCGCGACGCGCCCGCAGGAAGGCGCCGAGTTCGTTGCCCACATCCACGGCCACAACGCTAGGCCGAAACCGGCTCGGCTGGCAGGGCGTGGTACACCCACCCGCCGGCGGTGGTGCGCTTCCGATCAGCCGGGATGTGCCAGCCGCAATGCGGCCGCGGCCTGGTCGACCAAGCCTTCAGTCCTGCAAACGCATGCCGTCCAGCCCGCTCGGGCGGGTCATCGGCCGCGAGCGCCAGGCCCAGCGCAGCAGGATCAGGCTCGCCACCGCCGCGAGCGCGCACCAGGTCGAGGCGAAGGCCAGGCGCCAGATCAGGAAGCAGGCGACGCTGCCGATCGTGCAGACGACGCCGAGCGTCCGGATGGTGCGGTCCTCCGCCACGAGCAGGGCGCCGAGGGTTGCGACCAGGTATCCCGCGACGACCAGAGGCGCGGCCGGTATTCCGACGGTGTAGGCGAGGGTGTGACCGTGGACGTGCGCCTTCACCGGTCCGCGGGCCAGGGCGAAGGCCAGGGTGATGGAGGTGGCCGTGCCGAGGCCGGTCAGGAAGACGAGCTGTCGCCGGACCGTGGCGGCCGCGGACGACGAGGCCAGCAGGACCGCGACTGGAACCAGCAGGGGGAGTAGGGGCAGCGCGATGACGGCCCAGACGACCCGGGCCGACGAGGCCACCGAGGGCGACACGGTGCCCTCCTGCCCCCGCCACACCACCGACTCGACCATTTGGTGGGTCCCGAGCAGCAACGGGAGCGCGGCCAGGGGGAGGTCGGTCCGGCGGCGGACCCCGGCCAGAGCGCCGACGCCGAGGGCGGCGATCACACCCCCGGCGATGAGGTCGGCGTCCGGACTCCAGCACATGGCTCCACCTCGGATCCGGTGAGGCGTTGTATCTCCTCCAGTAGAACGGCAGAAGCTCCGGAGCGATAGCCAAAGCCCTGGGCGATAGCCCGGCCGGGATCACCGGTGCGGCTGCGGCAGCGAACCGCATAGGCACGGTCACATAGGTACGGTCACATAGGTACGTCACCCAGGCGCCGCCGCATAAGCGCGACTAACTAAGCATGACCAGTACACGCAGCCCGTATTCGACATCGGGTCTTGCAGAACGCTGTCCATCGGTGCAGACTGGGGTGCGCAACGCAGGGTACGTATACGGTCTCGAACTGTGATCGTGCGTACTGGGCGCTGTCCGGGCCTGGCCCCCGCCCGACGGTGAACACCCTCCCCAGGACTGGTCCGCCCGAAGTGCTGATCGCCGCGGTGATCCGTCTTCCCGCAGTCTGCGATCCCCTGCGCCCCGCGCTCCATCACGTGCCGAGATGTGCGCCGCCGACGGTGCCCACGCCACCAAGGAGAAGAAGAAGGTCCTGGAGGCAGCCAAGGCCTTCGGGCATCCGGCGACACCATCTTGACCATCCATGCCCTGGCGGACATGGAGATGACCACTGCCAAGTTGCGCAGGGCTCTGTTTCAGGTCGACACCCTGTAACACCCCTGGGCTGAGCAAGCTGGGTGCCGGGGGGCCTCTGGCGGCTCAGTGCGGTGCCGGCTCGCCGTAGGCGGGCGCTGGCGGGGCCGGCACCGGCGGGGTGCAGCGCGAAGCCGCACCCCGTACATAACCGAAGGCCGGGACCTCTGGTCCCGGCCTTCGGTAGTGCTGTGCGGGGTGGGCGGTGTCCATCCGCGTGTCCATCCGACATCGCGGAGATCAGCCGATCGGCGGTGCGAGGTACTCCAACGCATAGCCGTCGCCGGCGGCGGTCACGCGGGCGATGCCGGGCGAATCTAGGTGGGCGCCGGCTACGAAACACTGCGGCTGGGCCAGCTGCTTGAGCAGGGCCGCCCGCGCGGCGCGGGCCTGGGACTGGTTGCCGTCGAGCTCCCAGGACACGTTCGGCTGCTCGAATTGGAGCGTGGGAACGTGGACGGTGTCGCCCCAGACGAGAAGGCGGCCGGTGGTGCTCCTGACGTCGTAGACGGTGTGGCCGGGCGTGTGGCCCGGTGTGGGGATCGCGGTGGTCCAGTCGTTGATCGCGACCTGTTCCGACACGGGTACCACCCGGTCGCGGATCGGTGCGAGCCGTCCGGTGAACACCGAGGTGTCGCCCGCGCCGATCCACACGCGCTCGAGTTCGGGGAACGCCTCTGAGCCGTCCGGCGCGATCAGGCCGCTTACGTGGTCTTCGTGCCGGTGGGTGATGGCGACGTCGGTGACTTGCGCGCGGTCGATTCCCGCTTCGTCGAGCGCGTCGTAGATCAAGCCCATGGTGGGGTCGTGCCAGGCGTTGGATGCTCCGGTGTCGATGAGGACCGATCGCGTGCCGTCGGTGACGAAGAAGGCGTTGACCGACAGCCGCAGGTTGTCGTCGGCCAGTGGGACGGCGGCCGGCAGCTCGTCGAGCGGGCGCCCGTCCTCGTCGCGGAGTCGGGTCGCCGGTGAGGAGCCGTAGCCCTGCTCCCGAAGAACCTCCCGCACTGTTCACCGCGGTCAAACTCGGCACCCTGGAGTCGCCCAACCGCATCGTCATGTCGGGGATGACGCGCAGCCGGGCGCCCGAGGCCGGCATCCCCACAGAGCTCACCGCCACCTATTTCAGCCAGCGCGCGAGCGCCGGACTGGTCGTGACCGGGTCGGTGGCCGTCTCCCCGGAGGCGTCGGGCTACCTGTGGACCGAGGGCATCCACAGCGCCCGGCAGATCGCCGGGTGGCGACGGGTGACCGAGGCCGTGCACAGCGCGGGCGGACGTATCGCCGTCCAGCTGATCCATCGCGGCAGGGTGTCCCACAGTTAGCTGCAACCTGATCGTTCCGCGCCGCCCGGCGTTCGACAGGATGCTGATACTGGGCGGGGGGTACACGGCGGAGACGGCGACAGCCGCCATCGACGAGCGCCGCGCGGACCTCATCGCGTTCGGCCGCCGCTTCCTGGCCAATCCCGACCTTCCCGCGCGACTGCGGGCTCGGCGCCCGCTTGCCGATGCCGACCCCGCCACCTTCTACGGCGGAGGCGCTGAAGGCTACACCGACTACCCGACCGACTCCGACGCTTGAGTCTTCGGCGCTTTCGGTGCTGACCACGCCGGGTTTCTCCGGACACTGATCTGTTCCAGTTCGACCGCGTCCCCGGTTTCACTGCGCACTTCGACGTGGACCGGGACGCCTGCTTCGTGGTCGAGGTAGTGCAGCGGCCCCGTGCCGTCCTGGAGGTATTTGTCGCCCCACTGCATCAGGGCCACGATCACCGGGAACAGGCCGCGGCCCATGTCGGTGAGCACGTATTCGTCGCGGGTGCGGCCGCCGTCCTCGCGGTAGGGGCGCTTATCGGCGCCGGGATCGGCCTGGCCATGCCGGTCATGCTGACCCAGGCCACCGCCCACCTGCCCGGGGCGCAGGCCGCCTCCGGCAGCGCCGTGGTCAACACCAGCCGCCAGCTCGGCTACGTCCTGGGCGTCGCCATCCTCATCGCCATCCTCAGCGCGGCAGACTCCGCACACCATCCGGCGCGCGCCTTCGGACAGGTCTGGTGGTTCATCGCCATCACCGCAGCCGTATCCGCCGTCACCGCCTGGGGCATCACCAGCCGCCGCCAGAGGTGATCGCGGACTGGGAACAGCGTCGGCGGCTGGGCGCCTCCGAGCGCCGGGGCAGAGTGTGACGAGGCTGTTTACTCTCGGGCGGGCAGGGCAGCAGGAGGCTCGCGGTTCTATCCCGCGACCCGCGCACAGTCGCATTGGAGTCGCCATGTCAATAACCGAGGACACCCCTGACAGCCCTGGCACCCCCGATAGCCCCGATAACCTCGACAACCCCGACGTCATCGCGGTGCTCAGGGGCGACCACCAGCATGTCGAGGAGTTGTTCAACAAGGTCCAGGACCATGCCCGCTACCGCAATCGCCGCAAGGAGCTCGCGGACCAGGTCATCATCGAATTGGTCCGGCACATGGTGGCTGAGGAGCAGTACGTCTACCCGATCGTCCGCGAGGCCGTTGGGGGACAAGCGGTGGCCGACCACGCGGTGAGTGCGAACGCCGCGGCCGAGGCGCTCATGAAGCAGCTTGAACCTCTCGAAGCGACCGACGAGGTCTTCGATCGGGTGCTCATCAAGCTGATGGCCGTGACCCGCTCCCATGCCGAGGACGAGGAGGCGCAGCTGTTCCCGTGTCTGGCCGCGGCGTGTCCTGCGACGGAGTTGCGCGAACTCGGCGGGAAGGTTCAAGCCGACAAGGCGGTCAGACCGACCCGCCCGCACCCGGCGGCCGTCACGACGCCGCCAGACAACGTGCCCGTCGGATCCGAGCCGGGTCTGGTCGACCGGCTCCGCGACGCATTGGCGCACCCCACCGAAGGAGGGTACTGATGACTTACGCCACCGAGACGCTCAGCCACGCGAGGATCGTCGGCACCCGACCGCGCGCCGGGGGCGCCGGCACGCCCAAACGCCGGAGGGGTGCCCGCCCGGTGAGTCCGCAGCGTTTGCGGACGCCGGGGGACGACATGGCCGACTGGGTCCAACAGGGCGCCTGCCGGACCAGCGAGCCGGAGCTGTTCTTCCCGATCACCCCGCCCGGCTACACCCGGCCCAAGCAGCAGCTCACCGAGGCGAAAGCGGTGTGCCACCGGTGTCCGGTGATCGAGTCCTGCCGCAAGTGGGCACTGGCCCATCCGCGGATGGCCCAGTACGGGGTGTGGGGCGCGATGTCCGAGGAGGAGCGCCGTACGGTCCGTCGCCATGGTGATCGGTCGGGACCCCGGTCTTGACGAGCCAAGCGCACACCGGGGACCGGAATCAGAGTGCTGCGACCGGCCGGCCCTTCAGCTCGGCCCGGACGAAGCTGCTGGTTTCCGTCGCCGCGGCGTTCGTGGCGGGCGTGGCCACGGCGCTGCTGGGCGCCGGCCGGGCCGCGCCGTTGATCGGCTGGGACGTGCTGGCGATCGTCTTCTGCGCGTGGGTGTGGTCCGCTGTGTGGAGCCTGGACGCGGAGGCCACGGCCGGGCATGCCAAGCGGGAGAACCCCAGCCGCGATCTGGCCGATCTGGTCCTGCTCGGGGCGGCGGTCGCGAGCCTGGTCGCCGTCGGGGTAGTGCTGTTCGGAGCCGGCCACGCCGGCGGGAACGCCGAGTACGCGCAGGCGGCGCTGGCGTTGGTCTCGGTCTTCGCGTCCTGGACGCTCGTCCACACGGTGTTCACGTTGAAGTACGCGCGGCTCTACTACTCCGGCGAAGTCGGCGGGATCGACTTCAACGAGTCTGACGCTCCGCAGTACAGCGACTTCGCCTATCTGGCGTTCACGATCGGTATGACGTTCCAGGTCTCCGACACGAACATCGGGTCCAAGGAGATCCGGCGCACGGCGCTGCGGCACGCGTGGCTGTCGTTCCCGCTGGGGGCCGTGATCATCGCGACGTCGATCAACCTCGTGTCCGGGCTGGCCAAGTGAGAGGCGTGGTCCGGCCCGGGCACCGCGCCTCGCTGATTCCGCAGATCGCGCTATATCGGGAGTTGGTGGGCGTATGCTGGCAAAAAGGCTAGTTGTGGCTATTTTCCCCCGAGCGCCGGAGGAGGCACGATGATCCAGGCAGCGGACCTGCGGGAGTGGCGTACTTACGATGTGGTCGACTCCGGCGGGCACAAGATCGGCTCCTTGGAGGCGGTCTACGTGGACACCAGCACCGACGAACCCGCGATGGCGACCGTCCGGGTCGGCCTTCCCACCAGGCACCGCCTGGTGTTCGTCCCGCTGGACGACGTGGTCGTGGGACCCGACTACGTCCGGGTCAACTACGCGAAGTCGCTGGTGAAGCGCAGCCCGGCGATCGGTACCGACGACGTTCTCCCCTTCGAGGACGAGGAGGCCGTCTTCCAGCATTACGAGCTGCCGTACGAGGCGGGTGCTTCCGGAGAGCGGCAACTCGCCCGCCGCTGACCACCGGCGCGCAAGCTGACCACCTGCTCGCAACCTGATCACCTGCCCGCAAGCTGAGCATCTGCCTGCAACAGGAAGAAGCGCCATGGTTGTGTTCCTGCTCCTCATCCTGGCCGCGGTCGTGCTGGGCGTCATCGGCGCCGTCGTCAAAGGGCTGTTCTACCTGCTGCTCATCGGCTGCGTGCTGGTCGCCGCGGCTGTCGTCTACGGGGTGGTGCGGCTGCGTCGGCCGCGGCAGCGGGTGCGATGAAGACCTTCTGAGTTGAAAGTCTCTCCGCTGGCCGAGAGGTCTAGAGTTGAACTACGCCCGGCCAATCCGGGCGGTCTCCCCGGACCCCGGTGACGCTTCGCGCTCCTGCGGCAGGTCTTAGGAGGCCGTCATGGCGGGCATCGGCTCAGGCGCCGACTCGGGTGCCGACTTACGTGGGCGGACCGATTCCGGTCAGCGGGATATCGGCGCCGCCGCCACTACATCGCGGGCCTTGTTGACCATATCGGTCGATCCGGCCGCGAGCAGACCGGTGGTCGCCCTGACCGGTGAGCTGGATATCGCGACCGCTCCCGCCGTCAAGACCGTCTGCTTCGAAACGTTCGAAGCCCGCCCCCGCCCGTACGTCGTCGTCGACCTGGCCGGGTTGTACTTCTGCGACTGCGCGGGCCTGAACGCGTTCGTCCTCATCCACAACTGGGCTCTCACAGGTGGCGGGTGGGTCCGGCTGTGCCGCACGGACCGTCGCATGCAGAAGATGCTCGACATCACCGGACTCGCGGCGACGCTGCGCTGCTATCCGACCGCCGTCGATGCCTTCGCCGATATCTGAACTATCTGCGCCACCCCGTTTGGATCCGGCGATTCGGGTACTCATGGGCGGAAGCCCCTTTGAGGAGGCCCTCATGATCACCGCCGTGGTCTTCATCGCCATCGCCATAGTCCTGGTCGTCGCCGTCGTGGCGTACAGCGGCCGGCACGAGTACGCCAAGCGCCGGATCCGTACCTCGTTCGGGCCCGAATACGCCCGGGTGCGGGCCGAGCAGGGCGGAACGCGGGCCGCGGACCGGGAGCTGGCGCGGCGCAACCAGATGCACGACAGGCTGCGCCTGGAGCCGATCAGTGCGAACGACCGGGACTTCTACGCCACGTCCTGGCAGCACATCCGAGGCGGCTTCCTCGAAGACCCGGGGGTCGCCGTGACCAGTGCCGCGCAGCTGCTGGCCCGGCTGCTGGAAGCCAAGGGCTATCCCGGCGACGATCAAGGCGAGCAGCTGGCTCTGCTTTCGGTCCAGTACGGACCCGCCCTGGCGGACTACCGCCAAGCGCTGTGGGTCAGCGAACGCCTGCGGTCCGATCCGGCGTCGATGCCGACCGAGGTGAAACGCGAAGCCCTGATGCAGTACCAGACCCTCTTCGAAGACCTGCTGACCGAACCCGGTGCAGTGGTGTCGCGCAGGATCAAGGAATCGGAAGTCACGCCGTGAACGCCGAACCGGTCGTGGACCAGGACACCTTCCCCACCGAGCCGACCCACCGGTGGGCTGACGACGGGGGCGTGCTCACCGAGGAGCGGCAGCCGGAGCCGGAATCCATGGAGCCGCTCTTGAGCGACGAGGCGGAGCAGGCGTTCCTCAGCCGCTGGGCCGAGATCCAGGCCGGCTTCGTGGAGGACCCGGCGGAGTCCGTGCGGGAGGCGGACCGGCTCATCAACGAGATCGCCGCGGCCCTGCAAAGCGCTTTCCAGGCCCGCAGAATCGATCTGGCGGCCGACTGGCAGGACGGCAGCCCCGGAACCGAGGGGCTGCGCATGGCCCTGCGGCGCTACCGAGCTTTCATCGGGGTCATCCTCCCCAAGTAACACCCCCTGGACCGGTGCCGCGTCTCACCCCGCGAGGCGCGGCATCGCAGCGGGGGACGCCGTCGTCCGAGCACGCCGTCCCGCTGCCCGGCACCGCTCCTGGCCTGCGCCCGGCCAGCGGCCGTAGAATGCCCGCAACGCACCCGACCATCGCAGCCCGACCGAGTTTTCGATCAGGTCTAGACCTTATGCCGGTCTCGTGACCCGCCTCGCTGCAATCAACCAGTGAGGTAATCGCTATGGCTGCTATCCCCTATGACGGCGTAGAGCCGTTTCCCGGCCACCCGCCGACCGCCACGACACCGGTTCAACGCAGAATTCAAGTGGCCGTGACGGCCTTGCTGGTCATCGCGCCGCTGCTCGGTCTCGTCGCCGCGGTGTGGTTGTTGTGGGGCAGGGGCGTCGGGGTCGTCGACCTGCTGCTGGCGGGCTTCTTCTACTTCCTGACCGGGTTCGGCGTGACCGTCGGCTTCCACAGACTGCTGACCCACCGGAGCTTCACCGCCAAACCGGCTCTGCGCGCGGGGCTCGCGGTCGCGGGATCGATGAGCTTCCAGGGTTCGGTCATCAGCTGGGTCGCGACCCACCGGCGGCATCACGCGTTCACCGACCGGCCCGGCGATCCGCACTCGCCCTACCGGTACGGCACCGGACCGGTGGGCCAGCTGCACGGCCTGGTCCACGCCCACTTCGGCTGGCTGTTCGGCGACGACCCGACCGACGTCGGCCACTTCGCCCCGGACCTGGTGGCCGAACCGGTCATGCGCCGGATCTCCGGGCTGTTCCCCGTGCTGTGCGTGGCGTCCTTGGCCTTGCCGGCCCTGGCCGGCTGGGCGATCGGCGACTTCGCCTGGACCGCGGGAGTCACGGCACTGATATGGGCCGGGCTGGCCCGGGTGTTCCTGCTCCAGCACGTGACGTGGAGTGTCAACTCCCTGTGTCACCTGATGGGGACGCGGCCGTTCGCGACCCGCCGCCACGACCGGGCCACGAACCTGTGGCCGCTGGCCCTGCTGTCGATGGGCGAGAGCTGGCACAACACCCACCACTGCGATCCGTCCTGCGCCCGGCACGGCGTGGATCGCGGCCAGATCGACCTGTCCGCCGGGGTGATCCGGCTGTTCGAGCGCCTCGGCTGGGCCACCGATGTTCGTTGGCCCGACCCCCGACGCTTGGCCGAACACCGGCTCGGTCCGGCGGCCGCGGCCGCGGCCGCATCCGCATCGGTGTCCGCATCCGCTTCCGCGTCTGCGCTTCCGCGCACCGGGCCGCTGACTCCTCGCGATCGGGCCAGGTAAGAGGCAGGGGCGCTATATACGCACCATCCCGATTCGCGCTATTGTGGCAGTACCTTCATACGCCCAAGACTCTGGCGCCGTGAATTCCGACGCGCCGTATGCGGTCGGGGCAAAAACCGGTTTCATCTTCGGCCGCGAAAGCCCTCCCACGCAGCCGACGCCCCACATGCGAAAGCGTAGGGCGCTCAATGGGCAGGACTTCCATCAGCACGCCGACATGCGAGGTCCGGCCTCGCGTGCCACGAGGTCAACCGCGCCGTTCCCGGTTGGGCCGCCGACTCCGCGCCCGTCCCGATGCCACAGCCGTGTTTCTCCCGCACCAGCGAGACCGGGCCCGCGTGCCCGCCTTCGAGCCCGCCTCCGCCTCCGAGCCCGCCTTCGAGTTCGCCTCCGCCCCCGAGCCCACCTCCGAGCCGCGGATCGGTCACGGCCGCGATCGCCACGGCCGCGACCGGACCGACCAGCGGGCCGCGGCGCTGCGGTCTTTGGACCGGATGCACCGCCTGGCGCCCGGTGACGCCGAACGGTCCGCGCTGCGGGTGGCCGTGATCACCGAGTACATGCCCTACGCCCGCTACGTCGCCGGCCGCTACGGCGTGCACGGCCAGGCCGCGGAGGACGTTCTCCAGTCCGCTTACGTCGGCCTGGTCAAGGCGGTCGACCACTTCGATCCCGACTTCGGCACCGCGTTCCTCACCTTCGCCACCCCCACGATCCTCGGGGAACTCAAGCGCTACTTCCGGGACACGACGTGGGCGGTCCATGTGCCGCGGCGCATCCAGGAGCTCAGCAGTGAACTGCGAGACGCCACCGAGACCCTCTCGCAGGATCTGAACCGGGCTCCGACCGTCTCCGAACTCGCCGTGCTGCTGGCCGCCGATCCGGGGGAGGTGGCCGACGCGATCGGCGCGACCGGGCTGCACGCCGTGGGGTCGCTGGACGTGCCGGCCGCCACCGAGGACGGGGCCGGCTCGATGCCGGGCGACCTGATGGGTGCCGACGATCGTGGCATCCAGAACGTCATCGATCGCGAGACCCTGCGGCCGCTGTTGGCGACTTTGTCCGCGCGGGAGAAGGAGATCCTGCTCATGCGCTTCTTCCGGAGCATGACGCAGACCGAGATCGGCCAGGAGCTCGGGGTCTCGCAGATGCAGGTCTCCCGTCTGCTCACCGGGATCCTCGGCAGGCTCAGGACACACGCCGACGGCGACGCGCGGTAGTCGTCGGCCGCGATCGTCTACCGGCTGGTGAGGCGGTAGGGGATGGTGCAGATGACGACATCGGTGCTGGCGCGCAGAACCGCTGCCAGCAGCAGACCGCGCTGGTTCTGCAGGATCCGGTAGCGCCATCGGCGCGGCTGGACCTCGACGATGAGGACGGCGACCTGCCGACTGCCCTCCGCCGCCTGCCGGACGTAGGAAACCATCGGGTGGACCAGCGACCGGTGCGGACTCACCAGGGTTTCCAGCCGGACACCGGGATCCCACCGGTCCCAGGCGTCGCGGAACTGCGAGCATTGCCCGGGATCGGGCCAGACGCTGACCGCGACGACATCGTCGGCCAGCGATCGGGCGGCGTACAGGGCGTGCTCGGTCAGCTTGCTGACACTGCCGACCGGGACGATCACCAGGCTTCGGGTCGGCGGGGGCGCGGGTGTGGGGTTTCTGGACAGGTCCAGTTCGCGGCCGACCGCCGTGTAGTAGCTCTCGATCCGGGCGAACAGCAGCATCAGCGCCGGCACGGTGATCACCACGACCCAGGCCCCGGCGGCGAACTTGGTCATGATGAACACGACGGCGGCCAGCCCGGTCAGGGCCGCGCCGGTCCCGTTGAGGGCGGCGCGCAGCCGCCAGCGGGGCGGGCGTTCGCCGAACCAGTGGCGGACCAGCCCGGTCTGGCTGATGGTGAATCCGATGAAGACCCCGATCGCGTACAGCGGGATCAGCCGGTCTGTGGCCGCGTGCACCGCCGTCAGCAGCAGCCCGGCCAGCAGCGCCAGGGCGACCACGCCGTAGCGGTAGACCGGGCGTTCGGCGCGCAGGCCGAACAGGTGCGGCAGGCGGTTGTCCCGGGACAGCAGGCTCATCAGGACCGGCAGTCCGCCGAAGCTGGTGTTCGCGGCCAGGGCCAGGATCAGGGTGACGATGATGTTCGTGGCGTAGTACGCCCAGCCGGTGCCGAACGAACCGGCGGTGAGCTGTGCCAGCACCGTGACGCCGCCGCGCGGTGCGACATGCTGCCGGTGGATCAGGATCGCCAGTCCGAGGAGCATGGCGGCCAGCAGCCCGCCGAGCATCAGCTCCGTGCGCTGGGCGCGTTCGGCGCGCGGCTCGCGGAAGGTCGGCACCCCGTTGGCGATGGCCTCGATCCCGGTCAGCGCCGAGCAGCCGGCGGCGAAGGCCTTCAGGATCAGCAGCACGCTCACCGCCTCGACGGCATGGACGGGCACTGCGGTGCCCACCACCGCCGCCGGATGGGTCCGGAACAGCCCGGCGCCGATGACGGCGAAGATAGCGCCGAGGAACAGCAGCATCGGCACCATGAAGGCCCGGGCGCTCTCGGCGACGCCCCACAGGTTGATGCCCGCGATCAGGACCAGTCCGAGCAGGGTCAGGCCGAGGATGTGGTGCGCCAGCGACGGGAACACCGAGGCCAGGCTCGCCGCGCCGGCCGCCAGGCTGACCGCGACCGTCAGGACGTAGTCGACCACCAGGCTGGCGGCGGCCAGCAGGCTGACCGTGCCGCCCAGGTCCTTCTTGCCCACCGCGTAGGCGCCGCCGCCGTCCGGGTGCACCGCGATGACCTGGCAGTAGGAGACCACCAGCACCGCCAGCAACACGGTGATGGCCACGGTGATCGGCAGCGTCAGGCGCAGCGCGGAGGTGCCCGCCACGGCCAGCACCAGCAGTATGGACTCCGGGCCGTAGGCGACCGAGCTCAACGCGTCCAGCGACAGCGCGGCCAGGCCGCCGAAACTCGTCAGATGATCTTTCTCGCCCTCGCCGTGCCGGTGCGGGACGCGTGGCACGAGCTTCTTCGACGCCGTTCCGTAGCCCATGGCAGATCCAGATCCCTGATGTCGAAGCCCAGTCCAGACCAACGCTATCGATCGGTCGCGGGAATCGATCGCAACGCCACCGGCCGAAACGCGGGTCGGCCGACGGGCTCCTGCTGTCCGGAACGCCGGAGATCAAACCGGAGACCAAATCAGAGACCGAACCAGAGACCAAATCAGAGACCGAACCGTGCGGCGCCGACGTGATCACGGAGCTCGCCGGCTCCATGGTGTTCGTTCCAGCGGTCAGGCGCGCCACAGTTCGGCCGCCGCCGCCGAGCGTTCGGCGACGTCACGGGCCAGATCGGACAGCCGCAGATTGCGGTGGCGGGCGTGTTCGCGCAGCAGCGCGAACGCTTCGTCGACGCTGATCCGGTGGCGCTCGGCCAGCACGCCCTTGGCCTGTTCGATGACGATGCGGCTGTTCAAGGCGCTCTGCAACTGTGCGGCGAGCAGCTCGGCCTGGTGCAGGCTGCGCTGGGCCAGGATGCCGATGGTCGCCACGTCCGCCAGCGCCTGTCCGGCGCGGACGTCGTCCTCGGTCAGCACCCGGCTCTCGGCGCTGAAAAGGTTCAGGGCCCCGATGACGTTCTCCCGCAGGCGGAGCGGCAGGGCGTGCACCGCCACGAAACCCGAATCCCGCGCGGCCTCGGCGAATTGGGGCCAGCGCCCGGCATTGGCCCCCAGATCGGCGTTCACCACGGGAGTGCCCGTGCGGCAGCAGTCGATGCACGGACCGGCGTCGGTCTGTAGTTCGAACAGCTCCACCAGCCGCGCGCTCTCGGTGGAGGCTGCCGCGGCGTGCAGATGCCCGCGCTGGTCGATGAGCATGATGCCGGCGGCGTCCACGTCCAGGAGCCGCACACAGCGCCCGGCCAGAGTGAGCAGGAAGTCGATGACGTCGAAGTCGTCGACCAGGGTGTCGGCCACCTCGACGAACGTCTCGACGAGTTGTCGTTCACGGGTCACGCTCATGCCTCCAAGGTAGACCCGCCAGGCAGGTCGCGGGGGTGGCCGCGCCGTCCTGTCGAGGTCGGGGATGTCTCTGATCCGGGTGTCACTGATCGGGCTGTCACTGAGCCGGGTTTCATGGCGTAGGTCCGGGTGCCGCAGGTCCGGGCGCTGTAGGTCCGGCTGCCATTAGGCCCGGGCGCGCCATTAGGTACGGGCGCCATCGGTCCGGGTGTCACCGATCCGAGGCGTTGAAGCGCAGGCGCCGGGCCACCACGTCGGCGGCGACGTCGGCGAGCGGACGGTCCTCGGCCCAGGCGCGGGCCCGCAGCCGGACCAGCGCCTCGGCCAGGTTCACCTCGAGCTGCACGCTGACCATCCCGGTCGCCTGGTGCACCTCGGCCCGATAGGTCACGGGCTGTGCCCAGCCGGGGCCCGGTTGCCCACCGTCCTCGGGCGTGGACCATTGCCGGTGTAACAGGGCGAGCGTCACCGCGTCGGCCAGGGCGAGCGCGTCGGCGATCTGGGCCGCCGCCAGGGCGCCGGGGGCGCGACGATGCGCGAGCATCGTGCCGACCCCGATCGCGCCGATCCGCAGCGGGAACACGAACAGCGCCCGCGCGCCCAAGCCCATCGCGGCCGGGGTGAACGCAGGCCAGCGGGCCAGGGCGTCGGCCAGATCCGGCGTCAGAACCGGGACCCCGGTCACCGCGGCGTCCCGGCTCGGTCCCTCGCCGAGCGTGAACTGCAGGTCCTCCAGCGCGGTGCCGACCGCCTCACCGCCCCAGGCCGGCACCGTGCCCGCGGGCCCGGTGCCCACCCCGGCACACATGCCGTCGACTCCCACGATCACTGCGACTGTCGAAGAGGCCAGATGCGACAAGCCGTCGGCGCCGTCACCGCTCCCGCCACGGTCCAACTGCGCCAGGACCATGGCCATCCGGTCGCTGACCACCTCGGCACCGCTTTCTTCGGAACACGCCAACGACACCGGACATCACCTACGGTAGTGCCCGCCCAGCGGCCTCGAAGGCCACCGTGCCGAGTCACGATGCGGCCGGATCGCCCGCCCGCGGCCGGGGCGCTCTCTGTGTACACCGACGTTCATGACGGCTATCCTCCTGGCGGGAGTCGGTCCCGGTGCATGGCGGCATTCGTATGGGGGGTTGTCGGTGGCTGAGATCGGGACGTTGGTGGGGGGTCGCTACCGGCTGATCGAATTATTGGGCGTAGGCGGCTTCGGCCGGGTCTGGGAAGCGACCGACGAGCAGCTGGGCCGGGCCGTGGCCGTCAAGGAAGTCATGCTGTCGCTGTTGCCGCCGGCGCAGCACGCGGAGCGGCTCGACCGGGCCCGGCGCGAGGGGCGCAACGCCGCGGCTCTGGCGGATCACGCCAACATCGTCACCGTCTACGACGTCGTCATCGAGGACGGCGCGCCGTGGATCGTCATGCAGTTGGTACGCGGCACCTCGCTGCGGACCGCGTTGCTGTCCGATCACGCGGATCCGGAATCGGCCGGCGCTCCGCTGGAAGTGGACGCCGTGGCGAGGATCGCCGAAGCCATGCTGTCCGCGCTGGGCTTCGCGCACAAGGCCGGGATCGTGCACCGGGACGTCAAACCGGCCAACATCCTGCTCTCCGACGACGGACAGATACTGCTCACCGACTTCGGGATCGCCAAGGCCGAGACGGATACCACCATGACCGTCTCCGGATCGGTCATGGGTTCCATGGCGTACATAGCGCCGGAGCGCGCCGAAGGCGAGAACGACGGTCCGGCTTCCGACCTGTTCTCCCTCGGGGTGACGCTGTTCGAGGCAGTGGAAGGCGTCTCGCCGTTCGCGAAGAAGAACAGCCGGACCGGCACGCTGACCGCGATCCTCACCAAACCGCTGCCGCCGATGACCCGCGCCGGACGGCTCGCCTCGCTCATCACCGCACTGACACTGAAGCCGCCCGAGCAGAGGCCCACCGCCGCCCAGGCCCAGGCGCTGCTGTCCGGCGGCAAGGCCGACGGGTGGACCGCCCCGTCTCCGGACCTCGTAGCCACCGAAGCAGTACCTCAGCACGCGAAGGCGGCCCCGAATAAGAACTCGAAGATGCCGTGGGAATCAGTGACCTTGGGCGCCAGCTCCGGGCTCCCGCGCCCGCCGGTCATCGACACCCCGCAACCGCAGGCGCCGAACAGTCCTGCGCCCTCGACGTCTTCCAGTTCAGGATGGGGCTCCATCATCGGCGGGCTTCTCTTCATCGTCGTCTTGGTCTTGCATCAGCCCATCTGGAACTACGTCCACGACCATTTCACGAGCGCGACGCCCTACGACATCAAGAACATCAAGCAAGGCGAGTGCTTCTATGCGATGCCGCCGGGTGCCGCCAAGAACGGGCCCTGGGCTCCGCTGGCGTGTGGAGCCGCACCGCCTGCCGGTGAAGCGGTCTGGCAGGTGCTCCGCCGCTTCGACGACCCGACGGCCACGTGCACCACGGATACCGTCCCCGGATGGGGCGGCTCTGACGAACGCTGGCAGCCGAGCGACAAATCGTACACACTCTGTGCCGGACTGGTGAACGACCCCACGGCGACCGCGGCACCGTCGTCGTGACGGGTAGGAGCAGGACGCCGGCTCACACAGGGGCCGGCCGGACACGGGCTGGGGGTCGGGCGATGGAGATTGTCACCGCACAGATGTTGGCCGGTGCGTTGTCGAAGGCACTGGACGCGGCTGGCGGCGAAGCCGGGCGGCGAAGCCTGGCGGGTCTGGCGTGGATCGTGGGGAAGTGGAAGACGCGCTCCGGCGGCGAGGCCGGGGAAGCGCTGCCCGCATTGGACGGCCCGCTGAACCCCGAGCAGATACCAGGACTGGCGCAGGCCCTGGCCGCCGCGGCCGCCGCCGATCCGACGCTCGCCGCCGAACTGGCCGACTGGCACCGCGCGGCTGTCGTCACGGTCACGGTCACCGGCGCCGGCGACGTGACCGGCACGGTCTCGGGGACTGTGGACGGTTCTGTCGTGCAGGCTCGTGACATCGCCGGACCTGTCACCTTTAACTAGCGCGCCTCCGGCTAACGCACCTTCAACCAGCGCGCCTTCAGCCAGCGTTCAACGAGCGCCTATCCATTGCGCTGTTCGCAGACGCCGCCGGTGGCTGGATCCCCTGCGGCGCAGCGCCAGGAAGCACTCTGCGTCGTCGCAGTATGTTCCTGTCTGCTATTGCCGCAAGGGATTCGGCCGATCAGCAGGGGCCTTCGCTACGGATGCGGATGGTCGTCGATCCGCACCAGGTTGTGCCCGCGCAGGGTGTAGAGCAGCCCCCGCTCGTCGTTGTTGAGGCTGGGGCCGCTGTACCAGGCGCCGTTGATGCCGGCTGCGACCACTGTGACTGCGAACGTCTTCGGGTCGAAGCGGAACAGCGTTGTGTCGGAGACCGCGTAGACGACGCCGCGGTTGACGAGTAACTGTGAGAAGCCGGGGCAGATGGCGCCCAGGTTCTGGGTGTGGACGATCGCGTGGGTGTTCAGGTCGACGACGAAGAAGCCGCCGCTGAGGCTGAGTCCGTACAGGTGCCGGTCGCGGACTGCCAGCGCCGACAGGCCCAGGGTCTGCTTCGACTCCAGGCGCCACAGTTCTCGGCCGGCCACCGGGTTCCAGGCCAGGATCGTGCCGCGCGGGCCGGTGTGCTGCGCGTTGTCGCCGCCCAGGTACGCGATGCCGTCGTGCGAGGCGACGGCGCGGATCATCTGGTACTGGTCGATCGGGTTGATCCAGGATCTGGCCTTGCCGGTGCACGGGTTGTAGGCGACTAACGATCCGCCGCCGTCGCTGTCGTCCTGGAGCCCGACCAGTATCAGTTCGTTGGTACTGTCCCAGCACATGCCCACCGGTCGGTTCTGTGCCGGTGGGAACTGCGCAACCTGGTGCTGTGGCTTGCCTGAGGCCGGGTCGTACCGCCAGATGCCCTCGGAGTCGTACTGCGACGTGTACAGCACCCCGTCCAGGACCACGGCGTGCTTCGCCTCGCCGGGGAACTGGAGGTCGACGACCGTGCCGTCCTTCAGCGAGTGGCGCGCGATGCTGCCGGTGCCGCCGATGTAGGCGTAACCGCCGCCGGCGGCGACTCCCATGCACAGCTGCGGGTCCGTCGGCGCTCCCGCGCTCCCGAGGTCGGTGACGGTGGCGGCGCCGGTCTGCGGGGCGATCTCGGCGACGAACCCGTACGCGGAGGTGACCTCGACTTTGCCCGCGTAGGCGTCGACGCCCCAGATCTCGCCGAGGTCCAGGCCGTTCAGCCCGATGGTGGTCAGCGTCTTGGCCGTCGTCGAGTAGGCCTGTAGCCCCAGGTCGGTGGAGTAGTAGATGTCGCTGGCGACAGCGGCGAACTTCTTGACGGTGAGGCCGTTGGAGGCCAGGACGGTGTAGGACGAGTAGTCGTCCAGGTCCATCGCCGCGAAGTGCGCCGTGCCCGGCCCGCCCGAGCCCGAGGTGCCGATCGCCAGCAGGTCGCCGATGACGGCGAGGTCGCGCAGGCTCGGGTCGCCCGCCAACTCCCGCGGCACGATCGAAGTGAACTTCTTCGACGCGCGGTCGTAGGCGAACAGTGATGCCTTGCTGGCACCGTTCCCGCCCGCCAACAGGCTGCCGGCGCCGAAGAACACCGTGGTGTCGGTGGCGGCGACGCATTTGGCCAGGGTGGCGCCGGGATCGGGGATTCCGAGGTTGGAGATCGCGCCGGACGCCGGATCGTACTGCCACAACGCCGGTGCGGTGTCCGAGCCGCCGCCGACGGCGTAGAGCGTGTCGTCGGGAGCCGTGGCCACGGCCCGCACGTCACGGTCGCCGATCTCGCCGAGGGCGACGGCCGGTGCGCCGGGGTTCGTCAGGTCCCAGCGGAACAGGTTCGCCGGGTCGGTCGGGGTCTTCGAAAGCGTGCCGGCGTACAGGTAGCGGCCTGTCGGATCCGCGGCCAGCGCCTGGATGGTGTAGCCGGCGCTGAGCTCGGTGTGCGAGACGACCTTGCGGGTGCCCAGGTCGAACCCGATGACGCGCGGCGGGCTGAGGTTGCGGGAGCCGATGTAGAGCACATCGCCCACTCGCAGGCCGCTCATCAGCGAGAACTGGACGACGCCCGGACCGAGGTCGGTGATCGTCGGCGCCCGGCCGGCCGCGGTGGCCGGAGCCGCCGCCGCTGCCAGAGTCGTTGCCGGAGCCGCTGACGCCGACGTGCTCAGCAACGGCCCGGCGGCCGTACCGAGTATCCCCGCGCCGCCCGCTTGTAACAGCCGACGCCTGGAAAGGGCAGAATTAGCCATCGTTTTCTCCTTGATCATCCCTGGTCGTCGATGCGGACGAGGTTCCGATCGCGCATCGTGTAGAGGTAGCCGTTCTCGTCGCTGCCGATGTGCGGGCCGCTGTACCAGGCGCCGTTGATACCGGGGACGACCGCCGTGACGGCGAAGGTCTCGGGATCGATGCGGAAGACCGTGCTGTCCGAGACGCCGTAGACGAATCCGCGGTTGACCACCAGCGCCCCGAAGTCGGTGCAGACGCTGCTCATGTCGACGGTCTGGACGGCCGTGGCGGTCGTCCGGTCGATCACGGTCAGTCCGGCGGCGTGCCGTCCCATCGCGAACAGGTAGCGGCCCTGGACCGCCAGCGCCGCGATACCCGCGCCCATGGTCGGGACCAGACGCCACAACTCCCGTCCCGCGACGGGGTCCCAGGCGACGACGGTGCCGCGGGGCCCGGTCGGATAGATGTTGTCGCCGCCGAGGTAGGCGATCCCGTCGGCCGTGGCGACCGCGCGCACCGTCTGCGAGGTGTCGATCGGGTTGACCCAGCTCGTGATTCCGGCGGTCTTCGGGTTGTACGCGGCCAGCGATCCGCCGCCGGCCGTGTCGTCCTGCGCACCCGCCAGCAGTAGGCCGTTGACGGCGTCCCAGCAGATGTTCAGCGGCCGGTTCTGTCCGTTCGCGAGCGCCGCGACCTGATGCGGCACGCCGCTGTTCGGGTCGTAGGACCAGATGCCCTCGTTGTTGTACTGGCCGGTGTAGAGCACGCCGTTCAGCACCAGCGCGTCCTTCGCCTCGCCCTCGAAACTCAGGTTGACCACCGCGCCGGTCGACAGCTCGTGCCGGGCGATCGTGGAGGTGCCGCCGAGGTAGGCGTAGCCGCCGCCGGCTGCGACTCCCATGGCGAGTTGGGCGCCCGCCGGGGCGCCGGCCGCCACGAGATCGGTGCGCACAACCGATGCCGCGGTCGGGTCGATCTCGGCGACGAAGCCGTCCGCGGACACGGCTTCGAGCTTGCCGTCGCCGGTGACGTCCAACCCCCACAAGGTCCCGAGATCCGCGGTCTCCACCTGAGTGGTCGACTTCGATGTCGTGGAGTAGGCCCACACGTAGGGGTCGTTCACGAAGTAGACCTGATCGCCCTGCTGGCGGAACAGGACCGCGGTCCTGGGGATGACTGTGGCGGACGTGTAGTCGGCGAGGTCGATGAGGGCTGACTTGCCCAGCCCGTTCACCCCGACGGCGAGACTGTCATCGAGCACTGACAGTGAGGTGACGGAGACCCCGGTGGCGAACGCCGGCGGCAGAATCGAGGTCGGCTTCCGGGTAGTGCGGTCGAACGCGAACAGCGAGGCGTTGCTCGCGCTGCCGCCCCCGGCGAGCACACTGCCCGCACCGAAGAACACCGCCGTGTCCGTCGCCGCCACCGCTTGCGCGAGGGTGGCGCCCGGATCGGGCACGCCCCAGCTGGTGATGGCGCCGGTCGCCGGGTCGTACTCCCAGAGCGCGGGAGCGTTCTGCGCGTTGCCGCCGACCGCGAACACCTTGCCGTCCGGCGCGACGGCCAGGGCCCGGACGTCGCGCTCGCCGGTCTGGCCGAGCGCGACCGCCGGGGTGGCGGGCGTGGTGAGATCCCAGCGGTACAGGTTCGGCGTGCTGTCGGCCGCGTTGCGCAGCACACCGGCATAGAGGTAGCGGCCGGTGGCGTCGGCGGCCAGTGCCTGGATGCTGTAGCCGGACCCGAGGTCAGTGCTCGACACGACTGTGCGGGTCGGGACGTGGAACCCGATCAGGCGCGCCGGCGCGAGATTGCGCGAGCCGATGTAGACGGTGTCGCCGACGAGCAGCCCGCTCATCAGTGAGAACTGGACGACACCGGGCCCGAGGTCGGTGATGGTCGGTGGCGTGGAGCCCGGGTGGCCGGGCTCGTGGTGGTGCGTGGGCGGTGCCGCCGACGCTCGGGCACCCAGCAGCGTGGTCGCCGCCGCGGCCAGGCCGAATCCGCCGCCGGCCTGCAACAGCCGACGCCGGTTGATGGGACGAGGATCCAGCATTGTGACTCCTCATGATTGGGTTCGGACCGTGGATTCCCCCGTTCGGAAGCGCGCTGTCCGATCGCTGGTGGGGGAGAGTAACGGAGGACTTTCGCTTACGGCAAGAGGCCTTCGGCGCCTAGAGCCTTCAAAAGCAAGGTCAACAAGGCGATCCATGCGCCTATTCATAGGAGGCACGCGAGTCCTCGACCAGAACTTCAAAGGGCCTGCCAGCAGCGGCCTTTGATTGATATCTTTTCTATCAAGTGAAAGCAGCGGTATCACTCGCTACCGAGAGGGGACGGCAAGGTGCTGGCTGATGAGCGGCGGCGCGCGATCCTGCGCGCCGTGGGCCGTGAGGGTTCGATCACCGTGCAGGAACTGGCGACGGAGATGGGCGTCTCCGCCGTCACCGTGCGCCAGGACGTCAGGGAGCTGGCCGAGCGCGGGCTCCTGACCCGGGTGCACGGCGGCGCGCGGGCGCTGGCCGCCGCCACGGCTCCGGCACCCGGGTCACCGGCCGCACAGGGGCGGTACACCCTCGGGCTGGTGGTGCCGCCCGGCGGCTACTACTACCCGGAGGTGATCCGCGGCGTCCAGAACGCGGCCCGCGCCCGCGACGTCCGGGTCGTACTGGCCGTCTCGGGGGAGTCGCTGGCGGCGAACCAGGAGCAAGTCCGCCAGCTCACGGTCGGTCGTGGCATCGACAGCCTGCTGCTGATGCTGCACCCCGGACTGCAACTCCTGACCGACGTCGAGCAGTGGCTGGACAGCCTCGATGTTCCCGCCGTCCTGGTCGAGCGCCGCGCCGGGCGGGGCGCCGGCCGGCTGGAACAGGTGGCCTCCGACCACGCCTACGGCGCGGCGCTCGCCGTGCGCCACCTCGCCGGGCTGGGGCACGACAACGTGGCCTTGGTCGCCAGAGCCGAGAGCCCCACCTCGGCCCTGATCAGCGCCGGATACACCGATGCCGTCCAGGCCCTGGGGCTGACGGCCGGGCCGGAATACCGCATCAACACCTCCGACGACGCGGCCCCGGCGGAGGCTCGTTTCGAGGACGTGGTCCGGGCCGTGGAAGCCGGCGAGGTCCGGGCGGCGCTCGTGCACAACGACCTGGACGCCATCGCCCTCGTCGGCGTCCTGCGCGCGCGGGGACTGCGGGTGCCGGAGGATCTGGCCCTGGTCACCTACGACGACGAAGTCGCCGAGCTGAGCGACATCCCGCTCACCGCGGTGGCCCCGCCCAAGCAGGCGGTGGGGGCGTGGGCCGTGGACCTCGCCGTCCGCCGGCTGTCCGATCCCGCCGCGCCGCTGGCCGAGGTCCTGCTCCGGCCGGAGCTGCGGGTGCGCGCGTCGTGCGGTGCCGACCTCCGGACTACCGCCTGATCCGCCTGATCCGCCTGATCCGCCTGATCCGGCCGATCCGCCTGATCGGGCCGGTCGGCTCTTTCACTTACTTTCGAATGACATCGAACTGTTGACTTGCTGTCGACTGTAACGAATGATTGCGGTGACACCCCAGCGAACGAACGGTGACACCTCATGTTTCGTAGACGTCTGACAGCTTTGGCCTGCTCCATATCGGCTCTCGGCCTGCTCGTCGCGGGATGCGGGAGCTCGAGCAGCGGGGGATCCCCGGCGGCTCAGAAGCAGACCGGACAGGTCACCTTCTGGTCCTTCGTCAAGGGATCCGACCAGGTCGCCGCGGCCTTCAACCAGACCCACCCGGGCATCAAGGTGACCTTCCAGACGGTGCCCTCGGGCCAGGAGTACTACTCCAAGCTCGAGAACGCCGTGAAGGCGGGGACCGCCCCGGACGTCGCGGTGGTCGAGTTCCCCCAGCTCCCGGAGTTCGCCACCCAGGGCATGCTGGAGAACCTTGATTCGACCCTCGGTCCGGTGGTCCAGAGCGATTTTCCGGACTCGGTGCGACAGCTGGTCGATCTGGGAGGTCACACGTGGGGGGTGCCCCGCGACGTCGCCCCGCTGATGCTGTACTACCGCAACGACTTCTTCGCGGCTCATAAGATCGCCGTCCCGAAGACCTGGGACGAGTACCAGACCATGACCCAGCAGGTGAAGGCCGCCGATCCGATGGCCCGCGGCGGCGTTCTGTTCACCGACAACCCCGGACTCCTGACCGCGCTGGCCTGGCAGGCCGGAGCACAGTGGTTCGGCACGAAGGGCGACGCCTGGCAGGTGTCCCTGGACGACGCCGCCTCGACGAAAGTGGCGGACTACTGGGGTGACCTGGCCCAGCACGACCTCGTCTCCTCTTTGACCACGCTCGATCCGTTCTGGACCAGCGTTCAGCAGAACCGCACCGTCGCCTACGTCTGTGCCAGCTGGTGCGCGGGATCGCAGCAGGCGACCGTCCCGGACCAGACCGGCAAGTGGTCGGTGGCGCCGGTCCCGACCTGGGACGGCAAGCCGGCCTCGGCGATGTACGGCGGTTCGTCCTTCGTCATCCCGAAGGGTGCCAAGGACAGCGCCGCCGCCGCGGAGTTCATCAAGTGGATCACCACCGATCCCGCGGGGATGAAGGCCTGGGTCGCCTCCGGCACCAGCAGCATGTTCCCCGCCGATCCCCAGCTCGTGCCGGTCACCAAGGCGGCGTTCCAGACCGGCTACTTCGGCGGCCAGGACATTTACGCCGTGGGCAGTTCCTCCTATGACGCGGTCGTGCCCGGTTGGACGTGGGGACCGGTCATGGGCACCACGAACACGGCGATCGTCGACCAGATCTCGAACGTCGCCGGCGGCGGCGTGCAGCTCTCCGCGATCTTCGCCGACGCGCAACAGGCCACTGTCAAGGACATCGAACACCGCGGCATGAAGGTCGCCCCCTGAAGACGTGAGCCCTGGTCCATTCATTCCGTCTCAATTGAGGAAGGCCGGTATGGCTAGCCCGTCCGCCCGTGCACAGCGCCGTACCGCCGCGCTGCTCCTGGCACCGTTTTTCGTCCTCTTCGCCGCGGCCACCCTCGCCCCGCTGTTCTACGCGGGGTGGATGAGCCTGTTCACCACCCGCACCTCCGGTCTCGGCTTCGGCGGCACCCGGCAGGTCTTCATCGGCCTGGGCAACTACGTGACCGCGTTGGCGGACCCGGCGTTCCGGAACGGGTTCCTCACGATCGCCGCGTACGTCGCCGTCTACATCCCGGTGATGATCGGCGGCGCACTCGTCCTGGCCCTCCTGCTCGACTCGGCTCTGGTCAAGGCGCGCTCGTTCTTCCAACTCGCCTTGTTCCTGCCGCACGCGGTGCCCGGGCTGATCGCGGCGCTGATCTGGGTGTACCTGTACACCCCCGGGCTGAGCCCGGTGATCAGTTTCCTGAACTCCGGCGGTCTCCACGTCAGTTTCCTGTCCTCAGGCAACGCGGTGTTCTCGGCGGCGAACATCGCGGTCTGGGAGTGGATCGGCTACAACATGGTCATCTTCTACGCCGCCCTCCAGGCGGTCCCGCGCGAGACCCTCGACGCGGGGAGGATCGACGGCGCGGGAGGCATCCGCACCGCCCTGTCGATCAAGGTCCCGATGATCCGTCCCGCTATCGCCCTGGCTCTGCTGTTCACCGTCATCGGTTCGATCCAGCTCTTCACCGAGCCGATGGTCATCTACAGCGCGTCCGGCGCGATCGGCAGCAGCTGGACCCCCAACATGTATGTCCAGACCGCCGCCTTCACCCGCGGCGATTTCGGTCAGGCGGCAGCCGCCTCGCTGCTGATCGCCTTGTTCGCCGCGGCGTTGTCCTATCTCGTCACCCGCTTTTCGCGCAGTAGGAGGCAGCCGTGAGCGAACCCACGACACTCAGCGCCCCGGCATCCGCCCCGGCCCGTGAGCGGAACAGCGCGGGCAAGCTGGACCGGCGCCCGGCACCGACTACGCGGAAACAACCCTCGGCGCTGCTCTCCAAGACCGCCGTGACCGCGATCCTGGCTCTGGCCGCCCTCTACACCCTGCTGCCCATGCTCTGGCTGATCATGTCGTCGACGAAGAGCCGCCAGGACCTGTTCGCCACCAACGGCTTCGCGCCGGGACACGGCTTCGCCCTCTTCAGCAATCTCAGCCACCTGTTCACCACCGACAACGGCATATACCTGCGCTGGATCATCAACACGGTCTTGTACGCCGGCCTCGGCGCCCTGCTGGCCACCGTGTTCAGCGTGGCCGCCGGATACGCGTTCGACAAACTGGCCTTCCCCGCCAAGGAGAAGATCTTCGCCCTGGTGCTGATCGGGGTGATGGTGCCCGCGACGGCGATGGCCATCCCGCTGTATCTGATCGCTGCCAAGGTCGGACTGGTGAATACCTACTGGGGTGTCTTCATCCCCGGCCTGGTGTTCCCCTTCGGGGTCTACCTGGCCCGGGTGTTCAGCGCCGCCTATGTCCCCGACGAGGTCCTGGAGGCCGCGCGGCTGGACGGGGCCGGGGAGTTCAAGGCCTTCCTGCGCATCGCCTTCCCCATGCTCGGGCCGGCCTTCGTGACCATCTTCCTGTTCCAATTCACCCAGATCTGGAACAGCTTCTTCCTGCCTCTGGTGATGCTCTCGGACCAGAAGCTGTACCCGGTCAACCTCGGGCTGTACGACTGGTACTCCTCGGCCCTGTCCCAGGGCCACCCAGAGGACTACCTGCTCGCGGTCGTCGGATCGCTGGTCTCCGTCGCGCCCCTGATCATCTTGTTCCTGATGCTCCAGCGGTACTGGAAGGCCGGCATGACGGCCGGCGCCGTCAAGTAGCACTCGTCATAAGGATCGTCTTGCTTCCGACTCAGCCCCGCCCGCACGCCCTGTTCGCCATGGGCCGCCGGCACCGCGACGCACTGTTCCCACCGGCCGCGATCCAGCGGCTGACCCGCCTCGTCGACATCGATCCGCAACTGCTCGCCGAGGACTTCGACCGTGCGCCGGACCTGGCACCGGTCGAAATCCTGATCACGTCCTGGGGATGCCCGCCGCTCGATGACAGGGTCTTGACCCGCATGCCGGCGCTGAAGGCGGTCGTCCACGCCGCGGGGAGCGTCAAACACCATGTGACGGACGCCTGCTGGGACCGTGGACTGCTGGTCTCCAGCGCGGCCGCCGCCAACGCCGTCCCCGTCGCGGAGTACACAGTCGCCGCCATCCTGTTCGCCAACAAGCGGGTGCTGGAGCTCGGCGCGCTCTACCGCGAGCACCGGGCCGCCCTGGACTGGTCGGCGCACTTCCCGGACTTCGGCAACTATGGCAGGACGGTCGGCCTGGTGGGCGCGTCCCTGGTGGGTCGCAGGGTTCTGGAACTATTGCGTCCCCACGACTTCGACGTCCTGCTCGCCGATCCGCACGTGGACCCGGCGACGGCCCGGTCGATGGGCGCCCGGCTCGTCGGCCTCGACGAACTGCTCACCGCGTCGGACGTCGTCTCGCTCCACGCCCCGGCCCTGCCGGAGACCCACCACATGCTGGACGCCCGCAGACTGTCGCTGCTGCGGGACGGCGCCACGCTCATCAACACCGGCCGGGGCTCGCTGATCGACGGCCAGGCGCTCACCGCCGAGGCTTCGTCGGGCCGCATCTACGCCGTGCTCGACGTCACCGACCCGGAGGTGCTGCCGGCGGCCTCGCCGCTGTACTCGCTGCCGAACGTGCTCTTGACGCCGCACATAGCGGGCTCGCTCGGCGGGGAACTCCAGCGCATCACCCGCAGCGCGCTGGGGGAGATCGAACGCTACTGCGCCGGGCTGGACTTCGCACACCCGGTGACCCGCGCGGCACTGGCTACCTCTGCCTGAGGCGTCTGAGTACTCCTCTTTGTCAATCAGTTGTCTGCTCTGAACGAGCTAAGGGGTCTGATCGCCAGTGGCGCCTTCCCGATCCGGGGCTGGTCCTGGCCTAGCCTTCGCCTGAAACCAATCGGTTCCAGGAGGGATTCACGTGCACACAACCATGCGTATCGGGGCCGCGGCCGCGGCGGTTCTCGCGGCCACAGGTATCTCGGCGGGAACAGCTTCGGCCGCGGAACGCGGCCATTCCGCCTTCGACCGGGGCGCCGACCGGGTCGTGTTCGCCCAGACCGACGCCACTACCGGCAACCAGGTCGTCGTCTACCACCGCGGCGACGATGGCCGCCTCACCCGGCTCGCGGCCTACGACACCGGCGGGCTCGGCGGTGTCCTGGACGGGTCGGCGGTGGACCACCTCGCCTCGCAGGGTTCCCTGACCTACGACCGCGAGCATCAGCTGCTGTACGCCGTCAACGCCGGCAGCAACACGGTCTCGGTCTTCGCCGTCTACGGAGACCTGCTGCGACTGCGCCAGACGCTCCCCTCCGGCGGCACCTTCCCGGTGAGCGTCGCAGTGCACGACGACGCGGTCTACGTACTCAACGCCCTGGACGGCGGCTCGATCCAGGGATACACCGTCGAGGACGGCCGCCTGCGCGAGCGGCGCGCGTGGAACCGTCCGCTCGGGCTGGACCCGAACGCCACGCCGCAGTTCACCAACACCCCCGGGCAGGTCGGATTCGCTGACTGGGGGCGCAAGCTGGTCGTGACGACCAAGGCCAACGGCAACGACGTCGACGTCTTCGCCCTCGGCTACGACGGCGCCCCCGCGCCGGCCCCGGTGGTGACCAACCTTCCGAGCGCGGTGCCGTTCGCTTTCGTCACCGAGCCGGACAGCGCAACGCTGTATCTGACCGAAGCCGGGCCGAACGCCGTGGCCTCGTTCCGCGTTAACGGCGACGGGACGCTCACGCCGCTGCACACCGCCGCCACCGGCCAGGCGGCGACCTGCTGGATCACCGCGGTCGGCGACCTGTTGTACGTCTCCAACGCCGGCAGCGCGACCGTCAGCATCTACCGCGCCGGCGTGGACGGCTCGCTCCAGCCGATCGGCACCGCGGCCACCGACCCGGGCACCGTCGACTCGGCCGCGTCCCGCGACGGCCGGTACCTCTACGTGCAGACCGGCGGCCAGGGCATCCTGGACGGGTACGCGATCAACCGCGACGGCACGCTGCGCCCGATCGGCTCTGAAACGGTGCCGAACGCCGTCGGCGGCGAAGGCATCGTGGCCAGCTGAGCAGAGATTCTCCGCGCGACCGGTCCTGGCAGTCGGCCTGTTTGCCGGCTGCCAGGGCCGGCGAACGTCGACCACTCGGCGTAACTACGCAGGCCAAGGCATGAGAACGCTGCTTAGCGTTGGCACCATGCATCCTGCTCGCAACCATGCCTTGTACTACAGCAACGGGAACTACGAAGCATTCGCGCGGCCGCGCAAACCGGCGGGTGTCGAGGACAAGACGGCGTGGTTCGTGGGCGCGGGCCTGGCCTCGATGGCCGGCGCGGCTTTCCTGATCCGCGACGGACAGATGCCCGGCGACCGGATCACGATCCTGGAGCGCCTGAAACTGCCCGGCGGTGCCCTGGACGGTATCGAGAAGCCGAAGAAGGGCTTTGTGATCCGCGGCGGCCGGGAGATGGAGAACCACTTCGAGTGTCTGTGGGACCTGTACCGGTCGATCCCGTCGATCGAGGTCGACGGGGCCAGCGTTCTGGACGAGTTCTACTGGCTGAACAAGGATGACCCGAACTCCTCCCTGTGCCGCGCCACCTGGAAGCAGGGCGAGGACGCGCACACCGACGGGCAGTTCACCCTGTCGGACGCGGCGCAGAAGGACATCGTGAAGGTGTTCCTGGCGACCCGGGAGCAGATGGAGGGCAAACGGATCGACGAGGTCTTCGGGGAGGACTTCTTCGCCAGCAACTTCTGGCTGTACTGGCGCACCATGTTCGCCTTCGAGACCTGGCACAGTGCGCTGGAGATGAAGCTGTACCTGCACCGATTCATCCACCACATCGGCGGCCTGCCGGACTTCTCGGCGCTGAAGTTCACCAAGTACAACCAGTACGAGTCCCTGGTGCTGCCGCTGTACCGGTGGCTGGTGGATCAGGGCGTGACGTTCATGTTCGACACCGAGGTCACCGACGTCGACTTCCACATCACCGGCGAGCGCAAGCAGGCCACCCGGATCCACTGGGTCAGCGGCGGCACGCCCGGCGGCGTCGGCCTCGGCGAGAACGACCTGCTGCTCATGACCATCGGCTCGCTGACCGAGAACTCCGACGACGGCGACCACCACACCCCGGCCCGGCTGGACACCGGCCCGGCTCCGGCGTGGGACCTGTGGCGCCGCGTCGCCGCCAAGGACCCGGCCTTCGGCCGCCCCGACGTGTTCGGCGCCCACATCCCGCAGACCAAGTGGGAATCGGCGACCGTCACCACCTTGGACCGGCGGATCCCGGCGTACATCGAGAAGATCTGCCGGCGGGACCCGTTCAGCGGGCGGGTCGTCACCGGCGGCATCGTCACCGCCAAGGACTCGGCCTGGCTGCTGTCCTGGACGGTGAACCGCCAGCCGCACTTCAAGCAGCAGCCGCGGGACCAACTGGTGGTGTGGGTGTATTCGCTGTTCGTCGACAAGCCCGGCGACTATGTGAAGAAGCCGATGCAGGAGTGCACCGGCGAGGAGATCACCGCCGAGTGGCTGTATCACCTGGGCGTGCCGGTCCAGGACATCCCGGAGCTGGCTGCCGGGGCCGCGACCTGCGTGCCGGTGATGATGCCGTACGTGACCGCGTTCTTCATGCCGCGCACGGCCGGCGACCGCCCCGACGTGGTCCCGGAGGGCGCGGTGAACTTCGCCTTCATCGGCCAGTTCGCCGAGACCACCCGCGACTGCATCTTCACCACCGAGTACTCCGTGCGCACCGGCATGGAAGCCGTCTACCGGCTGCTCGGCGTCGATCGCGGCGTGCCGGAGGTCTTCGCTTCCACGTACGACATCCGTGCCCTGCTGGCCGCCACCACCCGGCTGCGGGACGGCAAGGAGCTGACCCTGCGTGGCCCGGCCAAGCTCCGCAAATGGCTGGGCCGCAAGCTGGACACCAACGAGGTCGGGGAACTCCTTAAGGACGCGGGACTCGTCGGCGAGGAATGAGTGCGTCCGGGGGCCGACCGACTGCGTAGGCATACCTGGGGCGACCTCGACGTGACCGAGGCGCGAACGCCCGACCCGGCGCTCGTGTAAGCGGTGCGCTCCGGCGGCCGCTGCCCGTTTGACGTCCGGCCGGCTGGTACAGTGGAGGCCGATACCGCCGCACGGTGGCGGTGCAACCCACCGGCACAGCGGGACCGTCTGTCCCGTGCTTTGGTACCCGGTCAGGGTCGTGATCGCTGAGATGCCGCGATCGCCTTGAGTTCTTGCGACGAGCAGAGCTTTGAACCGTCGCGCCGGTCGTTCGGTCGAGCGTTTCGCAGAGCACGAAGTAGTGAGGACCCCGCTGTGACCACGTATGGCTTTCTCAGCACCTATCCGCCCACCCGCTGCGGACTGGCGACGTTCAGCTCGGCGCTGCTTCATCAGCTGACCGGCCAGGGCTTCCGGGACCGCGCCGGCGTGGTCCGGGTCGTGGACGAGGTGTCCGCCGAGGTCCACCCGGACGTCGTCGCCAACCTGGTCAACGGCTCGCCGAGCGGCCCGTCCGCCGCCGCCGCGGTCCTCAACCGCTTCGACATCGCCCTGGTGCAGCACGAGTACGGCGTCTACGGCGGTCCGGACGGCGCCGAGGTGCTCGACGTCCTGGCCGAGGTGACGGTTCCGACGATCGTCGTGCTGCACACGGTGCTGTCCGCCCCGTCCGCGCGGCAGCGCCAGGTGCTGGAGCGGATCGTGGACTCCGCCACCGCCGTCGTGGTCATGTCCGCCACGGCCGCGCGCCGTCTCGACGAGGTGTACCGGGTCGACCCGGCCAAGGTCTCGGTCATCCCGCACGGCGCGCTGACCGGCCGGCGGCTGTCCCCGCCGGCCTCGTTCGACCCGTTCACCCCGCCGGACCCGACCCCGAAGCGTCCGCTGATCCTCACCTGGGGCCTGCTCGGGCCGGGCAAGGGCGTCGAGGCCGGGATCGAGGCCTTCGCCGGCCTGGCCGACCTGGACCCCGCGCCGCGCTACCTGGTCGCCGGCCAGACCCACCCCAAGGTCCTGGCGCGCGAGGGCGAGGCCTATCGCGACTCCCTGGTCCGCCGGGCCGAGGAGCTGGGCGTCAGCGCCGACGTGGAGTTCGCCCCGGAGTACCGCAACGCGGAATCGCTGATGGACCTCGTGCGCGCGGCCGACGTCGTGCTGCTGCCGTACGAGTCGACCGAGCAGGTGACCTCCGGCGTCCTGATCGAGGCCATCGCGGCCCGCCGCCCGATCGTCGCCACCCGGTTCCCGCACGCCGCCGAACTCCTCGCGGACGGCTCCGGGCTGGTCGTCGCGCACGGGGATGCGGCCGCCATGACGCAGGCTCTTCGCACCGTCCTCACCAAGCCCGCCACGGCGGCGTCCATGACGGCGGCCAGCAGCCGCCTCGCTCCGACCCTGGACTGGTCCGCCGTCGCCGCCTCCTACCGGACGCTGGCCACCACGCTGCTCCAGGCTCGTGCCGAGATCGCGGCCTGATCGCGTCCTGATCGCCGTGTGATCGCGATGTGGTCCGCGGCCGCCACGCCTCGTCGAACAGTCCGGTGCCCGGTGCCCGGTGCCCGGCGACCGGCGCCCAGGCCGAAAGATGCTGGTCGCGAAGGTCGCGAAGGTCGTGCGGGTCGGCTCAGCTGCGCGGCGGTTCCTCGTCGGGTCCGGCGTCGACCGCGTGCCGTAGGTCGGACAGCGCCTGCCGCATCAGTGCGCTGAAGTCCGCCGTGGCGTCGGCGGCCCAGTCGTCGTAGGCGGCGTCGAAGGCGGCGACCGCAGCCTGTGCGGCGAAGGCGGCGGTTCTGGCCGGGGTCTGGCGTTCGCCCAGGGACTTGGCGATGGCGGCGGTGAGGGACGCCATCTTGATCAGGTTGCGTTCCTGCAACTCGGTCGAGGAGGCGATCAGGCCTCGACGGATTCGGGCGGGTTCCCGGTACGGCGTCAGGTCCAGGCCGCCGCGGGTGAGGGCGGCGACGGCCGCGTCGATGGGTTCGGCGTCGGCATCGGTTTCGGCCAGGTAGCCGAGGATGTCCGCTTCGAAGGCCTGCGCTCCGGCGAACAGGACTTCCCGCTTGTCCGCGAAGTGGTTGAAGAACGAGCGCTTGGTCAGTCCGGCCCGCTCGGCGATCTCGGTGACGGTCACGTCGGCGTATCCACGCTCGGCGAACAACTCCCAGGCAGCTTGTTGCAGCCGCTGCACGGCGTTCGGTTCCCAGCGTCCCATGGCCTCCAGCCTACCCGGTGACTGCACCTGGTGCCATCGCTGATTGCACTTGGTGTAGTCCCGTGCCAGACTCGTGACTGCACCCCATGCAATGCACTCAGTGCAGTCACTGATCCGGAAGGAGAAGGCCTTGAGCACCGACCCCGCCGCCAACCGCGCTGCTGGCACCGCCGCCAACACCGCGGCCTGGATACCGGCCAAGCGCGCCCGACTGGAAGTCGGACCCGCCCCCTACACCCCGCCCGCCGACGACCAGATCGTCATCCGCAACCGCGCCGTCGCGATCAACCCGCTGGACTGGATCATCCAGGTCGAGCCCTTCGCCTACCGCTGGCTGGGCTACCCGACGGTGCTGGGCTCGGACGTCGCCGGCGAAGTCGTCGAGGTCGGCGCGGCCGTCACCCGGTTCCGGGCCGGCGACCGGGTACTGGCCCACGCGGTCGGCACCGACAAGGACGCCAACCGTGCTGCCGAAGGCGCCTTCCAGCTCTACACGGTCGCGCTGGAGCGGATGGCCAGTCCCATCCCGGACACGATGCCCTTCGCCGAGGCCGCGGTCCTGCCGATGGCGGTCTCGACGGCCTCGGTCGGCCTGTTCCAGACCGACCACCTGGCGCTGCGGCACCCGTCGGCCGGGCCCGAGCCGACCGGGCAGACCGTGCTGGTGTGGGGCGGCTCCACCAGCGTGGGCAGCAACGCCGTCCAACTCGCCGCGGCCGCCGGGTACGAGGTCGTCGCCACCTGCTCACCGCACAACTTCGGATACGTCCAGTCCCTGGGCGCCACCCGCGTCTTCGACTACAACAGCCCGGACGTCGTGGCCGACATCAGCGCCGCCTTCGCCGGCCGCACGCTGGCCGGCGCGATCGCCTTCGGCACCACCGGCGCCGCCGCGTGCGTGCGGATCGCCGGGGCATGCCAGGGCACGAAGTTCGTGTCGATCGCCACCCCGCCGGTCTCCTTCGCCCCGGCCGACAACACCGGCCGCCTGGCCCGCCCGCGCATGATCGGGCGAATGATCGGCGGCAACATCGGCCTCCAGCTCGCGGCCCGCCGGCGCGGAGTCCGGACCAAGTACATCTTCGGCACCGCGCTGAAGGCCAACGAGGTCAGCCTCGCCGTCTACCGCGACTTCCTGCCCGCCGCGCTGGCCGAGGGCCGATATGCGGCCGCGCCCGAACCGATGGTCGTCGGGCAGGGCGTCAAAGACTTCCAGCACGCCATGGACGTGCAACTCAAGGGCGTCTCGGCCGCCAAGGTCGTCGTCACCCTCGACTGACGGCCCACATAGCCGGACAGCCGCGGAAGCAGCCATGCCAAGGCCATGACTCAGGACCCTCAGGACCGGTCCTGCGGGCGGTTGCAGGCGCTTCTAGAGGCGGCGCGCACCGCAAAAGGCAGCACCGGCCGGGAACGGATGGTTTCCGTTGCCGGCCGGCGACTGGGCGTGGCAGATCGCTGGTGGGGGACCGCGAAGACCGCGACCGACGGCTGAAACCAGCGATCGGCGATCGGCGACCGGGTATCAGCTGTCTGCGACTGTCTCCGGGCGTTAGGCCGATGCCCGACGGCCGTCACGGATTCAGGCGGAGCCGCCGGGCCGAGGCGGGGGAGCGGAATGGGTCCGCGAATCGGAGCCGGCGTCCCGGTCGACGGTCGCGGCCCAGCCGGCCAGCAGGTCCAGGGCATCGCGGGTGGGGGTGGCGGGCTCGGCGCTGTAGGCCATGATGGTCAGCCCGGTGTCTGCGGGCAGTTCCAGGGCGTCGTAGCTGAGGGTGAGTTCGCCGACGACCGGGTGGTGGATCTGCTTGACGCCGCCGTGGTGCAGCAGGACGTCGTGGGCGGCCGGCGCGGGCGAGGGCTTCCAGGACGCCGTCGGAGACGCCGCGGGCGTTGCCGCGTTCGAGCTTGATGTAGTAGTCGGCGCTGACTCCGGCCAGGAGCGCGACTTCCTCGCGGCGCAGACCGGTGACCCGGCGCTTGCCGCCGTTGGTGGACAGGCCGGCTTGTTCGGGGGTGATTCGGGCCCGGCGGGAGGTGAGGAAGTCGCGGAACTCGGTGCGGGCGTCCATGCCCACCACGGTACGTCCGTCTCTGTGTGCGTGAGGGGGCCTGGCAGTACCTGGAATGACAGGAACCCTCTGGTCGCAGGCCAAAGGTGGCGACCCGTGCCAGGGTGGGAGACATGGAGTACACACGATTGGGAACGTCAGGGCTCAAGGTCAGCCGGATCGCCTTGGGCTGCATGAGCTTCGGCGACCCCGCCAAAAGGCTGACCTGGGTCCTCGACGACGCCGCGGCCGAGCCGGTCTTCCGCCAGGTGGTCGAGCTCGGCATCACGTTCTGGGACACCGCGAACATCTACGGCCTGGGCACCTCCGAGGAGATCGTCGGGCGCGCGCTGCGCAAGTACACCCAGCGTGAGGACGTCGTCCTGGCGACCAAGTTGTGGGCGCCGATGCATCAGGGGCCGGGCGGTTCGGGCTTGTCCCGCAAGGCGGTCATGGAGCAGATCGACGCCTCGCTGCGGCGCCTGGACACCGACTACGTCGACCTCTACCAGATCCACCGCTTCGACCCGCAGACGCCGGTCGAGGAGACGATGGAGGCGCTGCACGATGTGGTCAAGGCGGGCAAGGTCCGCTACATCGGCGCTTCGTCGATGTGGGCCTGGCAGTTCGCCACCATGCAGTTCGCCGCGCAGGCCAACGGGTGGACCCGCTTCGTCTCCATGCAGGACCAGTACAGCCTGATCCACCGCGAGGAGGAGCGCGAGATGTTCGGCCTGCTCGCCGACCAGGGCGTGGGCAGCATCCCGTGGAGCCCGCTGGGCGGGGGGATCGTCACCCGGCCCTGGGGCGAGCGCTCCACGCAGCGCGCGGAGGTCGGCCGGACGGTCGACGACCAGGACCGGCCGATCTTCCTGGACAGCGACCGGCCGATCGTCGAGGCCGTCCAGCGCATCGCCGAGGCCCGCGGCGTGTCGATGGCGCAGATCGCGATGGCCTGGGTGTTGAAGAACCCGGTGGTCTCCGCCCCGATCGTGGGCGCGACCAAGCCGCATCACCTCGCCGATGCCGCCGCCGCGCTCGACATCGAGCTCACCGCCGAGGAGATCGGCTCCCTCGAAGAGCCCTACGTCACGCGCCAGCCCACGTTCTTCTGACCCCGACCCCGGTTGACTTTTGGTCGCTGACCAACTTTACTGAGCTCAGGATTTGGTCAGTGACCAAAATCGAGATCGGGAGCACGACATGACCGCGAAGACATGGTTCATCACCGGCGCGTCCAAGGGATTCGGCAGGCAGTGGGCTGAGGCGGCACTGGAACGGGGCGACCGGGTCGCCGCGACGAGCCGGGCCGACGGCGCGTTCGACGACCTGGTCAAGACCTATGGCGACCAGGTGCTGCCGATCCGGCTGGACGTCACCGACCGCGCGGCCGTCGAGGCCGCGGTGCGTCAGGCCGCCGAGGGCTTCGGCCGCCTCGACGTCGTGGTCAACAACGCCGGCTACGGCCTGTTCGGTATGGTCGAGGAGATCAGCGAGGAACAAGCCCGCGCGCAGATCGAGGTGAATCTACTCGGCCCGCTGTGGGTCACGCAGGCCGCGCTGCCGTACCTGCGCGCCCAGGGCGGCGGGCACATCATCCAGGTCTCCTCGATCGCGGGCGTCTTCTCACTGCCGGGCCTCGGTGTCTATCACGCCTCGAAGTTCGGCCTGGAGGGATTCACCGCGAGCCTGGCCAAGGAGGTCGCGGACTTCGGTATCAAGGTCACCCTGGTGGAACCCGCCGGATACGCCACCGACTGGGCAGGACCGTCCGCCGTCCACGCCGAACGCCTGCCCGCCTACGACGGCCTCCGCGCCGGCATGCAGCGGCCGGCCGGCGTGCGCGGCGAGCCGGTCGCCACCCGCTCGGCGATCCTCGCGGTCGTCGACGCCGAAGAGCCGCCGCTGCGGATCTTCTTCGGCAAGGGGCCCCTCGCCGTGATCCGCGCCGAGTACGCGTCCCGCATCGAGGAGTGGGAGCGTTGGGATACGGTGTCCCAGGCGGCGTTCGGCGCCTGAACGGGGTGTGAGCATGCGCTGGACGCTGGACGACGTGATCGAGGCGGCGTTCACCGAGCTCGAAGCCGAAGGGCTCGACAAGCTGACGCTGCGCGGGGTCGCCCGCGCCCTGGGCTCCCACCTCAACTCGGTGAGCTCCTACGTGAAGACGAAGCAGACGCTCATCGAGACGATGGCCGACCACATCGTCGGCTCCGTCGACGTCACCCGCCTCCCGGACGAAGCGGTCGAACGCGCCCGCACCGTCGCCACCCGCTACCGTGATGCCCTGCTCGCCCACCGCGATGGCGGCCGCCTGGTCGCCGGCACCTTCACCGGCACCGGCAAGACCCTGCGTGTCGCCGACACCATGGCCGGCGCCCTGCTGGACGCCGGATGCGACAAGCCCGAGGCGGCTCGCCTGTGCTGGGCGATCGTCTACTTCACGCTCGGCCTGACCCAGGAACAGCAGACCCCCTCGGCCAACCCCCGCGGCTCGTTCGACGAACTCATCGCCACCGGCGGCTACCCCTCGCTGGCCCGGATCGGCGAGCACCTCATGGTCGCGGACTCCTTCGACGATCGTTTCCAGTACGGGCTGTCACGGCTACTGCCCCGCGGCGCTTGAAACGCCTACGACGGCACCTGAAACGGTCAGCCCGATCACGAGAATCGCGATCAGGGCGAACCGTCTGTCGGCGAGGCGCACGAAATGCGCGGCCATCATCGTCAGCCTGCTCACCGGCAACATGACGAGCAGGCTGCTGCCACCGGCGAGGACCACGGTCGCCAGGTCGGAGTCGAGCCAAATCAGCGCCGTGCCGACAGAGAAGAGTGCGGCGGCTATGAACGTTCCGACGCGCATCAGGGTGGCGATTCGGTCGGCTAGGAGTTGGTCGGCGACTCCGGTCTGCGCGGTCTGCGCGGTCGGTGCGGTCCTTGCGGTCCGTGCAGTGCGTGGGTACATGAATCCACCTTCGAGTATTCATACCCTGACATGCGGCGGAGCGTCCGACTCGGGCGCTGCACCGCTGATCTGGCCGCGTATCGGCCGCGAGCACCGAGGCAGCCTGCACCATCATGACCGTGTTCTTGGCTGGCCTCCTGCTCGCCCCGGCGCCGCTCATACCGCATGCGGATGCGTGACTACGCCATCCAAGGAGCGCCGTACAAAGGTCTCGATCTGTCCTTGCTCTCGGCGCCGAAAGCGCGCTTAGGAGTGATCATTGCGCACTGCTTGGTCGTGTAGAAGAGCCAGAAGTGCTTGACTGACACCAACCGCACAAAGCCAGGGCGTCGGTGCTGCGCGGGGCGAGGTTGGCCAGTGATCGTTTCAGCGCCGACCACACGCCTTCGACTGGATTCAGGGTTGGTGTGTAGGCGGGAAGATAGAATACGGCCAGCCAGTCGCGCTCGGCGAGCAACTTCTTCATCGCGGCGTCGTGGTGGCTGGTGTGTCCCAGACCACGACGATGTTGGCGCGCCCAAGCTGCTGGTGCGCGGCATCCAGCATCCCGGCCAGGTCGCGCTCGCGGAAGCCCTTCTTCTCGTTCTTCCGGCCGTGGTACGCGATCGCCCGGTAGATCAGCCGGGTGCGGCACCCGGGCCCCACCGCGATCATCCCGGCCAGGTTGACCCGGCCCGAGCCCTTGCCCGACACCAGGACTTGCGGGGTGTGCCCACGCCGGGACCAGGTTCGGGCCTTGGGCGGACGCAGCGACTGCCCGGCTTCGTTCTCGAACAGGATCCAAGCGCTCAGCCGGGCGGCAGTACTTTTACCTGCGGCCAGGTCTTCTTCACCCAGGTGACGACCTTGTCCTCATCGCGCTCAGCCGCGACATGCTGCGGTACCTGCGGCGTCCAACCGATACGGTGCAGCAGGTAGGACACATCACGCGGGGTGTAGCGGACCCGGAACAACTCGAAGATCAGCCGTGTCACCCGGGCCAGGGTCCAGCGCTGGTCCTCAACTCAGCCGTGCGCGGCCGAGCCCTCCTCCAGCGCCTGGCCGAGGGTCTTAAGCTGCACTTCATCCAGCCGACACGGGGCCCCACCCGGGCCCTTCGACGCCAGCGCCTCGGCTCCGCCGGCCTGCCAGGCGCGCTTCCACCCGTTCACCGACTTGCGGGTCACCGCCAGCCTACGCGCGATCTCGCCGACATCGTGCCCGTGCTCGAAACGCTCGGCCGCGGCGAACCGCAGCGCCTCCCGCCGCGGCCCTGGCTTTCATGCTCAGGCCGCCTCTATCCGGGTACCTCATAGTTCGAACATGCAGCAGCCGCGCGGCCGCCGTCACCATGGCGAACCCGGCGAAACGTCAGCCCTTCATCCTCAGTGGCTTCTCACAAGGATATAGACAATCACCACTTCAAAGATCGGGATGACGACGGCGTCGGTGGCTCGCAACCTGCGAAACCCGTTTGTTCCAACGGTGACCGGGATCAGCAGCATCACCACATAGATCGCCAAAAAGCCGCACGGGTGCAATCGCGAGCATCCCGCTCCGCACTTCCTTCGGTGACATATGGTGCTGCGCGCTGATCTCCATACCCGAACCCCCTCGTCACGAACTGCGGCCCATGACACACCAGCCTGGTCAGCCACGGTAAGACAGCCAACGGTGCCTCTACCCCGGGCGCCGGACGGGGGCATGCGACGACGCATCGTCGATGAGGCCTGCCTACAACCCTCTGAGATGTGGGTTGACATGGACGATTGGCTTCTGGCTAGCCATCTGTACCAGGCTCGGCTCGTCAGCCTCTGCGTTGTTCATTAGAGCATTGAGTTTCCCCTTGAGCCCGCCCCAGTCGTTCTGTCGCCACAAGTCGGCCGGCGGTCCGCCCCACGTGTCCGGACCGCACAACTTCTCGACGTCAGCGATCGCGTTGCGGATGTTCGTGAACAACCTGTTGACCGTTTCCATGTCGGCTTGGCACTGCGGTCCCTGCGTACCGTCGGGGGGCGGGGTCATGATGTGGCCTTCAAATTGATCGAGGTGGGTTGGGTTGTCAATTGTTTGGCGATTTGTGCGTCTGTCGCTCCACACAGATGGTTCCCTGCGACCACGTCGTACTCGACGAGTGCGGAAAAATAGCCGGCAGACGGATTACTCGCGTTCGCCGCCCACTGCGCGTATTCGGAATTGATGCTGATCGAGCCAGGGGTCAGCTGACCACTCTTCAACCAGCTCGCGTCAGCTGGGGGGCCACCTGCCGAGCCCTGCTTCATCCATCCGGTGAAAATCGCCGACTGGCCCACAACCGCTGCCACATAGTTGTCGACCCCTGTCCAACCCAGCGTCGCTGGAAAAGACCCGCGGCTGCCGTCGGGCATCGGGAGACCTGCCCGGCACACGAAGTCAAACAAGGAGACAGCTGGCCGCGGTGTGGCGGTGGTAGACGAGGCACTACAGATGTAGTCACTGCGGGTTGAGGCTTCCCAGTCCTCCAGTGGCTTGAGATAGGCCTGGACCGTGGCGTCCGCCGTCCACGTCCGGAAAACCGGGCTTGTCGCAGCCGTCGCGGGATCGATGAGCCCGTTGACCAACCAGGTGGCGCCAGCTGGCGGGCCGCCGGGCTCGCCTTGCCGCAAGTGTCCCTGATACAACGCCGCCTGAAGCAGGATCGTCCGGGTGTAATCCTGCAGCGCAGTCCATCCAGCATCGTTGCACGCGACGTCGGCGAGTGTCGCGTTGTCAAGGATTGCACTCGGCTTCGGCCGCGATGCGGGCTCGGACGATCCGCATCCGCTGAGGGTCAGAAGAGCACCGACCGCGGCCACTGCAATTTTACGAGTGGGACGTGCCTGTCGGCGCCCCTTGTGCTGGTCCATCGGCCTCGTCATTGGGTACGCCTTAAGGATTGTTGCCGAACTGGGAATCGCCCGGATTCGTCAGGCTAGTGATGTTCGTGAAGGCCTGCGACGCGAGGCCGTCGTACGGCTTGAGGGCGGCCACGGTGGACTGATTGTTCAACACCCAGGCTTGAAACGACCCATCGACCTTGCTAGGCAGGATTTTGCCGTTCTGATACCACGGCGCCCCCTGAGGCGGAGGTACCGTGATCTTGCCGGTGTCCATCAGCGCCTGCAAGGCCGGCACTTGCATCGACTGCCAGGCGGCTTCCCGCTGTGCCTGAGTCACGTCGCTCGCCTTTTGTGCGTTGTTTGTGGGCTGGGTCCCGACCTTGTTGGCCCAGAACGGCGCCATGAACCCAGTGAACGCCTGCCCCAGCCCCAGCGGCACCCCGTCCAGCGGGACGTTCCCCGCAGCTCCGGTGATCGCGTTGACGTAGGCCTGGTCAGCGGCATTGGCACTAGCCGCAGCCTGGTCTTGAGACTGGGCGTTGTAGTAGGCCGCTGCGTGCTGTGTGCTGAAGGAGATCCCGAGGAGTGCCGCGTACTCGTCGTAAGAGGGGTTCGGGTCCTTCCCAACCAGGCTTTGACGCACGGCGCCGTAAGCACCCGCCTGGATCGCAGTGTTGAAGATGTTCACGTTGCCACCGTCAGCGAACGCCTCGGCCAGCAGACCGTTGATCTGGCCCTGGTTAACCGTCAGCACCCACTGCCCGTCGGACAGCCTGGTCACAGTCGGATTCTGATCCGTACCAGCCGCCGTCTGGGGTGTGACGTTCGCTGACCGCGCCAAGTCATCGAGATAGGTACCGGCCACGTTATCCAGCGCGTCGGAAATCTCCGGAGGTGCCGAGCGCTGCATCGACGGGCTTTTCTTGTCCGTGATATACAGCGCCTGCGCCGCCTGCATGACGTTGAGGGCCGCCAACGCCGAGTTCTGCCCGTTCGGGTCGCCGCCCCGGTACTGCGTGGCGAGGGTGATGAGTTGCCCTGGGAAGTACGCGTCGGAGGATCCATCGAAGTTGTCACTTGTCCACTGGTTGCTCACCAGCGCCTTGGCATTGTCCAGCCCGTGCGCTGGATCGGACAACAAACCGGTGGCCGCGCCCTGGTTGTCGCTGATCGCCTGTAGAACGGCCAGCGTGGGGTCGTTCATCTTTATGTCGGCAATGATCGCGGCGTTGCTCGACGAGTCGATATTGCCCTTCGGCGCGAAACCTAGCGAGTTGTACCACGCGTCGCCAGGATTGTTGAAGGTTGCCGGCATCCCCTCCACGTCGAGCCCATCTGGGTAGTCGACGCCGGGACGCTGTGTCACCGTCCCCCGCCACTTCAGCACCGATGTGCCTACGGCATCCAAGAGCCCGGGGTCCCACCGCGACCCCATCGGCCCGTTCGCCAGCAGCTGGCTCATCGACCACATGTCGTTGTTAGGCGGGTCGCTCAGTATGCTTTTGTAATCGCCGATGTCCATATTTCCGTCGGCCGCCGAGCTCGTCGCGGCCTGGACGGCTGACGCGTAACGACTGACGATCTCCTGGGAGTCGCTGCTCAAGACGGCGCCGTACGAGGTGGTCCCATCCTCCTGATGCAGCGCGCGGGCGACCTGGGTCGAGCCCGCAAGACCGCCGGCCTTCATGAACGCCTGCAGGTATGTTGGGTCGTCCTGGTTGTCGGCCAGATCTTGAGAGATCTGGCCGATGACGGCCCGGGATCCGGGGTCCTTGGGATTGGCCAACGCCTGTTGAAACGCGACGGTCTGGTCCTTAGCGGCCTCGGCGATCGCCTGGTCCTGAGTGTCCCACGGCAACTGGATCATGGGCGAGGCAGCGAAGGCACTCCCGTTCAGGCCCGCCGAGCCCACGCCGAAACCGCCGCCCAGTTTCTGCAGTTGCTGGGCCCGGTCCGCACGGCCGGCCGCCGCCGTCGCGACATCCTGCAGCTCATTGATGATCGCGGGAAGACCGTCCGCGGACCACGAACCCCAAGATTGCAGCAGCGTGCGCGCCGTCATGCCGTCACTGCGCAGCGCGTCGACAAGCGCTTGGAGCTTTGCAGCCAGTGAAGCCAGGCGGTGTGGATCACAACTCACGAACGCCATGTCATCCCCCGGTAATTTGTATGACCAGTGCAACATATCATCGTAATCTGAGACGTAACCACGGTAGACGACACCGCACGTCGGAGGATGGCCGCCGTTGAGCTGATGAGAAATAGTGAACTGGATCGGCGGGTTGTCGGAATATCGAAGACTCCCGCATCAGCAAGGCGTAGGAGGAGTTGGACGCCACCAACGAACGGCTGGCCAAGCCACCCGTGGCGGACGTGGCGAACGTCCACCGCATGGGCATGTCCATAGTCGGGCGCCCGGCCGCCACAGCGCAGTGCCTCTTGAGCTTGCTCATCGCGCGTTCTACCTCATGGGTGGCCAGCTGGCGCGGCAAATCTCTGCGATCAGCTCGCCAGTCGGCGGCGGGACCAAGCAGATCCACTGTATGCCTGGAGACGCTGCGGGGAGGTCGTCCTAATCGGCACCAACCCCTTGATCTACTCAACCGGAACCAAGCGCACGGCGACGATCACCTGGGGCGGCTTCGGCGCCAGCCGGCTCTGCGGGGGCGAGCTGAGCAAGGCGCCGCTCAAGGCGCAGAGTCAGGTCGGCGGCCTTGCGAGCCAGGCTGTCCGATGATTCCTTGACCTTCTCGCCGATCCGCTCTCGCTCGGCTGCCAGGCGGCTACACCGCGCGCGTGCAGGAGTGCATCCGCTTCTACCGTGCCCTCGGGCTGGACTTCACCTCAGAACAGCCCGGCGTTGGCCCGGAGCACTGCGTCGCCGTCTTCGCCGACGGCACTGTCTTCGAGATCTATCCGCCGCGTGATGGCCAAACGACAGGGCCCCTTCGGCTCGGCCTGACGCTCACGCCGTCGCAGAACAGGGCCCTCATCGCGTCCGGGACGTGCACGCTCGCCGGCCCGTGCGGCCGCAGAGTAGTTGTCAAATCCTGTGTATCACTTAGCCCGTCTGATGCGGTCGGGAGCCTGCGGGGCTGCGTGGGGTGGTGGGGGTTGAGGCGAGTCTGTCAACGCCGAATCCGCTGATCAGGAGTCGTTCTTTGCGGTTGCCGGTGAGGAGCTGGGTCCAGTCGACGAAGCCTCCGTCGCCGATTTCCAGTTCGTGGTCGGCGATCTCGGCGTAGACCTTGAAGCACAGGCCCGTGTTTAGCCGTGCCCGCTGGTCCGGTCGGGATCTTCGAGCACGTGGACGTCAGGTAGCCCGGCAAGTTATTGGCACAGAATCCGTGCCCTGATCTGGTTGCCTACGGTCCGGTATCCTATGATCGCGTTCGGTCGATGATGGGATTGCGACGACGGGGGTGCCGACTGATGCTGATTAGGCGCGACAAGGTTCTGATGATGGCGGTTGCAGCCGTCATCCTGCCGGTGGCGGCGTGCGGTTCCTCGCAGCCGGCAGCGAAGATCACCCCCGGCCCCGGTGGGGGCACGACCACTGCGTCTGCGTCCCCGACTACTTCGGCGACCTCGACTGTGCCGACCGCTTCGACGTCTTCCGCGGCGCCGACGAGCAACAGTTCCCCCGCGGCTGCGGGCGGGCTGCCGGATCTGACGCTGCCGCCGGATGTCACACTCCAGTTCAACCTGCCGAAGACCGGCGATGCGGCGAAGGACGGCGCGTTGCAGGGTCTCGTCCAGGAGGAGGAGGCCCAGTTCAAGGCGACCGAGCTCGGGGTCAGCAGCGGTCCGATCGTGGACGACTTCGACATTCAGGACGCGAACAACAGCATCAAGGCGCTCCTGATCCTCCAGCAGCGCAAGGGAGAGACCGTCACCGGCACGAACATCTACTACGACTGGAAGTTCCCAGAAGTGGATCCCGGTGAAAAATCAATGCAGATCACCTTCTGCGAAGACGAGAACAAGTTCCTCAGCAAGAGCCGTACGACAGGTCAGGCCCTCCCTCAGCAGACTGGGCTGGCACAGATCTACAGCTTCAAGGTGGACATGCTTCTCGATCACGATGGGCGGTGGAAAGCCTCCTACTACACTTGGAAAGCAGGGGACGCGGGATGCCAGGCAGCCGAAGGGCACTGACCGGCCTCGCTGCGGTCATGGCAACCGCCGGTCTTTCCACAGGGACAGCATCTGCATCCGACCACGGCCCGACGCCTTCACCACCGGTGCGCTTGCATGAAAACCAAGTCACCATCAGCCTGGCCACGACCACCAGCACGCAGTACAAGGATGGCGGTGGCGGGAACACAGGGGTGAATTACAAGGTGCCGCCGTGCTGGTACCAGCCGGTCCAGCCGCAGGACAGCGCGGCGTCGTTCCAGAAGCTTCTGCAGCAGTACAACTTCGACGAGCACCATACGGATCCAGGCGGTCAGGGCTGGCCTGATTTCCCTCAGTGGTTGCAGGGCTGGACCGATCAGCTGGCGGCCCACGAGAACGACAAGCCACCGGGTGCGTGGTACGAGTCCGACTGCACCGACTGGAGCACTTCCGCGGCTCAGGCCTGGGGACAGTCGAACCCTGATTTCCTTTACGTCCCGGCGAACACCGCGCCGGTTGGAGGCGTTCCCACGATCACCCCAGCGACGCTGGCCCAGTACGCTCTGGCCTCGACGGTCCTGCCCCCGCCGACGCCGACGTTCAGCCCAGACCCCACGCAGCCCAGCTATGTGAATCTCCCCACCTGGGCTTGGCAGTCGGCCGGCAATACGCTCGACCTCACGGCGACGCTCGGCGCGCAATCGGCGACTGTTGTCATGACCCCGACGGCGATGACGGTCACCTCGGACGGGCCCACCGCAAGGGGTGTCCCGAACGTGTGCCGACAGGTCGGTACCGTCATCGGGGTCCCCTGGGTACGCGGCGATTCCGAGCCGACGTCGCCTGGCTGTGGGCTGACATTCACCGCGCCCGGCAACTACGTCGTCCACGCCGACGTCATCTGGCAGATCACCTGGACCTCACCGCAGGTCACCGGCGTCCAGACCTTCCCCGACGTTCATATGAACACCGACACGGCGATCACCTCCAAGGAGATCGAAACCATCAACTGAGACATCCGGCGGCCCGGCTTCGCGGCCATGTCTGAGATCCAGTCAAAACGCGATGTTGGCCGCTAACTCCTCGCTTACCAGGCAGGTGGCTTCGTGGAGCAGTTCTCTGCGAACGCCTACCGCAACAAGATGAAGGGCCTCTCCGGCGCCATCAAGTACGCCATCGAACTCGGCCACCTCAGCGCCAACCCGCTGGACCGGATCACCAAGTCCGCACCGCGCAAAGGCACCACCATCGACCGCCGCGTCGTCGTCAACCCCGTCCAGGCACGCAAGCTCATCGAAGCAGTAAAGGAACAGGGTCGCGGCCGCACCGGCGCGCACATGACGGCCTTCTTCGCGATTCTGTACTACGCCGGACTCCGGCCGAGCGAGGCCCTGGCCTTACGAGCCCAGGATTGCACTCTGCCGAAGAAGGGCTGGGGCGAGCTGTGCTTCGCCGAATCCTCCCCCTACACCGATAAGGCCTGGACCAACGACGGCGGCTACAGCCCACGCAAAGCCCTGAAGCATCGACCAAAGGATCAGAGCCGCGTTCCGGCCTGCCCGGACCTCGTAAGGATCCTGCGGGTCCACCTGGCCGAATACGGCACCGCCGAAGACGGACGACTGTACGCCCGCGATGACGGCGAGAAGATCCGCTCCGCCACCTACGCCAAAATCTGGGCCGACACCCGCCGCGACGTTCTCACCAAGGTCCAATACGACTCCCCACTCGGCAAACGGCCATATGACCTGCGCCACGCCTGCGTATCCACCTACGCCAAATGCGTCGACGGCCAGGAAGCCCTCGCCCGCGAGCGCATCGAACGGGCACTCGGCTGGAAGGACGACGAGGCGTCGTAGAGACGCCGCTGAGCGGCAGATTTTCCGCGCATGTGCCGCGATCTTCAATAAGCCATGATCAAAATCGCGTCCAAGTGCGACAACGTACTCGAACAAGGATCGCACTAGAAATGGCGCCGACCTGCTGCGCGGGTCATTGACCAGCAGAAAGAGGTTCCCCGAATGGGGAACCAGAACGCTCGTTCGTAGGGCGCGTGCGGCCTTTGCAGCGTGTGCGGTCTGCGTGGCCTGCACCGTCGGTCCGGTCTGCGCGGCCGGTGCCGTCGACACCTCGTCCGGCGTCACGGGGCGACGCCCCAGTCGAGCCCGAACGCGTTCGCGGTCATCGGGACGGCCAGCGCCAGAAGGACGCCGGTGAACACGATGCGCAGCCCGGGGCCGGTGGCGTGAACCAGGGCCCGGGCACCCAGGACCGATCCCGCGAGCGAGCCGAGCACCACCGGGGCGGTCAGGTCGACGTGGAGCGTCCCGGACAGGAGGTAGGCGCCGGCTGTCCCGCATGCCGTGGCGCCGATCATCAGGTTGGCCGTCGCGGACGAGGCCTTGATCGGCAACCGCATCGCCGCGTCCATGGCGGGGATCTTCAGGACGCCGCTTCCTATGCCCAACAGCGCTGACAGGGCCCCGGCGCCGAACATGAGCGTCGCCCCGAGCGGCAGCCGTGCCACCTGGTAGGAGACCGTCCGTCCGTCGTGGTCGGTGAAGCCGGCGTCCAGTGCGCTGCTTAGCGAATCCCGAAGGGCCGGCTCCGGCGAGTCCAGCGAGTCCAGCGAGTCCAGCGAGTCTGGCGTGTGGGAGCGTCGGCCGATGATCATCTGGACCGCGGAGACCATCAGGACCGCGGCGAACACCCCGTACAAGGCTCCCTGCGGGATGGTCCCGATCAGCAGCACTCCGACGATTGCCCCGGACGTCGTCGCGACTTCCAGCAACACGGCCAGGCGCAGATTCGTCAAACCGGCGGCGAGGAACTGCGGAGCGCTGGCGCATGAGCAGGCGATCACCGACACCAGACTGACGGCGACCGCGGCCGGGAAGGGGACGTGCGCGACGAGGACGAGGAGGGGCACCACGAAGATGCCCCCGGCCATCCCCAGCGCGCTGCCCAGGGCGCTGGCCGCCAGGCTCCCGGAGAAGAGCCCTGCGAACAGTGCGACCGTCACAGGCCGTCCCCGGCCTTGGCGCCCGGTCGGGGCAGGCGGGTCGTGAAGGTGATCGCGTCGCCCCGATAGTGCAGGATCTCGTAGTCCACGGGCCGCTGCCCGGTCGTGTAGGTCGTGCGCTCGATCCTGAACACCGCGCTTCCCTCCTCGACGCCGAGCGCGTGCGCCACGACGGAATCGGCCGTGCCGGCCTGGAGCGCGTATGAGGCTTCGAGGAGCGGCGTGCCGTGCCGGGTTTCCAGGAGGGTGAAGATCGGTTCGTTCTCCAGGTCGTCCTCGGCGACGAGCCGTCCGAGGTCGGGCGGGAGATAGGTGCGGTCGAACGAGACCGGGTGGCCGGCGGCGAGGCGGACCCGCTCGATCTGGGTCACCGTGGCGCCGAGCGGCAGTTCCAGGGCCTGGCGTACCTCCGGCGGCGCGGGCACTTCCTCGACCATCAGCACCCGGGCGTGGGAGGGAAGGCCCTGCGCCTCCATGTCCTCGACGAAACCCGTCAGCGCTGTGAGCGGCTGACTGATCCTCGGCGTCGCGACGAAGCTGCCCCGTCCGTGCTGGGTGACCACCAACTGCCTCGACACCAGGTTCTGGATCGCCCGGCGCACCGTGATCCGGCTGACGCCGAACCGGTCGATCAACTCGTCCTCGGTCGGCAGTCGGTCGCCGGGGTGCAGGTCGACGCCGAACCGGGCGACGAGCGCCTGTTCGATCTGCGCGTACAACGGGGCGTCCGTGGTCATGGGGTGACTCTATCATCATGTCGTTATAATGACTTGAGTGCAGGGGCCGTAGTCCGGAATGCGGGCAGACCAGTCCGGCACCGAGGGCCGATCTATGCTGGCAGTGCAGTCGGTCCGCCCCTGTCGGCCAGACAGGGACGGCGTAAGAAGGGAACCCGGTGGAACTCCGGGACTGCCCCGCAGCGGTGAGTGGGAACGACCGCCGTCATGTGCACTGGGTCCGGTCGGATCTGGGAAGCGACGGTCAGTAGGTGTCCGCCTTTGGCGGACGGGCCCACGAGTCCGAAGACCTGCCGCTGCCCGTGCGCGACCGCGCGCGGAGATCACGGTGGTCTCGAGGGCGGGCCGGCGGACATAGCGGACGGGACAGCCGTACCCCTGGCGGTGCGGGTGGTGAGCCGTCCTCTGTTTCCTTGCGCGCCTTGCGCAGACCTCCGCGATCGCCGGAGATCTGCTCGCGAAGGAGAGCATCTTGTCTGGTCAGCCGACCGCTTCCACCACCCGGGCCACCGTCTACGGCTACCCGCGCCAAGGCGCGAGAAGGGAGCTGAAGAGGGCTGTCGAAGGGTACTGGCAAGGCCGCGTCAGTGCCGAGGCACTGCGTGCGACCGCCGCCGGGCTGCGCCGGGAGAACTGGCGACAGCTTGCGCAGGCCGGTATCGACGAGGTCCCCACCGGGGACTTCTCGCTCTACGACCACGTCCTCGACACCAGTGTGATGGTCGGCGCGATTCCCGGGCGGTACCGGGCGGCCGTGGCCGCCGACGCGCTCGACGGCTACTTCGCGATGGCCCGCGGCGCCCAGGACCTCGCGCCGCTGGAGATGACCAAGTGGTTCGACACCAACTACCACTACCTGGTGCCCGAACTCGCCGCGGACACCGTCTTCACCGCCGATCCCACCAGGCAGGTCGCGGAACTGCGGGAGGCGATCGAGCAGGGGCACCGGGCCCGCCCGGTGCTGTTGGGGCCGATCAGCTACCTGCTGCTGGCCAAGCCGGTCCTGGACGCCTCGCCGTTGTTCGAGCCGATCAATCTGATCAACCGCCTCCTGCCGGTCTACGGCCAGATCCTGGCCGCCCTGCGGGCCGCCGGGGCCGAGTGGGTCCAGCTGGACGAGCCCGCGCTGGTCCAGGACCAGCCCGAGGCGATCTTGGGCACGGCGGCGCGCGCCTACCGGGACCTGGGACGGCTGACCGATCGGCCCAGCATCCTCGTGGCCTCCTACTTCGACCGGCTCGGCGCGGCGCTGCCGGTGCTGGCCAAGGCCCCGATCGAGGGGCTGGCGCTGGACTTCACCGGTCCGGCCGCCGCGAACCTGGACGCCCTGGCCGCGGTCGGCGGGCTGCCGGGCAAGCGCCTGGTGGCCGGGGTGGTCGACGGCCGCAACATCTGGATCAACGATCTGGCGAAGTCGCTGGCGACCCTGGGGACGTTGCTGGGGCTGGCCGACCGGGTCGACGTCGCGGCCTCCTGCTCGCTGCTGCACGTGCCGCTGGACGCCGCCGCCGAGCGTGACCTGGATCCGCAGGTGACGCGCTGGCTGGCCTTCGCCCGGCAGAAGAGCACTGAGATCAGCACCCTGGCCCGCGGAATGAACCAGGGACCTGACACCATCCGGGCCGAGCTGGCCGCCAACCGCGCGGCGCTGTCCTCGCGCGCCGGGTCCGCGCTCACCCGGGACGTCGCGGTGCGGGCTCGGGTCGAGGCCGTCACCGAGGCGGACGCGCGCCGTTCGCAGCCGTACCCGGAACGTTCGGTGGCGCAGCGGGCCAAGCTCGGGCTGCCGCTGTTGCCGACTACCACCATCGGCTCCTTCCCGCAGACTGCGGAGCTGCGCACCGCGCGGGCGGATCTGCGGGCCGGGCGTATCGACGCCGCCGGTTATGAGGAGCGGGTGGCCGCCGAGATCCGCGAGGTCATCGCGTTCCAGGAGGCGGCGGGGCTGGACGTGCTGGTGCACGGCGAGGCCGAGCGCAACGACATGGTCCAGTACTTCGCCGAGCAGCTGAACGGCTACCTGGCCACGCAGCACGGCTGGGTGCAGTCCTACGGCACGCGCTACGTCCGCCCCGGCATCCTGGCCGGCGACGTCTCCCGGCCGGCGCCGATGACGGTGCGCTGGACCTCCTACGCGCAGTCGCTGACCGCCAAGCCGGTCAAGGGGATGCTCACCGGTCCGGTCACGATGCTCGCCTGGTCCTTCGTCCGCGACGACCAGCCGGCGGCCGACACCGCGCGGCAGGTGGCGCTGGCGTTGCGGGACGAGGTCGCCGACCTGGAAGCGGCCGGGGTCGCGGTGATCCAGGTGGACGAGCCGGCGCTGCGGGAGACCCTGCCGCTGCGCGCCGCCGCCCGGCCGGCCTACCTGGACTGGGCCACCGAGGCGTTCCGGCTGGCCACCAGCGGCGTCCGTCCGGACACCCAGATCCACACCCACATGTGTTACGCCGAGTTCGGCGACATCATCGAGGCCATCGACGCCATCGACGCCGACGTGATCAGCCTGGAGGCGGCGCGCTCGCGCATGGAGATCGCGCGCCAGCTCGCTGGAGTGGGCTACCCACGGGAGGTCGGGCCCGGGGTCTACGACATCCACTCCCCGCGGGTGCCTGGCGCTGACGAGGTGACGTCGATGCTCCGCACCGGTCTGGAGGCGATTCCGGCGGCACGGCTGTGGGCCAATCCGGACTGCGGGCTGAAGACGCGCGGCTGGAGCGAAGTGCGCGCTTCGGTGGAGAACATCGTTAGCGCGGCGCGGACGGTGCGCGAGGATCTTGCGGAGGTTGTGAGCTGAGGGTCGACGGCTGGCTGAAGGGAGAGGCTGGCTGAGGATTGACGGCTGGGGTGGCGCCTTGCGGAGATGCCCGCGGAGGTCGCTGCCCCGGCCGTTCAGCGAGTCATGCCGGTCATGCGAGTGACGCGCTGTCCTTTCGGTCGGCGCCGTCTTCACCGGTGCCGTGTCCCGTTCCGTCGACCAACCATCATCTCCGCGTTGCCCGCGAGCAATACTGTGTCGGGGCGCTGCGATAAGGCTCCGCGTGGATGTTTTTCCCGATCGTCACGGCTAAGGAGACCCTCTGATGCCCGACATCTCCCGACGCAGACTCCTCACCTCGGCTGGAGCGCTGAGCGGGGCGGCCCTGGCTGCGGAGTTCCTGCCGCAGAACGTGCAGCGTGCGCTGGCCGCCACCCCATCCCGGACCGGGCGGCCGAACCGGTTGTCCGATATCAAGCACGTGGTGATCCTGATGCAGGAGAACCGGTCGTTCGACCACTACTTCGGCACGCTGCCGGGGGTGCGCGGCTTCGCCGACCCCGCCGCGTTGACGCTGGGTACCGGCAAGTCGGTCTTCCACCAGCCCGATCCGCAGAATCCCGACGGCTACACGCTGCCGTTCCATCTGAACACCTCCACCAGCAGCGCGCAGGCGATCCCGTCCACCAGCCACGCCTGGAGCGTTCAGCACAGCGCGTGGAACGGCGGCAAGATGGACAACTGGCTGCCGGCGCACCGTGCGGCCGACGGTAAGAACGGCCCGTACACCATGGGCTACTACACCGAGGACGACATCCCCTTCCACTTCGCGCTGGCGAAGAACTTCACGATCCTGGACGACTACCACTGCTCGCTGATGGGCCCGACCTGGCCGAACCGGCTGTACCTGATGAGCGCCTGGATCGACCCCGAGGGTGTGGGCGGCGGTCCCATCACCAGCAACCAGCACAACGAGCTGTACAAGTGGAAGACCTATCCTGAGGCGCTGACCGAGGCGGGGGTCTCGTGGCGGGTCTATCAGGAGGTGGACAACTACGGCACCAACGTCCTGGAGTACTTCGACAAATACGTCAACGCGCCGGTCTCCTCCCCGCTGTACCAGAACGCCCTGCGCACCTACTCCTCCGACCGGTTCGAGCACGATGCCGCGCACGACAATCTGCCGACGGTCTCCTGGATCCTGCCGACCAGCTGGCAGTCCGAGCACCCCGACTACACCCCGGCGGCCGGCGCCGACTTCGTCGCCGGCAAGATCGACGCCATCGCGTCGAATCCGGACGTGTGGGCCAAGACGGTCTTCATCCTGAACTACGACGAGAACGACGGCCTGTTCGACCACGTGCCGCCGCCGACCCCGCCGGCCGGGACCGCGGGGGAGTTCGTCGACGGCGTACCGATCGGCGGCGGGTTCCGGGTGCCGTGCATCATCGTCTCCCCGTGGACCGCCGGCGGCTGGATCAGCAGCGCGACCTCGGACCACACCTCCACCCTCCAGTTCCTGGAGCGGCTGACCGGCGTGCGGATCCCGAACATCACCGACTGGCGCCGTGACACCTTCAGCGATCTGACTTCCGCGCTGGGCTTCCCGGCCCGCAGCGCCCCGCAGCTTCCGGACACCAAGCGTCCGCTGGCGCGCGCGGTCCAGGAGATCGCGACGTTGCCCGCCCCGGCGCTGCCCGGTGCCGACCAGTCGATGCCGGGACAGCAGCACGGCAGCCGTCCGCGTCCCCGGCCCGGCGCGTAGCGCCCGCTTCGCAGAACTGACAGGAGGATCCAGCATGTCCAACGACAGTTCACAGACTCCGGGCGCCGGGACCGACGCGACCGGCGAGATCGACGTGATCGGCACGACCGGTGGGATCGGCACGACCGGCGAGACCGACACGACCGACGCGATCGGCGAGACCGACGTGCTCGAACTCGTCGTCGAGCCGGCCACCGAGAACGCGCCGCGCGCTCGAACCCCGCGGGTGGCGGGCTCCGTCGCGGCGATCGCCGTCGTCGCCGCGGGCGCCATCGCCATCGGCGCCGCGAACAGTTCCGCCGGCCCGCGGCACTCCGCCGCCGACCAGGTCTCCCACGCGGTGCCGGCGGCGGCGGTCGGCGCGGCCGGCTACCAGGTCTACGTGGCCGCCGCCGGCGGCTACGCGGTCGCCACGTTCAACACCCACACCGGTACCCAGGGCCCGACCTACGGCACCGACTCCGCCATGGGCATCGCGCTCTCGCCCGACCACAGCACCCTCTACGCGGCGAACACCGGCCAGTACGGAGTGCTCGCCTTCGACGTGGCGACGAAGAAGAGCACGACGATCCAGGTCGGCGCCTATCCGCAGGACGTGGCGGTCTCCCCGGACGGCAAGACCGTGTACGCCACCGTCACCGGCGGCGACACCGGCCCCGGCGGTTCGAACACCGTCGCGGTGATCGATGCCGCCACGGACAAGGTCGTCTCCACTATCACCGTCGGCTCCGCGCCGCGTCGCATCGTCCTGAGCGCCGACGGCAAGCGTGCCTACGTCGGGACCGGCCAGGGTGTCTGGATCGTCGACACCGCGACCCGTCGCACCGTCGGGGTCGTCCACACGCCCTCGGACGTGCGGGGTCTGGCGTTGAGCCCGGACGGATCCCAGCTCTACGCGACCGCCCCCGACGAGGACGAGGTCCTGGTCATCTCCACCCGCGACGCGTCGGTCCGGCACACGTTCAAGGCCGGGGCCGAGCCGTGGTCGGTCGGCGTTCTGCCGGACGGCTCCAAGCTCTACGTCGCGGACATCAACTCCAACAGCGTCTCGGTCCTGGACGCGCGCACCGGCCGGACCACCGCCGCGATCACCGTCGGCTCGCTGCCGACCGCCATCGGCGTCACCCCGGACGGCACGCAGGTCTGGGTGGGCAACACCCTGTCCGGCAGCGTCTCGGTGATCGACACCGCGTCCGGCAAGGTCGTGTCCACCATTCCCGGCGGGCCTGGAACCAGCGCCCTCGACGACGCGCCGACCGACATCGTGTTCGCGCCGGCGTCCTGACCCACCACGCGACTGTGCTGTTCGTCCCGCCGGGCGAGCAGCACAGTGGGGTGCAGACAACGGCGGGGTGCAGACATCTGTCATCGAGGGCTCACAAAAGCTCTGACAATGCCACTAACAATTAATGGCAATAGCTCCGATTTATTGAAAATGGGGTATAATCGGGGCATCCGAGGAAGCGTTACTCACTAACATCCGCGCTGGTGTCGCCCCTGGGTCATGACAGGTCCGCTCGCGGACCGGATGGGGCGGCCTGCTTATGGCGCTTCCCACCTTCTTCCCTCCACCCTTGCAGGGTGATGCCTGCGGTGCCCCGCTTCTCCCGCGGCTGGTCTTGGAGCCGACCTTGGCGCAGACCGGGACGTTCGACGGCGCCTGGTGGCCGCGCTCGCGCCACGTCCTGGCCGAGCTGCCGGACCTGATCACGGCGCTGACCGCGCACCTGGGCCGCATCGTGCGGATCGGTCTGGACATCGAGGCCTGGGACGACGTGCCGCGCAGCGTCACCGTGGACGGCCAGGTGATCCGGATCAGCTGGTTCCCGGGCCGGGACCGGACCATAAGCGTCAGCCTCGGCTTCCAGAACCACTTCCTGTTGCTGGTCGTCCCGCCGGCGACCGGCGTGGGAACGGCGCGGACGGCCATGGCCGAGGCCGCCGGGCGCGACAACCACGCGAGCGCCGCGGACCTCCTTCCGTGACAGCTCAGCCCGGGACTGATTGAGCGGCGTCCGCGAGCAGGCCTGCTGGTACTGTCGACCGTGACGCCGTCTTCCAGCGACGGTGCAGCCCACCGGCACAGCGCAGCCTTCTGCTCCGCGTCTTGGTCCCCGGTCAGGGTCGTGGTCGCCCTCCATCAGCGCGATCGCCTCGAATGCGACAACAGCGAGCACCCGCGATACCGCGATACCGCCCTGCTCGCCCTCCGTCCGAACGACGAAGTGAGGGCTCCGCCATGACCAGCTTTGGCTTTCTGAGCACGTACCCGCCCACCCAATGCGGCCTGGCCACCTTCAGCGCGGCCCTGGTGCGCCAGCTGACCGGCCAGGACGGCGGCGACCGGGCCGGTGTGGTCCGGGTCGTGGACACCGTGCAGCCGGCCGTGTCTGCGGACGTCGTCGCTCAGCTGGTCAACGGCTCGCCAGCGGGCCCGGCCACGGCCGCGGCGGCGCTGAATCGCTGCGACGTCGCCATCGTGCACCACGAGTACGGCATCTACGGCGGCCGGGACGGCGAGGACGTGCTGCGGGTCCTGGCCGAGACGGAGGTCCCGGTGATCGCGGTACTGCACACCGTCTTGGCCGCCCCCACCGCGCACCAACGTCAGGTGCTGGAACGGATCGCGGACGCCGCGGCCGCGGTCGTGGTGATGTCCCAGACCGCCGCCGACCGGCTGGGTGCGGGCTACCTGGTCGACCCGGCCAAGATCTCGGTCATCCCGCACGGCGCGCTCACCAGCCGGCGCCGCTCGCCCCTGGCCTGCCTCAACCCGTTCGCCCCACCGGCGCCGGCCGCCGCCGCGCGGCGACCGATCGTCCTCACCTGGGGTCTGCTCGGACCGGGTAAAGGCATCGAGTGGGCGCTTGAGGCCTTCGCCGGGCTCGGCGGCCTGGATCCGGCGCCGCGATACGTGATCGCCGGCCAGACGCATCCCAAGGTGCTGGCGCGGGAGGGCGAGGCGTACCGGGACGGCCTGCGGGCCCGGGCGCGGGAGCTCGGTATCTCGGCCGACGTGGAGTTCGATCCCGAATATCACGATCCTGACGTGCTCACGGACCTCGTCCACAGCGCCGACGTGGTGCTCCTGCCCTACGAATCGACCGAGCAGGTGACCTCCGGCGTGCTCATCGAGGCCGTCGCCGCCAGCCGGCCGATCATCGCGACCCGCTTCCCGCACGCCGTGGAACTGCTCGCCGACGGCACCGGGCTGCTGGTGAAGCACCGGGACGTCCCCGCCATGACCGAAGCGCTGCGGGCGGTCCTCACCGGGCCGGCCCTGGCCGAGTCCATGACCCAGGCCTGCGGCCGCATCGCGTCCGACCTGGCCTGGAGCACCGTGGCGGACTCCTACCGGGCCCTGGCCACGTCGCTGCTCGGCACCCCGATCACCACCCCGATCACCACCCCGATCACCACCCCGATCACCACCCCGATCACCCCGATCGCCCCGATCACCGCCGCTGCATGAAACCCGACATCTCCTTCGCCCACCTGCGCCGGCTCAGCGACGACACCGGTCTGTTCGAGCACGCCCGCGGCGCCGTGCCGCGCCGCGAGCACGGATACTGCCTCGACGACGTCGCCCGCGGCCTGCTCGTCATCTGCCGCGAACCCGAGCCCGACGCCGGCCTGACCGCGCTGGCCGAGACCTACCTGGCCTTCGTCGCCCACGCTCAGGACCCTGACGGGTCGTTCCACAACCGGCTGGGCCTGGACCGCCTCTGGCACGACGAACCCGGCGTGGGCGATTGGTGGGGGCGCGCGCTGTGGGCGCTGGGCACCGCCGCGGTCCGCGGCCCGCAGCCGTGGATCCGCAGTGCGGCTTTGGCGATGTTCGACAGCGGCGCGGTACTGCGCTCGCCCTGGTCGCGCAGCAACACCTTCGCGGCGTTGGGCGCCGCGGAGATCCTGGCCGTCGATCCGGGGCACGAAGGCGCGCGCAAGCTGCTCGCCGACGCCGCGCGGCTGATCGGGGCACCCCGGGCGGACGACGCGTGGCCCTGGCCCGAGCCGTGGCTCAGCTACGCGAACGCCGCGCCCGCCGAAGTCCTCATCGCCGCCGGCCACCTGCTGGACGACAAACGCCTGCTCGCCGACGGCCTGACCCTGCTGGGCTGGCTGCTGGACGCGCAGACCCGGGACGGGCACCTGTCCCTGACCCCGGCCGGCGGTCACGGCCGGGGCTGGACCGGCCCCGGCTTCGACCAGCAGCCGATCGAGGCCGCCGCGCTGGCCGACGCCTGCGCCCGGGCCCTGGCCGTCACCGGCGCCGACCGCTGGGAAGCGGGCCTGGCCCGCGCGATGGCCTGGTTCCTCGGGATGAACGACTCAGGCATCCCGCTGGCCGACCAGAGCACCGGCGGCTGCTGCGACGGCCTGGAGCGCGAGGGCCGCAACGAGAACCAGGGCGCTGAGTCGACGCTCGCGCTGATCTCCACTTTCCAACATGGCCGCAACCAACCAAAGGAGCGTCTTGCTTAACCTCGAACTCGGCATCGTCGCGCACTCCCGCAAGGAGAACGAACACCGGCTGCCCATCCATCCCGCGCACTTCGAGCGTATCGACGCCGATGTGCGGGCCCGCATCCACCTGGAGCAGGGCTACGGCGAACGCTTCGGAATCCCCGACAGCCAACTGGCCCCGCTCGTCGCCGGGTTGAAGTCCCGGGCCGAGCTCGTCGCCGCCTGCGACGTCATCGTGCTGGCCAAGCCGCTGCTCGAAGACGTCTCGGAACTGCGCGAAGGCCAGACCCTGTGGGGCTGGCCGCACTGCGTCCAGGACACGAAGCTGACCCAGACGGCCATCGACCGCCGGCTGACGCTGATCGCGTTCGAGGCGATGAACCACTGGACCGGCGACGGCTCGTTCAACCTGCACGTGTTCCACAAGAACAACGAGATGGCCGGGTACTCCTCGGTACTGCACGCGATGCAGCTGGTGGGCTCGACCGGAGACTACGGCCGGCGGCTGAACGCCGTGGTCATCGGCTTCGGCGCGACGGCGCGCGGCGCGGTGACGGCGCTCAACGCCCTCGGCGTCCACGAGGTCGACGTCCTCACCGGCCGCGGCGTCAGCGCCGTCGCCTCGCCGATCCACTCCGCGCGCATCGTCCACTTCGACCACGACGAGGCCGACGACACCGACGACCCGCGCCGCAGCCATGCCCTCACCGAGGACGGAAGCCAGCCGCTGGCGGAGTTCCTGGCGGGCCACGACATCATCGTGAACTGTGTCCTGCAGGACACCAGCGCGCCGCTGACCTTCCTGATAGAGGAAGACCTCGCGACGCTGGCCCCCGGCACCCTGGTCATCGACGTGTCCTGCGATGAGGGCATGGGCTTCAGCTGGGCGCGCCCGATGACGTTCACCGAGCCGATGTGCATCGTCGGCAACGGGGTGCAGTACTACGGCGTCGATCACAGCCCCTCCTACCTGTGGAACTCCGCGACCTGGGAGAACAGCGAAGCCCTGATTCCCTTCTTGCGCCCGGTTCTCGGCGGCCCCGAGGCCTGGGAGGCCAACGAGAGCATTCGGCGCGCCATCGAGATCCAGGACGGCGTGATCCAGAACCCGGCGATCCTGGAGTTCCAGCACCGGTCGGCGGAGTATCCCCACCTGGCGCAAGTCGGGAGAGAGCAGGAATAGCCATGCCGGAACTCACGATCCGTCCGGAGGAGATCCGGGACGCGTTGCAGCGTTTTGTCGCCTCCTACGAGACGACGGCGGCGCCGATCGACGAGGTCGGGGCTGTCACGGTGATCGGTGACGGTATCGCCAGGGTCGAGGGTCTGCCCTCGGCCATGACGAACGAGCTGCTGAAGTTCGAGGACGGCACCCTGGGTATCGCGTTGAACCTGGATGTCCGGGAGATCGGCGTGGTCGTCCTTGGCGACTATGAGGGAATCGCCGAAGGCCAGTCCGTTGCGCGTACCGGCGAGATCTTGTCCACCCCGGTCGGTGACAAGTTCATGGGCCGGGTGGTGAACCCGTTGGGTGAGCCGATTGACGGTTTGGGTCCGGTTGAGGCTGAGGGCACTCGGGTCCTGGAGTTGCAGGCTCCGGGCGTGATGGCTCGGCAGTCGGTGAGAGAGCCGCTCCAGACCGGTATCAAGGCGATCGACTCGATGACGCCGATCGGTCGTGGCCAGCGTCAGCTGATCATCGGTGACCGGCAGACCGGTAAGACCGCGGTGGCCGTGGACACGATCATCAACCAGAAGCAGAACTGGGAGTCGGGCGACCCGAAGAAGCAGGTCCGCTGCATCTATGTCGCGATCGGTCAGAAGGGTTCCACCATCGCGGCTGTGAAGGGCGCGTTGGAGGAGGCCGGCGCGATGAAGTACACGACGATCGTGGCCGCCCCGGCTTCGGATCCGGCGGGCTTCAAGTACCTGGCGCCTTACACCGGTTCGGCTATCGGCCAGCACTGGATGTACGACTCCAAGCATGTGCTGATCGTCTTCGATGATCTGACCAAGCAGGCTGAGGCGTACCGGTCGATGTCGCTGCTGCTGCGTCGGCCGCCGGGGCGCGAGGCGTACCCCGGTGACGTCTTCTATCTGCACTCGCGTCTGCTGGAGCGTTGCGCGAAGCTCTCCGATGAGATGGGTGCGGGCTCGATGACCGGTCTGCCGGTGATTGAGACCAAGGCGAACGACATCTCGGCGTTCATTCCGACGAACGTCATCTCGATCACCGACGGTCAGGTCTTCTTCGAGACGGACTTGTTCAACTCCGGTGTGCGTCCGGCGATCAACGTGGGTACCTCGGTGTCCCGGGTCGGTGGTTCGGCGCAGGTGAAGGCGATGCGTTCGGTGTCCGGTTCGCTTCGTGTGGAGTTGGCGCAGTTCCGGGATCTGGAGGCGTTCGCTGCTTTCGCCTCGGATCTGGACGATGCGTCTAAGGCGCAGTTGGCCCGTGGTCAGCGGATGGTGGAGATCCTGAAGCAGGGTCAGTACACGCCGTATCCGGTCGAGGACCAGGTGGCGGCGATCTGGATCGGTACGTCGGGCTCGATCGATGATGTGCCGGTGTCCGATGTGCGCCGTTTCGAGAGCGAGTTCATCTCGTTCTTGAAGACCGACCACGCGGGCATCTTGGCGACCGTCCGGGAGACCGGGCAGCTCTCCGAGGACACCGTCTCGGCGTTCAAGGACGCGGTCGCGCAGTTCAAGCGCGGCTTCGAACTCGGCGACGGCACGCTGCTGGCCGACCAGGGCAAAACCGAGGCCATGGACGAGGACAACGTCGGCCAGGCCACCATCGCCAAGCACGTCAAGGCCCGGTGACTGCTCTATTGGAGTGATTCTCCCGTGGGTCTGCCGCAGCGGTGCGCGCCGAACTGTGCTATAGTGATCTTGTTGCAGTAGTGGTACCCATGAACTTAGTGTGCGCCTGATGCTTTGCGGCTCAGGCGTCTTTTGTTTTCCGGAACTCTCCGGGTGGGGTCATTTCCGCGGCAGGGGACTCCGCACGGTGTGGGGGCCCTTCGATCCCCACAAAGAAGGAAAAGTCATGGCTACAGGCACCGTCAAGTGGTTCAACGCGGAAAAGGGCTTCGGGTTCATCGAGCAGGATGGCGGCGGCGCCGACGTGTTCGCTCACTTCTCGAACATCGCTGCCGACGGCTACCGCGAGCTGCAGGAAGGCCAGCGCGTGAGCTTCGACGTCACGCAGGGCCAGAAGGGCCCGCAGGCCGAGAACATCGTTCCGGCTTAATCGCGAGCCAGGGTATCCGCCTTTCCGGATGACTCTTGAGTGCGGCCCGGTACCTGCAAAAGGTGCCGGGCCGCACTTCGTGGTGTCACGGTGCCGGACGGGCCGCACGGTCAGCCGGAGCCGACCCGGCCGGGTTCAGCGGAACCGGCGCGCTGCCGTGTCGGCGGCTGGTGCCGCCTCGACGACCGGTTCCGCCTTGATGGCGGGTGCCACCTCGACTTGCCGGCGCGGCCTCTTGCCGGCGCGGCCTCACCTGTTGCCGGGGCGCGGCCTCACCTGGCCGTGCGGAGCTTGGTGAGCGCCTCGGCCAAGATGGCATCGGCATCGGCGTCGCTGCGCCGGTCGCGGACATAGGCCAGGTGGGATTTGAACGGGCCCGCCTGCACCAGGGCCGGGGGGTTGTCGGGGTCCAGGCCGGCCGGACGGTCACAGTCGTGACAGTCCCACGTGGTGGGAATCTCCGCGGACGCGGCGAAGATCGGGCTCGTCGAATGGCCGATCGCGCACCAGAAGGTGACCGCGACCCGCGTTACCAATTGCCCTCGTTCGTTCTCGCCGCTGGGTCCAGCCCCGATTCTGCTCCCACGTATTCCGCTGCGCGCCATGCTATGGAGCCTCCTTAGCCGCGGTCGGCACTGAGCTCAGCTGAGCGAACCGTCCCGCTGTGACGAACAGTACGCCCCTGCGGTAACACGAGCGGGAAACGAGACGATCGCTGACCGGCGGGTCCTGCGTCCGGGGCGCGGTTCGGGGGCGGTTCAGGCACGGTTCGGGCCGCCGCTCGCCGTGGACTCCGGGCCGAGCACAGCCGCCGACGGGTGCTCCTCGACGGCTGGTGGTCGACATCAGTGCACTGACCGGCACTGATGCGGCTCAGACGGATCCCTGCTGGCCGGCCCCGGTGTCGATGAGAATCTGCTGCGCGTCCGCCACGTTGTCCTGCCGGACGGCCTGCGCGATGGCCGCCTTCGCCGCCTCCGCGTCCGAGTCCGGCGGTATCACCAGCAGCGAGAAGAGATCCCGCTCGCCCCGGGTGATCAGGATCGTGTCGTCGCCGACCGGGTAGGAGTCGATGCGTACCACCTGGCCGTCCACGACCAAGCGGGTCGGCAGGCCGTCCCAAGCGGTCGCGTCGAGCCCGACGCGGGTGATCGGCCCGATGTGCCGGGCCAAGGCGCTGACCAGGGCCGGAAGCTCGGAATGGATACGCCGGGAGCGCGGCCACCAGGCCCCGTCCAGGACGCCGCCCGCGCGAGGCCCGATCGTCTCCAGGCGCAGGATCGCGGTCCCCGGGACGGCCGTGTGCACCGCCGTGGGCAACTCGCCCCCGGCCCGGGGCGGCGGGTCGGGGATGTCGCGTCTTGGGGAGTTCGCCATGACAGATCGCCTGTTCCCGGCAGGTCGAGAAAGCGGGTTCCCTCTCTCGTCACCCACTCTACGTCGCGTGCAGGCTTCCGGCAGGGGGCGACCAGTGGCGTTTGGCGACTGGCGATCAGATGACCGGGACCGGCGGAGCCGCGAGCAGCGCGCGGTCCCCGTCGATGCCGTGGTTCAGCGCGGCCTCGACGTCCTCGTGCGGGGTTCCCAGGCGGGGCGTGCTGACCTCGCTGAGGCGGTGGTAGTGCTGCTCGCTGAGGTCGAGGTGCACAGAGCTCAGGTATTCGTTCAGCTGTGTCAGAGTGCGAGGGCCGGCGATCGGGATCAGTGCTGTTTGTGCCAGGGCGGCGCGGCGGCGTAGCCAGGACAAGGCGACCTGCGGCGCGCTGGCGCCGATCTCGTCGGCGATCGCCAGGACGGTGTCGACGACCGCGGTGCGCTGTGCGCTGCCTTCGATCGCGTCGCCGCGTGCGCTGAGCCGACCTTGCCCGCCCTGCCGGTACTTGCCGGTCAGCAGCCCTCCGGCCAGCGGGGAGTACAGGAGCATGCCGAGGCCGTGGGCCTGCGCCATCGGAAGCAGTTCCCGGTCGGCGGAGCGCTCGGCCAGGCTGTACTCGGTCTGGATGCCGACCAGCCGGGCCAGGCCGCGCAGCTCGGCGCGGACCGTGGCGCCGGCGACACGCCAGGCCGGGAAGTTGGACAGGCCGCCGTGCCGGATCTTGCCGGCCCGGATCAGGGTGTCGAAGCCGGCCAGGATCTCCTCGATCGGCGTCGTGCCGTCGGGGAAGTGCGGCATGTAGACGTCGACGTAGTCGGTGCCCAGGCGGCGCAGGCTCGCCTCCAGGGAGCGGACCATGACCTTGCGCCCGTTGCCGGTGGTGCCGGGCGCGGGCTGCGCCTGCCTGGTGCCGCTGTACTTGGTGATCACCACGAAGTCGTCGCGCCGGCCGCCGAGCAGCCTGCCGAGCATGGTCTCGGCCCGCCCGTCCTGATAGATGTCGGACGTGTCGAAGGTGGTGCCGCCGGCCTCGACGAACGCCTCGAAGATCTGCCGCGAGCCGTCAGGTCCGGCGCCGGCCTGCGTGGTGGAGAAGTTCGCCGTTCCCAGCGCGTACTCCGACACGCGCAGTCCCGTCAGCCGGCCGAACGTCTGGTAGCGCATGGCAACTCCTGGATTCCGGTGATGCGGGGTAGACTTCACGACGGTATCAAGAAAAACGAGGGGTCGCTCTTTTTATGCCGAAGGTCAGCCAGGCCCACCTGGACGCCCGCCGCCAGCAGATCGTCGACGCCGCCCGGGCCCGGTTCGCCAGCCACGGCTTCGCCCGCACGTCGATGGCCGATATCGTCACCGAGTCCGGTCTGTCCAACGGGGCGATCTACCGCTACTTCACCAGCAAGGAGGAGATCGTCGTCGCCGTCTGCGAACAGGCCGGCGACGGCCTGCCCCGCGAGCTCACCGCCGAGGCCGTCAACGGGTTCCTGGAACACGTCCGCACCCTGGCGCGGGACACGGACCACGCTCGGCTGGTGGCCCAGATCTACGCCGAAGCCGCGGTCTCGCCGCCGCTGGCAGCGGTGGTGCGCGAACAACTCGCGGCGCTGCGGGCGGCAGTCGCCGACTTGCTGCCCGGCCGCCGAGGCCCGGACGCCGAACGGGCCGCCGAAGCCTTCGTGGCCCTGTGTGCCGGCTACAACCAGCAGCTTGCGATCCGGGGCGATGTGGACCCGGCGCCCTTCACCGCGGCGCTGATGGCGATCATCGAGGCACCCGAACGGGTGGCCGGGGAGCGCGCCGCCGCTGAATGAATGATCTCTGAGGCCAAGATCGAATCGCTGATTTCGATAAAGCTTCCCGGAGGAGACACCAGTGATTACTCGGCTCAGGACTGCCAGCGTGCGCGCGGCGGCCGGCGGCGCGCTCGGCATCGCAGGGCTGTTGGCGTTCACGACGGCCCCGGCGCACGCTGCCGGCCCGGCGCCCCGCGCGGCAGCCAGTGAGCTTCCGCCGGTCGGGGCGGAAGGTACCGAGCCCCTGGCGAGCGACTTCGACTTCACTCTCAACGGTCAGCAGTGCCACGCGCACGCGGTTGGGGCCGTCGACGAGTACGTCACCGCGCAGGATGCCGCCGCCACCACCGACACCGTCGCGGAGGGGGGTCTGAAACTGCGCGGCACCGAATCATGCGGCTCCGGCTCCCGGACCCGCGCCGCCTCCGGGGGGTCGATCACCATCGAGCAGAACGATGTGGACGTCGACCCGAAGTCCCTCCTGCGGATCACTCAGAACTTCCCGCCCAGGTACGAGCAGATCATGGTGCTGAGCTTCACCATGGTGATCGAGGATCCCGAAACCTCGAACGACCACGCCCGCGCCCACCATGAGCCACTGATCCTGACCACCAAGGACCCGGCGAAGCTCATCGGCACGCTGACCCAGTTCCCGCCGCGGGGCGACTTGTACCAGCTCCAGAACCCCGTCGACCTCATTGACCTGGGGAACCCGGACACGACCATCGCGACGATCCAGACGTTCCCCGTCAAGGTCGGCGGGCTCTAACAGCGGCCTCGCCATCGGCATCATGTGACCAACACGCCGCGAGGCGCCGCCGGGCACCCGGCCGGCGGCGCTTCCCCGCGAAAGTTCCGAACCCCAACAGCCCAACAGCCCAACAGTCCTAGCTGTGTCCGAGGATCCGGTGCGGTCGGTAGAGCCTTTCCAAGCCCGCGACCTCCTCACCGCTCAGTTCGACGCCGACAGCCGCGACCGCGTCGTCCACATGCTTCGCCTTGGTCGCGCCCACGATGGGCGCGGTGACCCCGGGCCGGCCGAGCAGCCAGGCCAAGGCGACCTGCGCGGGCGGCAAGCCGCGGTCGGCGGCCAGTGCTCGGACCGCGTCGACGACGTCGAAGTCGGCGGCGCCGTACATGTCGTCGGCGATCGGGTCGAGGCCGGATCGGCGCGTGTGGCGCTCGCCGTCGCGCTCGCGGGTGCCGGCGAGGAGTCCCCGGGCGAGCGGGCTCCACGGGACGATGCCCACTCCCTGGTCGAGGCAGAGGGGGATCATCTCCCGTTCCTCTTCGCGGTACAGGAGGTTGTAGTGGTTCTGCACCGACAGGAACGGGGTCCAGCCGTTGGCCCGGGCGGTGTGCTGCGCCTTGGCGAACTGCCAGGCGTACATGCTGGAGGCGCCGATGTAGCGCGTTTTCCCGGCCCGCACCACGTCGTGCAGCGCCTCCATGGTCTCCTCGATCGGGGTCTCGTAGTCCCAGCGGTGGACCTGGTACAGGTCGACGTAATCGCAACCGAGGCGGCTCAGCGAAGCGTCGATGCCGGCCAGGATGTGTTTGCGGGACAGGCCTCGATCGTTCGGGCCGGGGCCCATCGGGAAGTACACCTTGGTGGCGAGCACGTAGTCTTCGCGGTGGGGGAAGAACTTGCCGAGCAGCCGCCCGGTCACCTGCTCGCTCGCGCCGTCCGAGTACATGTCGGCGGTGTCGAAGTACGTCACGCCGGCCTCGACCGCGCGCCGCACTAGCGGTTCCGCGGCGTCCTGGCTGAGGACCCAGTCCCGCCCGGATTGGTCTCCGTAGCTCATCATGCCCAGGCAGATGCGTGAGACCTTGAGGCCGGAGCGGCCCATCGTCGTGTACTGCATCTCGGTTACCTCTCTTGCGGCGGGTTTTGCGGCGAGTCTTGTGACGAGCTGAGAATCAGTTCGGCGGTCACGGTGAGATGATCGAACATCCCGTAAGCTGGCGGAATGCCGAACCGCAGGCCCAGGCCGGAGCGGGCCTACGAACCCAAGGAAATCGACGGCGTGGACCGTCGCATCCTCGCCGAGCTCCAGATCGACGCCCGGCTGAGCCTGGCTGAGCTGGGCCGCAGGGTGAACCTGTCGGCTCCGGCCGTGGCCGACCGGATCCAGCGGCTCGAAGAGACCGGCGTCATCACGGGCTACCACGCGGCGGTGGACCCGGGCGCCGTGGGGTTTCCGGTCACCGTGCTGGTGCGGATCAATCCGGCGGTTCGCGAGCTGCCGCGCATCGCCAAGCTCGCCGAGGAGACCCCGGAGATCGTGGAGTGCTACCGGATCACCGGCGACGACTGCCTCTACTTCATCGCGCACCTGCGCGCCGTCGAGCACCTTGAGCCGATCCTCGATCGCTTCGCCCCGTACGGCCGCACCACCACCTCGCTCGTCCACGCGGCCACGGTGCCGCGCCGGCCGCTGCCGCTGTGTCCGCCGGATCAGCCCGACGCCGAGTGACGACTGGTGACGCGCCCTGATCAGATCCTGATCACGCCCTGATCAGGACCGCTGGTCGCGATGCCGCCCCATCACTACTGACCCCATCACCACCGACCCGATCAGCGCCGTCCCGGGACCCGTCCGGCCGCCCGGCCCGGGTTCCGGATCCACGCCGTCGGCGGCCAGCGGCTCGCCGCACCGGTCGCAGGCCACTGTCGGCGTCATCGCCTGACCGCACGCCTGGTGGCGAAGCGCCATCGGCGCGCCGTCGCCGCCGTCCAGCCAGCGGTCGCCCCAGGCCATCAGTGCCATCAGGACCGGGATCAGGTCCAGGCCCATCGGGGTGAGCCGGTACTCGTGCCGCAAGGGAGACTCCTGATACGCCACCTGTTCCAGTAGCCCGTCGTCGGCCAGCTGCGTGAGCCGCGCGGACAGCACCGCGCGTGCCACCCCCAGGTCGGCGCGCAGGTCCTCGAAGCGGGTGATCCCGCAGTACACGTCGCGCAGGATCAGCGGTACCCAGGACGGGCCGACGACGTCCGCCGCGCGGGCGATCGAGCAGACGATCGCGGAGAAGTCGGTGGTGCGCGGCACGGCTCAGCCCACGATCGGCGCGGCCGCCGCCTCGGCGACGCCCGCTTCGGCCAGCCGGTGCAGGGCGCCGGCCAGCAGCTGGGTGTCCTCCAGGGAGTAGATCGCGACGATGCGTCCCCATCGGATGTCAAGGATCTGGAGCATCCGGTTGCGGTACGGCTCCCCGGCGACCTCGGCGGCGATGTCGACCACACTGATCACCCGGGTCCGCCACGGCCAGCCCTTGACCAGCACGTCACGCACCTCGAAACGGCCGCCGCCCATCAGGCGGTCCACCCGGGCGAACCACGTCTCGATCAGCGCGCGGCCGTGCCGGCGCCCGCCGAGCGCGTGATCGCCGACGAATTCGTACACCGCGTCCTCGGCGAGGCCCTTCGTGACGGCGGCGGTGTTCCCCGCACTGAGCGCTGCGAACGCCTTGCGGACCTGGTGGGCGACGACGGTTTTGTACATGGGGCCCTCCTAGGCTGCCTAAGTCTGTTTAGCAGACTGTCAACGCTATCGTGCTGTCCGTTTCCCCGCATGTCCGGGTACCGCTTGTTCCCGAGCCGCCGACACGCCGCGCGTTTTCGTCCTCTTCATCACCTGCGACATGATTTGAAGAATTTTTGGCAAACCCTTGGGTAGCCCTCTGATCCATTTCTTGCCAATGTCCATAGCCGGTACCAATTCCGCCACCTCCCTCGCCACCTCCAGGAGGAGACATGCATCGGGCATCATCAGGACTCGGCGACCGCCGGGCCTTCCGCGCCGGCGCCAGGATGGCCGCCGTCGGGACCGCGGTCGCGCTGTCCCTCGCGGTCGCCGTCGGCGCCCAGGCCGCGCCGGGCAGCGTCCCGCACCAGGTCCCCAGCCCCAAGCACCACCACTTCAGCGCCGAGGTGAACCGCATCGGCGCGGCCGCGACGATCCCGGACCGGGTGGCGCGCGTCGAGCAGGCGCTCCAGTCCTCCGGGCCCGGCCTACAGCAGGCCTATGACGTGGCCCCGCTGTACGCGAACCACATCGACGGCACGGGCCTGACGATCGCCACACTGGTGGCGTTCGGCGACAAGAGCGCCCAGAGCTATCTCGACCAGTACGACTCGGACAACGGCCTGCCGGCGGCGACCGTGCAGACCATCGCGCCGTCCGGCACGGTGCCGGCCTGCACCGATCCCGGTGTGAACACCAGCGACTGCCAGAGCTGGGGCGGCGAGACGGACCTGGACATCTCGATGATCCACACCCTCGCGCCCGGGGCGAAGATCCTGATCATCGCGACCCCGGTCAGCGAGACCGAGGGCATCACCGGCTTCCCGGAGCTGCTGTCCGCGATGGACTACACGGTCTCCAACCACCTCGCCGACGTCATCTCGATGAGCATGGGCACCCCCGAGGACGACTTCGCCACCTCCGCCCAGCTGCACGACCTGGACAGCCACTTCAAGAACGCGACCGACAACGGCGTGACGGTCCTGGCCTCCACCGGCGACGACGGCGCCGACGGGGAGCAGTTGGACGGCACCACCCCGTGGGGCAAGCGCGTGGTCTCCTTCCCGGCCGACGAGTCCTACGTCACCGCGGTCGGCGGCACGGACCTCTACCTCGACGACAACGGCAACCGCACGCAGCCCGACGACCTGTGGCCGGAATCCGGCGGCGGCGTCTCCCACGAGTTCGGGATCCCGGCCTGGCAGCAGAACACCGCCACCGCCACCGGCGCCACCGGCCGCTCCCTGCCGGACATCACGATGGAGGGCACCTCCGGCACCTCGGAGTCCTCCCCGCTGATGGCCGCCATCGTCGGCCTGGCCGACCAGTCCGCCGGCCACGACCTGGGCCTGATCAACCCCGCGCTGTACGCCATCGGCCCCAACGGCACCGGCTCCGGCGTCGTGGACGTGACCAGCGGCTGCAACTCCACGGACACCGTGACCGGCTACTGCGCCGGCACCGGCTTCGACATCGCCTCCGGCTGGGGCACGATCGACGCGGCCGCGTTCGTGCCGGCGCTGGTCGCCGCCTCGGCCCCGAGCAGTAGTCTGCGCGTGGACGTCGGCGGCAAGGGGCCCGGGCACATCCGGGTGCTGGAGAAGCAGTGAACTGATGAAGTGGGCTGACGAAGTGAACTGATGAACCGGCTGATCCGCTGGAGCCGCTGCTCCGCTGAAGCGGTGGATCGCGCGACGGGTGCCCCGGGGCCGCGGCTCCGGGGCACCCGTCGCGTCGGCGGCGGCCGGTAGGGTCGGCCGGCATGAGCGATTGGGCAGGTGTCCGTGAACGGGTCCTGGCACTGGCCGCCGCGCCGGACGGCGACGATGTCTTCGGCGCGGGAGGGCATGGATTCGAGCTGGAAGAACCGCTGACGGCCGCGGCGCTGGCCGAGGTCGAGTCCCTGCTCGGCGTCGAGCTGCCGCATGACTACCGGACGTTCCTTCTGGAAGTCGGCGCCGGCGGAGCGGGACCGGCGTACGGCCTGTTCCCCCTCCAGCGCGTCGGCGAGGTCCCCAGCGCCTGGCGGTGGATCGGTGACGGCGGCGAAACGGCCGATCCCGCTGTGCTGGCCGAGCCGTTCCCCGGACCCGTCGACCCGACGGAGCTCGCGGCGCTAGTCGCCGACCAACCCGACGACGAGGACTACCCCACCCCCGCCGACTTCGACCCCGCATACGAGGCCTGGGACGCGCGCCTGACCGCGCTGCTCTACGACCCCCACCACACCGCCGGCGCGATCTGCCTGTGCCACGAGGGCTGCGCCCTGCGCGTCTGGCTGGTCGTCACCGGCCCGGAGCGCGGCCACATGTGGTTCGACCCGCGCTGCGATCTGGAGGATCTGCGGCCGCTGCGCGATGCGCGGGGCGAGCCCGTCAGCTTTGCGGACTGGTACCTCGGCTGGCTCGCCGAGGCCGAGTCCACGTGCGGTATGGCGATCACTCCGGAGGCGCGGCGGGCAGGTACTTGTCCAGGCTGATGCCGTTGTTCCAGTGGCTGAGCAGGTCGCGGTCGATGAGGACGACGTGCTGGCTGGCGGCGAGCTCGCGACTCTGCTTGGTGAAGCGCCAGGCGGTGGTGACGAACACCGGGAGGTCCGCGTTGTGGATGGGGCGCGCGGTGCCGAGGAAACGTTGCAGATCCGGGCCGGGGACGGCGCTTCCCGGCTTGTAGCGCTTGCATTGGATGACGACTCGGCGGCCGTCAGGAGAATCCGCTATCACGTCGGCGCCGAGATCGCCGGCCCCACCGCGGGATTGGTGCACCGCGAAGCCGTCCCGATGGCATAGGCCGGCGATGAAGAGCTCGAACTCAGTACCCGACATCGCATCGATGGCCACCAGGTTCTGATGCCGTGCTGCATGCTCCAGGTCGTCCAAGCGCTTCAGCTCGGCATGCCGCTCGGCCCGTCCGGCGCGCAGAACCGGCATGAGCGCGGATGCGGGAGCCGCGAGCAGCATGCCGGCTGGAATAGCCGGCCACAGCGGACCCAGGCTGCCGCTGACCGCCTCGGCAAGTGCCACGGCCCCGCCGACGGCAACGGCGATGACCACGCGTCTGCTGATGGAGTCGACGCGCCGTGGGCGTATCGCTGGCGTGGCCATGGTCTCCCCGATCCGGAAGGCGGCGTCTCACCCGACCGCCGCGACGAACTCCTCCATCGTGACCTGCCCGGCGTAGATCCCATAGAACATGCTGATCAGATCCGGGCGGCCTTCAGCCTTGCGGAGCACCGGCAGCAGGGCGGCGGAGTTGCCGCCCCTCGCGAACGTGAGGGTGGTCTCGAAGGCCGCGCCGCCGTCCCGCTCCCGGTCGGTGGAGTGGGCCGCTGTCGCCGCGTCCACGGCCCGCGGGCCTGCGGCGAGCGCCGCGGGCAGGCGGCCGGCCAGCGATTGCGCCTGAGCGAACGCGTCGCCGATGCCTTGTGCGGTGACCGGATCCTTCGCCGTCGCGGCGTCCCCGACGAGCACCCAGCCCGGCCCGGACGACTCGCGCACGTAGTTGCCCAGGTCGCCGGAGCCGGAGACGGGCCCGCAGCGGGCGGCGTCGGTGAGGTGTTCGGCGACAGCCGGGGCGCTCTTGGCGACCGCGGCGAGGAAGTGCCGGTCAATGTCCTGCTTCACTTCGGCGAAGCGTGCGTGCGGCCAGCCGACCAGGACGAGATGGTGCCCGTCGTGGGTGGGGTACGCCAGTACCGCCTGGCCGCCGCCGACGAAGATCTGCGTGCCCACGTTCGGCAGGCCGTGCCAATAGCCGTAGAACTGGCAGCCGAAGGTGCCGGCGTCACGGATCGGCTTCGCCCCGACCTGACGGGCCACAGCCGAGTGTCGACCGTCCGCGCCGATGATCAGCGCGGCCCGCTCCGTGAAGCCGCTGCGGCCGCTGCGTCCGCCGAAACCGGCGCCGACCGCTCGGCCGTCCTCCCGGATCAGCTGCTGGAACGAAACACCCTCCCGCAACTCGGCACCCGCCGCCACGGCCGCCTCGACCAGCAGTGCGTCGAGCACGCTCCGGCGCGGCGCCAGCGACGACGCGATCCCGTCATAGGGATAAGGCGCCCCGCGCAGGACGAGGTCTTCGGCCGCCCGGAAGCTGATGGTGTCGATCGGCGGGCAGCCGCTGGCCAGCAACGGATCCAGCAGGCCCCAGTCGCGCAGGCGTGCCACGCCGGTGGGGTGCAGCAGGTGCGTGGAGACCGTGTCGCTGGGGAACGCGGCGCGGTCCGTGAGCAGGACTCTGACACCCTGCCGCGCCAGCAGCAGGGCGGTGGCGGCGCCGGCACAACGGGCGCCGACGATGATGACGTCGTGCATGCTCAAGTCATACATGCTCAAGTCGTCAGCTTCCCGTGAACACCTCGATGGCGCCGGCGGCGTCCTCCAACGTCATGGGTTGTAGCACGGCGGCGCTCGCCTCGGCCGCGGCCGCTACGAACCGGCGTGCGGGCCAGTCGCTGGGAATGGGGCGATGGTCGCGCGCCGAGGTCAGTACCAGCCGCGCATCCGAGCTGTCCGGGTCTGGCGAGGCTTCAGTTTCGAGGGCGTTGGTCTGCTCGATGGCGTTGTGGATCCATCGCAGTGCTTGATCCCGGGCCGCCGGCTCGCTCCGCGGGTCCGCCTGGTCGAGGATCGGAAGTTGCGCCGCCATCGCGCCGGCCGCCTCCGGGGCGAGGGCCGCGAGCACGGCGATCGTGGCCAGTCGGGCGCCGCCGTCGCCGTGGCTCTCCGGGGAGAGGTCGAGTGCGGCGTGTTCGTCGGCGTGCCGGAGTAGCGCGGACGATAGCTGCGACGGCGAGGAGATGTATCCCTGCTGCCCGAGTTCCGGGTTGGCGTCGGTGCCGGTGAGGGGTGCGGCGATGGTGATGAGGCACAGGACTTCACGCAGCCGTTCGGGGCCCGGGTCGTCGTGTCCGAGGGCTGTTTCCAGGGCGCAATGCATGTCGTCGATCGCGTCGCCCTCGTAATCCTCGTCGCGGATCGCTCGCTGCGCGGCGATGAAGTTCCGTATCGGCGTCAGCAAGATGGGTGGGAGAGTCGGGTCTTCCAGTGCCGCGGCGATCACCGCGTCGCCCAGCATCACCAGTGCGGAGTGGACGACCTGGTGCAGGGTGTCGATGCTGCCGGTGAGGTCGTCGAGCAGTTCGGCGCCGACTGCGATGTCCAGTAGGTCGGGCCGGTGGATGGCGGCCCAGACCGCGGCGTGCGAGGTGGCGGCGGCCCACACCTCGCAGGTATCGGAGTCGATGTCCTCGTCGATACGGTCCGACTCCAGGTCGGTGATGACGGCCACGACCGGGTCGTCGGTCAGCTCGACCGCCAGCTCCCACGGGCTGCGCACGTCCTGCAAGCCCGCGCACATCGTGGCCAGCGCACCGAATCCGGCGTCCAGAAGTTGGCGCAGGAGTTCGCTCCGATGCGCTTCGCGGCGGTCGTGATTGTCGTCGTCGGCCGCGGGCGTCCAGCCCAGCTCGTGCGCCTCCACGAAGGACTGGAGGAGAAGCTGGCCGCGCATCTGGTCGTCGGCGAAGCCGTCGGTCGCGTCGTCCGCGGTCTGGCGCGCCCGCTGCACGAGGTCGTCGGCGAACTCGCGGCTCGCGCCCTCGGCGACGATGAGTGGCGCGTAGTCGTTGTCTTCGGCCTCGCGCCGGGCCGCCTGGATCAGCATGGCGCCCAATGCGGTGGTGATTTCCCGGTGCCAGGGATATTCGGCGGCGCCGAGTGCGACATCGCGAGCGGTGAACGACGGGTAGTTGACTCGCTTGCCGGGCTCCCAGACCGAGCGCACGGCGCCGGCCACGAGGTACTGGGCGGCCAGTTCCTGAAGCGGATCGCCCATCAGGACCGGCAACGGCCACGCCGGCCGGTCGTCAGCCCGGTCGTGATCCAGCGGAGGGAGCCAGTGCTCCTCGTCCCAACGATGATCCAGTTTGGCGACCTCGACTTGTTGCAGCCGGTATGCCAGCAGTTCAGGGCTCCACGTCGTCAGGTGCCGCCCCAACGACGCCAGTGCGGCCGCGGCCTCTTCGAAGTCCAGGCCGTCGCCGTCCAGGACCACCGTGATGACGGCACCGCCGGGGTAGCCGATGATGCGGTGGTCGAGCACCTTCCGTAACGATCTCCAGCCCTCGGTCATCGCGGCGGCCAACGCGTCAACGAAGTGCTGCCGTCGCCCCAACTCCGGTTCCGGTCCGGTGATGGTGATCTGACCCAGGTATGGCACGTCGTTCCCCTCATCGCTCACGCTGTAGGCGTATGACTACAGATCGTATCGATGTCGCCGTCGCGTCAGTAGGCGCCCCGGGGGAAATGGGACGATTGCCTTGAGCTAAGCCGATCACTCGGCATGCGGTCTTGAGCTTGAGCGGCCATCGTTGTCGTCCGCCGACAGAGCCGGATCAGTAGTCTGTCCGTTGTCGGCCGGAGTGGCTGGTGGCAAGGAGTGGGGGACGATGTCGAACCGGGTGGTCGGCGGCCGGTTCCGGCTGACCTCGGTGATCGGGACCGGCGGGTTCGGGCGGGTGTGGGCCGCGTTCGACGAGAGGCTGGGGGTCGAGGTCGCGTTGAAGGAGGTCCGGCTCGGCTCGTCGGTGGACCGGGCCGAACGGGTGCACATCGTCGCGCTGGCGGAGCACGAGGCGCGCAGCGCGGCCAAGCTGCGCGATCACCCGAACATCGTGACCGTCTACGACGTCGTCACCGACGACGAGGCGCCGTGGCTGGTGATGCGGCTGGTCCGGGGGCACACCCTGGCCGAGGAGATCAGGGTTCGAGGACGGCTGGGGCCGCAGGCCGCCGCCCGGGTCGCGGCCGGGGTGCTCGGCGCGCTGGGGGCCGCGCACACGGCCGGGATCGTGCACCGCGACGTCAAGCCGGCCAACGTCATGCTCGCCGACGACGGCACGGTGCTGCTGACCGACTTCGGTATCGCCAAGCAGCACACGCAGAGCACCCAGGCGGTGCTCATGGGGACGCTGCACTACATGTCCCCGGAGCGCCTCAACGGCAAGGACTTCCCGGCCGGTGACTTGTTCGCGCTCGGCGTGACCCTGTACGAGATGACCGAGGGCGTCTCGCCGTTCGAGCGGGCGACGCCCACCGCGACCGTGTCGGCCGTGGCGCTGGAACAACCGGATCCGCCACGGCACGCCGGGGCGCTGGCGCCGCTGGTCGTCGCGCTCCTGCAGAAGGACCCCACCCGGCGTCCGGACGCGGTGGCGGCGCAAACGATGCTGGCAGCCACCGGCACGCGGTTCACGGCCGCGTCGACGGTGTTCTCCGCACCGCCGGCCGACTCGCCATTCATCGCCACGCCTACCATCGAGCCCGCTTCCACTGTGATGCCCACTGAGGTCTACGAAGCGACGTACGAGCCCGGCCGCGGGGCCGTCCAGCCCCTCCAATCCGTCCCACCGGTCCAGCCCGTCCATGAGACCGCCTACGGGACTGGCTACGGGACTGGCTACGGCACCGACTACGAGACTGGCTACGACACCGGCGAGACCTCCTCCCGGCGGAGAATCGGCCGACGCGGCATCATCGCGGCCGGCCTCGGGGTGCTCGGCGCCGCGGCCGTCCCCGTGGTTCTCACCCTGAACTCCTCGGGTTCCTCGCCCTCGCGCTCCTCTTCGGGCGGGCGGTGGAGCGGCGCGCAGGTCCTGCCGAACAGCGCCGGCACCGGGCCGATGGCGGTCGCCTTCAACCAGTCCGGGACGCAGGTGGCCGGCTGCGGGAAGGACGGCGTGGTCCGGCTTTGGGACAGTGCGGCCTGGGGCCTCACGAAGACCCTCGCCCACCGGATCGTCAATCCCTGGTCGATACCGCTGGCCCAAGCCACCGCCTTCAACCCGGACTTCGCCAGCGCGCTGGCCGTGACGTTCCACCCGGACGGGGCGACACTGGCCGTCACCAACGGCGACGGGACCGTCAGCCTGTGGACGATCGCCGACGGCACCGAGACCGCGCTGCCGTTCATCAATCCCATGCAGTGGAACGGCGCTCTCGGCTCAGTGTCCTTCGATCCCGCCGGCCGGATCCTTGCCACGACCTACGACACCCCGGCCGTCCGGCTCTGGGACCTGTCGACCCGCACCAGCCTGGCCACGATGGCCACCGGCGACACGAGCTGGGTCCAGCAGATCGTGTTCAGCCCGGCCGGCGGCATCGTGGCCACCGCCTCCGGCAACGGCAATCCGAACAACACCCCCGCGGACGGACGCCTCCAACTGTGGGACCCCTCATCGCGCACGATGATCGCCACCTTGGCGGACACGAACTCGCCCCGTTCCCAGCCGCTGGCGTTCAGCCCGGACGGCAAGACCCTGGCGAACCTGCGCAGCGACGGCAGGATCACGCTCTGGGACGTCGGGACGCGCGCCGTCGCCACGATCCTGGCCAACGCCGGTTCCGGCGTGACGTGCATCGCCTTCGGCCCCGGCGGCGTCCTGGCCGGCGGGCACGACGACGGCACCGTCACCTTGTGGGACAGCAAGACGAGCGCCGTCACCGACGTGCTCGCGACCGGGGGCAACGACCCGGTCAACGGCGTCGCCGTCGCGCCCGACGGTACGGCCGTCGTGGCCGCCGGCAAGACGATCACCGGTTGGCGGCGGCCGCGGTAGTGGCTTTCCTCATGAGATGCTCAGCGACCCCCTCGCCGTCGCCGGCAACCTGGAAGCATCGCATCGGAAGCGCAGCCTGGCACCCAGATATATAAGGATACTGCGAATATGCTGATGCAAGACAAGGTCGTCCTGGTCGCCGGAGTCGGATCCGGCATGGGCCGCTCCATCGCGCTGGCCGGCGCGCGGGAGGGGGCCGACGTGGTGCTCGCCGCGCGTACCGCCGCGCAGCTCGACGCGGTGGCCAAGGAAGTCGCCGCGCTGGGGCGGCGGGCCCTGGCCGTACCGTGCGACCTGACCGACCCGGCCAGTGCTGAGCAGTTGGCGACGGCGGCCCAGGAGGAGTTCGGGCGCGTCGACGCGATGGTCTACAACGCCCTGGCGATGCCGCCCATCGAGGGCTTCGGCACGGTCCCGCTGGCGGCGCTGTCCACCGCCTTCGACGCCAACGTGCTCGCCGCGCTGCGGCTGACCCGGCAGCTGATCCCGTCCCTGGCCGAGAACAAGGGCTCGGTCGTGATGGTCGGCTCCATGGTCCAGCGATTCTCCGAGGTGTCGATGGGCCCGTACAAGCTCATCAAGACGGCCCTGCACGTGACGGCGCAGAACCTCGCCGCCGAATACGGCCCGCTCGGCGTCCGCTTCAACACCGTGGTCCCCGGCCAGATCTGGGGCGACACCCTGCGCGGGTACTTCGGCTACCTGGCCCAGCAACGCGGCGACGTGACCGTCGAGGACATCTACGACGAGGTCGCCGCCAAGATCAACCTGCGCCGCCTGCCGGTGGAGGACGAAGTCGCCGACGCGGTGCTGTTCCTGATCTCCGACCTGGCCCGCGCCGTCACCGGCCAGGCCCTGGACGTCAACGGCGGCGAATACCACCACTGACCGGTCGGTGCTTGCGCTAGAGCCACCCGCGCCGCGCGGCCTGCAACCCCGCCTGAAACCGGGTCTGCGCCCCGAGCTCGGTCATCAGGCCCCGGACATGGCGCTGCGCGGTGCGCGGGTGCCAGCCCATGTGGCGGCCGATGGCGGCGTCGGTCAGACCCGCGGCCAGCAGGCCCAGCAGGACGCGGGACTGCTCGGCCAGCTCCGCCTCCGGTGCCCCCGAGGCGTCGAAGCGGAGCGGCACGGCGCTCGCCCAGACCGACTCGAACAGCGCGATCAGCGTGTCCAGCAGCGAGGACTGGTGGATGACCAGCGCGTTGTCGCTGGAGACCGGGCGGTCCAGGGAGATCAGAGCGACCGTGTCGTCGGCGAGGAACATCTTGACCGGCACGCCGGTCGCGACCCGTGCCTGCTCGCCGGCGGTCGCCAGGGCGCGGATCGCGCCGAGGCGGCCGGGCAGTTCCAGGCCGGTCCGGTCGTAGACGCAGCGGTAGTGGACGCCGACCGCCAGCAGTTCGGACTCGATCGCGTTGGTGCCCAGGCCTCCGACGTAGGGCGGCCGGTCGAACGCCCGGACCTCGGTGCGGGCACTGCGTTGCAGCTGGGCCATGCGTTGCATGGTCGCCTCGCGGGTGGTCACCACCTCGACGATCTCGGCGGGGTCCACCGTGCCCTGTCCGAGCCGGAAGCGCTCCATCAGGTCGGCGGCCAGGGCGCGGACCCGTTGCAGCTCCTGTTCCTGGGAGCGGACCAGCACCTCCACCGCGGTGTCCGGGCGGGCGGGCCGGTAGCGGACCGGGTGTCCGGGCAGGCGGGATATCAGTCCCTTGGCTTCCAGCGTGGCCAGGGCCGAGGCCACCGGCGCGCCGGCCACCCGGGCGCGGAGCTCGGCGGTGGTCGCCGGGCCGCCGTCCAGTAGCGCCAGGTACACGTCCTGTTGCCCGCTGGTCAGACCCACTGCTTCAAGCATGGAGATCACCGCCGTATTTACGACAACGCCGTGTTTCAGGCTCCCGCCATCCCTTCCACGCGCACAACCCGCCATGACACCGTGATCTCGAAAATCGAGTGCCCGCAAGGGATCCTGAACAGCCAGGAGTAGGCCTGATGCGATCTGCACGGATACGACATTTGTTGAGCGTCGGTGCGGTTCTCGCACTGACCGCGGCCTTGGCCCCGGGCGGTTTGGCCGCGCCGGGACCAGCCCGGGCCGCGGTCGGCCCGACCACTTCGACGGCGACAAGCACAGCCACAGCCACAGCCACGGCAACCGCCGCAGCCGCAGCCGCCGCCTCGTCGGCAGCCCGCCAGGCGGCCGCGAACGGTGCCAGCTTCAACCCCGCCAACGCCTACGTCCCCGGCTCGTCCGCGACCGGGCAGCCGTCCCCGGCGTCCCCGGCCTCCCCGACCGACCTCACCCCGCCGGGCACCGCGGCCGCGGCGGCCGCGGGCGCGTCGACCACCGCGAACGCCGCCGGCGGCAGCCTCGGCCTCAACCTCTCCGGCAGCGTGGAGTCCGCTCAGGGGGCCGCGATGAGCGACCCGCTACCCGGCGGCGACTCGCTCGAGTTCTTCAGCCAGGGCGTCGTCAGCCGGGTCCGCTCCGACGGCAGCGCGGTCTGGCAGCGCGGCAGCAACTCGCTCTACCGCGACTGGCACGTCGACTTCGGCAACGCCACTTTCACCGTGACGCCGCAGTTGGCGATCGGCACCGACCCGGCCAATCCGTTCCAGGTGACCACTGCGGAGCCGTTCGCCATGACCAACACCCACCCGTATGCGGTCGGGGACCTCACCGGTGACGGCAGCACCGACATCGCCGTCGCCGAGGCCGTCGGGATCAACCTCGGCGCGTCTACCTGCGGCTGCGGCGGCCGGTTCACCGTGCCCGGATCCGATCTGCACGTCGGCACGTTCGTCACCGTCCTGGACGCCCGGTCCGGCAAGACCCTCTACAGCGAGCTCGACCCGGGCTTCGTCCCGCAGCTCGCCATCGCCGGCCGGACGCTGCTCATCGGCGACGAGTCCGGCCCGCCGAGCAGCCCCAACGCCCCCGGCGCCTGGGGCTCGGTCAGCAATGTGCGGGCCCTGACCCTGCACGGCGACCGTGGTGCGCTGAACGCGACCCAGGCGTGGCAGTACTCGACGAAGGCGCAGTGGGGCATGCTGCTCGGGTTGCAGACCGTCGGCGGGGACACCGTCGTCAGCTGGTCCGACACTCCGCTCGGCCTCGGCCAGCCCGGCCCGCCGGACGGTCACGTGGTGCGCGTCGACTCCCACGGCCGGGTGGTCTGGGACCAGCGCACGGCCGGATACCCGGTGCTGTCGGCATATGACCAGAGCCGCGGGGAACTCGCCGTCGTCGATGAGACCGACCCGACCCAGGGCCTGTCCTACACCCTGACCGGGCTTCGCGTCTCGGACGGCCGCGCGGTGAGCAAGGTGACCACCACCGGCGTACTGCCCACCGCGCTCAGCATCAGTGCGCTGACAGCCTGGGCCCGACCCTCGTGGCTGGTCGCCGGTGTGGTGACGACGGCGAACGACGTGCAGCCGCCGTACTACAGCTTCAGCGCGGGCACGATCTCCGCGGTCGATCCCGAAGCCCAACGGACCCTGTGGTCGCGCACTCTCACCGCCGCCGGCCCGAACCCGCCGCAGCCCGGCGCGATCGAAGTCGCGACCGACTGGTGGGGCCGCACTTCGGTCGTCGTCGGATCGTGGGCGGGCGCGCCGATGCCGAGCCCGTCCTCGCCGCTGACCGCGGGCGACGACCTCCAGGCCTTTTCCGGCGCCACCGGGGCACCGCTCTGGGACCGCTCCGGGGACGTCCCCGACCCGCTGACCCTCGCCACGGTCGGCGACACCGTGCGCGGCATCACCCCGGAGCAGGACGTGCTGAGCTACCGGGCCGCCGATGGCGAGCAGGTCGGCCGCGCTCCGCTGGCGGGCGTGATCGACACCGCCGCCGCCGGATCCGTCGACGGGCGGAGCGCCTACTTCACCGGCGATGAGAGCGGCGCCGTGTATGCCCTCGACGCCGCCTCGCTGACCGCCGGAGACGACGTGCCGCGCGTGCTGTGGCGGGCGGACGTCGGCGGGCCGGTGAACCAGATCGTGCCCGCCGAGGTCGGCGGCCGCAGTGTTCTCGCGGTCGCGGCGACCAGCGGCCTGGCCCTGGTCGACGCGCGCACCGGCCGGGTGCTGGACCGGATGGCATTGCCCGGGCAGTACGCCTGGAACGTGGCGGTCGGCTCCGTGGGCGGGCGCACTGTCGTGGTCAGCGCTACCGACCGGCTCTCCGCCTTCGACGCCGTCACCGGCAAGCCGCTGTGGACGTATCAGCCTACTGACGCGTCCTACTTCTCCGACGCGTCCGTCGTCGACGGCATGGTGGTGAGCGAGTACCAGAGCAAGGTGCTGCCGGGCAAGGCGCCGACGGCGATGGCGGCGGTCGGTGTCGACGCGGGCACCGGGCACGCGGTGTGGACCGCGGCCGGCGATCCGACGACAACCTCCGCGGCGCAACTGCGCAACGGCGTCATAGCCGGGCCGGGCATCGCCGGCGCGGGTGCCGACGGCGCCGCCTTCACCTGGACGACCAAGACCTGGCAGGGCCGGGTCGACGTGCGCGACGCGCGGACCGGGGCGCTGGACTACAGCGACACAGCGGACGAACTCGCCCAGCACGAGAACTACTCACTCGACCCGACCGCCGGCCTGGTGTCGATCGGCTCGCAGGGCGTGGTCTCGATCGCCCCGGGCGGCCCGATCGCAGTGGACTGGCTCGGCGGATCCGATGTGGCCGTGGCCGAGTCCGGCGGCGCACCGGTGCTGTTGGAGGGCGAGGCGGGCGTGGCCGTCTACCCGCTCTCGGCACTGTCCGGCGGCCCGAACCCGCTCATGCCGCTGGCACAGAACCGGCTGTTCCTCGGCGCCCAGCTGTCCGTCACCGGCGGCAGCACGGTGCTCGCGACGCCGATCAACTGGTTCGAGCACCAGATGCTCAGCACGGAGAGCGGAGAGTTCGGCCCGCCGTATTCCATCGGGCAGCAGAAGGGACTCGCCGTCTACAGCCTGACCGGCACCCCGGCCGCGAACGCCGTCCGGCAACCGGCGGTCAACCGGCCCCTGGCTCCGTCCCGTCCGACCTCACTCGCGCTGTCCGACGACGCGGCCGCCGCCGCCCGGATCGGCCTCGCGCAGCCGGCGGCACAGGTCGAGGTGCACGGCTACAGCGCGACCGGCGCGCCGCAGCTGACCACGTCCGCCCCGACCGGATACGACCCCGCGACCATCAGGGCGTACCTGGGCCTGCACGGAACCGGCGCGGGCCAGACGGTGGCCGTGGTCGACGCACCCGGCGACCCGAACATCGTCGGCGACGTCGACAAGTTCAGCGCCCAGTTCGGACTGCCGCAGACCTGCACCGCCACCGTGACAGCGAACTGCTTCACCTTCACCGTGGCCGCCGACGGCGGTCCGAGCACTCAGACCCCTGACCCGGACTGGGGACTGGAGACCAGCATGGACGTCGAGTGGATCCACGCGGTCGCCCCGCAGGCCTCGGTGGTGCTGGAGGAGGCGGCGACCGGCTCCTTCGCCGCACTCTTCCATGCCGTCCAGACCGCAGCCGCGCTCCGCCCAGACGCCATCAGCATGAGCTGGGGAATCGGCGGGGAGTTCGTCGACGAGACCTACTACGACCACTTCTGTCAGCTCACTGACTCAGTGTGCGTAGCCTCCAGCGGCGACCGCGGCAACCCGGGCTCCTACCCGGCCTACAACCCGGCGACGATCGCCATCGGCGGCACCACTCTCAAGCTGACCCCGACCGGCGGCATCACGAGCGAAACGGCCTGGTCGGGCAGCGGCGGCGGCCAGAGCTACGTGGAGCCCACCCCCGCATATCAGCAGCCTGTCGTCACCGGCGGCCGCGGCACCCCCGACGCAAGCTACGACGCGGACCCGTCGACCGGCGTGTCCGTCTACGACAGCTATGCCTACCAGGGCCAGTCAGGCTGGTTCCAGGTCGGCGGCACCAGCCTCGGCGCCCCCTCCTGGGCAGCGATCATCACCTCAGCCGACCAACTCCGCTCCGCCGCCGGCACACCGAAACTGACCTCAGCCGCCGGCGCGGCCCAGCGGGCGATCTACGGCTCGGCGAGCCAACTGGGCCAGATCGTGTCGGGGAGCAACGGCTTCTGCCCGAAGCTGTGCACCGCCGGTCCCGGCTACAACTTCGTCACCGGGCTCGGGAGTCCGCGCTCGGCGTTGGATGTGGCACTGGCTGCGGCGCCGTGATCTGACGGCTCTTGGTGTGATGGCTGTTGGTGTGACGGCTTTTGGTGTCACGGCTCTTGATGTGACGTGGCTCCGCCCATGGACTGAGGTATTCAGCGTCGGTTCGCGGGCGGAGTTTTTGGGCGGAGCTGTTGGAGCAGAGCTGTTGGGCGGAGCGTATTCGGATCGGGGGTTTCTCGAGCCGGGTTGCGGTTTGGTTGTGGGTTTCAAGGCTTTTTACGGCCTTCGGTTATGGTTGTGCCGGTTCGGGGTTCGGGGCGGTGGGTGTGTTTGTCGGCTGCCGGTTTCCGCGTTCACAACCCCGCCCCACCTCAGGCCTCTTCAACACCGGCAAGCCAGAACACGAGCACAGGCAAGAGCAAGAGCCAGATCAACAGCAAGGTCAAGAGCCAGATCAAGGTCAAAAACTGTGATGAAGAGCCTGGCGCCTCCGGCGGGGGCTCTCGGCTCCCTCGGGGAACTGGCGCGGTTCCATAGGGTGGTCGAGCCAGTCTCAGCGGCGGCGGTTCCTGAGGTGGTGCGGTCCGTTCCCCACGGTCGCGTCGTCAGCCCCAAGGGGTACAGCACCGGTG
>NZ_JAAFZA010000030.1 GCF_015356865.1 Catenulispora pinisilvae
GGTCTGAACTGAGCGCTGGGCGATCCCGTCCGCGCCCCGCCCGCGCGCCCCATCCGCGCCCCGCCCGAGACCGCTCAGCCGCCGGCCGGGACCGAGGCTTGCGCGCTGCCGTCCGCACTCGTGCTCGACGATCCTGTGTGAGCGGCGCCGGGCCGGTCCCCGTTCTCAAAGCTCTGCCGCTGCAAGCGATAAGCCTGCGCGTACCACCCATCGCCGGCGACCAACTCCGCGTGCGTGCCCTCCTCGGCGACCACCCCGTCGGCGAACACGTAGATGTAGTCCGCGCACTCCGCCACGTTGCCGAGGCGGTGCGTGATCATCACTATCGTGCCGCCGTACTCGCGCAGCTGCCGGTAGAACGCCGCCTCGGCCGCGGCGTCCAGGCTCGACGTCGGCTCGTCGGCGATCACCAGGGACGCGCGCCGGAAGAAGCCGCGCGCCAGCGCCAGGCGCTGCCACTGGCCGCCGGACACCGACAGGCCGCCGGTGAGGCTGCGTTCCAGCAGCGTGTCGTAGCCGCGCGGCAGGGCGCTGATGAAGCTGTGGGCGCCGGCGCGCTGGGCCGCCTGCTCGACGCGCTCCGGTTCGGGCGGGGCCGTCCACTCGCCGATCCGGATGTTCTCCCCGGCGGTGAACGGGAAGCGGGTGTGGTCCTGGTCGATGAACGCGATCCGGGAGCGCAGCGTCTCGACGTCCATCTCCGCGCTGTCGACGCCGTCCCAGCTGATCCGTCCGGTATCGGGCAGATACAGCCGCGCCAGCAATTTCGCCATCGTTGTCTTCGCGGCGCCGTTCTCCCCCACGAACGCGACCACCTGCCCGCGCCGCACCCGCAGCGAGACGCCCGCGACCGCCGGTTTCGCGGCCCCCTGATACGTGAATCCCACGTCCTCGGCGACGATCTCCGCGAAATCCGCCGGCGCCGTCTCGCGGCCGATCGGCGGCAGGTGCCCGGCGGCGTCGGCGCAGAACGAGCGGTAGTCCTCCAGATACAGGCCCTCGGCATACAGATCGTTGATATCCATCGCCAGGCTGAGCAGCGCCTGCTGCACCCGGCTCACCGCCAGGTACGCCGTCCCGCCGACCGCCAGCGGGATCGCCTGCCGCCACAGCAGCAGCGCCAGCACCGCGTAGACGACCCCGGTGAAGAACCCTGCGATGGCGTTCCCCGCCACCATGCTCATGGTCTCGGCGCGGACCAGTCGCAGCCGCTCGGTCAGGTAGGCGTTGGTGAGCTTGCGATACCGCTCGACCAGATACCCGGACAACGACAGCGCTCGCACGGCCGCGGCCGAACCCGTCGTCGTGGACATCTGGATCAGCAGGTTCTGCCGACGCCGGCCCTCCACCCACCGCACGAAGACCTTGTAGTCCAGGCGCGCCACCCGCACCGCCGCCCACCACCGCGGCACCACCGACAACAACAGCAGCGGCACCAGCACCGGATGCAGGACCGCGAGCACGCCGGCCACGCCGGCCAGCGTCGCAAGGCTCTGCAACACCTGCTGGGTGACCATCACCATGGTGCGCGCCGAGATGGACCCGCGCTCGGCCCGCTGCGAGGCGTCCACCCAGTCCGCCTTGTCGAACGCGACCAACTCGGCGCGCGTGCACAGCTCCTGCAACCGGATCGTCGCCCGGGCGTCCATCATCGGCCCCAACTGCTGCGCGAACGCCTTGGCCATCGAGTCGCACAGCGACCGCGAGGCGGTCAGGACCAGTACCAGGACCATCGACGGCAGCGCCGCCCGGATCCGGTCCGGTGTGGCCCCGGCCCCGAACAGCGGCGCGAGGACGTCGGTGGTGGCGTAGAGGCTGAAGGCCCCGGCCACCGCGGACGCGGTCTGCACCACCAGCAGGGCCACGGTGCGGGCCTTGGACGCCTCGGCCGCCAACCGGATCGACGTCACGATCAACAGCGGCAGCCGGCGCGCCACGGTGCGGTACTTGGTCCCCGCGGTGTCGATGTACCCGGCTTCCCAGCCGTCCGGGTCCGCCGCCATGTCGTCGACCGCGGTCACCGCCACCGCGTCGACGTCGAACGCCTTGGTCATCCGCCGCCAGAGCCGAGCCCATCGCGCCATCCGACCAGTCTCGCCGACCCGCGGTGAATCGTCGAACCCTTACATCGTCGCGGTGGCTCCTGCACGAACTGTGCGCGGAAATCTGCGCGGAACTGATTGAAACTGACCCTTCCCAAACACTTGCGCACGGCGCTCGCGCTTCTTACGGTGACTCCGCGAGATCAGTCCTCTCTCTCGGAGGTGAGATGTCCCTTACCGTCCCCCACCGGCGGCTGTTCGGCGCCGTCGCCGCGGCCGTGATGGTGTTCGGCGTGCTCAGCGCCGCCGCACCCGCGGTCTCGGCGAACGCCGGAACCCCGGAGCCGGCCACCACCGGCACTGCCATTACCGGCACTGCCGCCACCAGCACCGCCGCCACCCCGGCGATCAACACCCACCCCTCCTACAACGGCCTGTCGCTGACCCCGCCGATGGGCTTCAACGACTGGGCCGGCTTCGAGTGCAACAGCCAGATGAACGAGGCGCTGTTCACCAAGACCGCCGACGAGATCGTGTCCCTGGGCCTGAACAAGCTCGGCTACGACTACGTCAACATCGACGACTGCTGGATGCAGAAGACCCGCGACGCCAACGGCAACCTGCAGGTCGACGCCACCCGCTTTCCGCACGGCCTGAAGTGGCTCGGCGACTACATCCACAGCAAGGGCCTCAAGTTCGGCATCTACGAGGACGCCGGCTACAACACCTGCCAGGGCGCGGCCGGCAGCTACGGCCACTTCCAGCAGGACGCGGACCTCTACGCCTCCTGGGGCGTGGACTACCTCAAGCTCGACTACTGCTACGAGCCGATGGATCAGTTCCCGGGTAAGACCGAGAGCCAGGTCGCGCAGATCGTCTACACCGAGGCCAGCCAGGCGCTGCTGAACACGCACCGCCCGATGCAGTTCTCCGAGTCGGCCCCGGCCTACGTCTGCTGCTCCGGCCCGGACTTCACCAACGAGCTGACGTGGCTCTACCAGCACGGCAACCTGTGGCGCTTCGGCTCGGACATCTACGACGCCTGGCCGAGCGTGCTGGAGAACTACAGCGAGGACAACACGCCGGGCCTGGCGCAGTGGGCCGGCCCCGGGCACTGGAACGACGCGGACATGCTGGAAGTCGGCAACGGCGGCCTGACGCCGACCGAGGAGCAGACCCAGATGACGCTCTGGTCGGAGATGGCCTCGCCGATCCTGTTGTCCACCGACCTGTCGAAGCTGACACCGACCGAACTCGGGATCGTGTCGAACCCCGACGTCGTGGCCGTGGACCAGGACAAGCTCGGCGCGCAGGGCACGATCGTGCAGTCCGGCACCGGCTACGACGTCCTGGCCAAGCCGCTGGCGAACGGCGACGTGTCGGTCGTGTTGTTCAACAAGGGCGACACCGCGCAGACCGTCACGACCAACGCCGCGACCATCGGACTGCCGGCCCACGACGCGCCGTTCCGGCTGACCGACTTGGTGAGCAAGGCCGTGAGCGCCAGTGACGGCACGATATCCGCGGCCCTGGCGCCGCACGCGACCGTCATCTACCGCGTCCACCGCGGAGCCGACAAGCACCTGCCGATCCACACAGCGGCCACGATCAGCTCCTCGCCGCTCGTCGCCGGCGTCCCGACTCCGGTGACCGTCTCGCTCGGTGACTACGGCTACTTCGACGCCCAGCAGCCCTCGGTCACGCTGAAGCTGCCGACCGGCTGGACCGCCACGCCGAACTCGGCGCGGTTGAAGAACGTCAAGCCGGGCACGTCCGCGACCGCCACGTTCACCGTCACCGCGAGCGCACCCCCGCCGGGCAAGGTGACGACGACGCTGACCGCGTCCGTCGGCTACCGCGACCGCGGGTCGCCGGCGACCGACCGGGCGGACCTGTCCAACGTCACCAACACCCCGTTCCCGACGCTGGCCGGCGCGTTCAACAACATCGCGATCAGCGACGAGAGCAACCCGGCGCCGGGCAACTTCGACGGGAACGGCGACAGCTACTCCGCCCAGGCGCTCGCCGCGGCGGGAGCCACGCCGGGGGCCACGATCAAGGCCCAGGGCGCGACGTTCACCTGGCCGTCCGCGGCGGCCGGGACGAACGACAACGTGGCGGGCAGCGGGGTCATGGTGGACCTCAGCGGGCAGGGTTCCAAGCTCGGCTTCCTCGGCTCGGAGGCCGGCTTCGACACCGACACGGTCACCGTGACCTACACAGACGGCACGTCGACCAGCGCCAGCCTCGGATTCCCGAACTGGTGCTGCGACTCGCCGACCGATCACGGCGCCACCACGGCGCTGGTCACCGACCATCGGAACACGCCGAGCGGACCGGCGAACTTCGGGACCGACTACGACGTGTTCTACAACTCGATCCAGATCGACGCCTCGAAGACGGTGAAGACCGTGACCGTGCCGAACGACGCGGCGATTCACATCTTCGCGATGGCTGTTCAACCCTGACACAGCTGGGATCGCGGCGCCGTCGGCCCTTCCGGGTCCGGCGGCGCCGCATCAGTATGCTGTCGGTCAAACTGAATCGTCGGCATCGGGGGATGAGCAGCATGGTCGGGGAAGACTCCGGGAGCGCGGTGCCCTGGCCCGTGCCGGAACAGGCGGTGGCGGTCGAGGCGTTCGCCGAGGGCGCCGCCGATCCGCTGTCGATGCACCCCTACGCCGAGGTCCTGGCCGACATGGCCGTCGCCCGGCAGACGCCCACCCCGCTGTCGGTACTCATCGACGGTCCGTGGGGCTCGGGCAAGACCACTCTGACCCACATGATCCAGGCCGAGGTCGCCAGGCACCCCGGGCCCTGGCCGCAGCAGCATGTCTTCGTCACCTTCGACGCCTGGGCCAACGAGGACGCCGCCGACCTCGGCGCCGCAGTCGCCGCGTCGGTCATGCGCGAAGCCGGCCGCCACCGGCGACTGGCGGTCCGGTTCCTGAGCCCGTTGCCGGCCCGTCTGCTGCCGTTGCAGCGCCGAGCGGCGCGCGCGGCGGCCATCTACGGTCCGGCAGCGCTGGTGGCGCTGATCATGGCTCGCTGGCAGTCCGCGGCCCACCTGGTCCTGTCCGTCTTCCACAGCCATGCCGGCCAGGCCTCGACCGCCGGCAACGCCGGCGCCCACCTGGCGTCCGGCACCATCGGATTCCTGTTCGCGGCCTACTTCCGGCAGTTGCTTCAGCTCCCCGGGCTGCGCGACGCGGAGAGGTGGGTGAAGGCGCCGGCGGAAGTCGCGGGCACCGGCGACGTCGACACGGTGGCCCGGCAGATCCGCGACCTGCTGGGCCAGGCCCTGCGCGGCCGCCGGCGCCTGGTGCTGGTCGTGGACAACCTGGACCGCTGCAACCGCACGAAGGCGCTACAGATCTGCGACACCATCAGCCACCTGATCGAGGCACCGGGGGTGATCTGCTTCGTGGCCGCCGACGCCGGGGAGCTGCGGGCGGCGGTGGCCGAGCGGCTGCGGCTGGCCGACGACGATCCGGACAACCGCGACGAGGCAGACGCGTTGCTGGACAAGATGTTCTCGCTGCGGCTGCGGCTGCCGGAGATGTCTTCGGACCGGTTGTGGGAGATGATCGCGCACCCGCCGGGCGACCACCCCGCCACGGTGCGCCGCATCCGGCGCGGAGTGCGGCGGCGCATTGCGCGCGCGGCGTCCGAAGCTTTGGCGGCCACGGCGCGCAGACACGACGGCGCGGCGAACCTGACGCCCGGCACCCTGGCGGAGATGACGGAGGCGCTGTGCTCGAACGCCGCGTGGTCCCGGAACTCCTGGCGGGTCAATCCCGCCGACGCCGAGATGCTGGCCGGCGTCGACCTCACCTGGCTGGGGCAGGCAGCGCCCAGTCACCACGGCGACCTGTTCTCCGTCGAGATCCGCCGGGCGACCCGTTTCTACTTCCTGAACTCCGCCGAGCGCCTTGTCAAGCTGGACGACGGCATCAAGCCCTGGCTCCGGCTGCCGCCCCGGCGCGCCAAGCGGCTCTACAACCACGCCCGACTGCTGTACGCGCTGAGCCTGAGCCGCGGCGTGCTCGGCTCGAGCGTCACGCCACGCGACATCGGGCTGTGGGCGGTGCTGTCGGACACCTGGCCGGGCGCGGCGGATGTGATCGCGCGCAACAACGAGGACCTGCGCGCGCTAGTCCGGAACCGCGCATTGACCGACAAGGACCGTGAGGAAGGCCTGGAGCTGATCCTGGAGTCGTTCAAGCTGTCCCAGCGCGAGCTGCGCGAGTCGAAGGCGTTCCTGGTCAAGCTCGTCAGGGCCGGGGATTTCGATGCCTTCGTGCTCGCGGTCCCGGAGCTCGCGGACCTGCTTCCGTTTCAACGGGATGTTGAGGATTCCTCACACTCGGGGCCGGGTCCCGTTTAGCCTTCATGACTATGACCACCGCCTTTCACCGCAGACGACTCGCCTACTGGGGCGCGGCCGCCGCCGCGTTGGTATTGACCGGCGGGGCGATCGCCGTGGCCGAGCAGGCTTCGGCCACCGGCACGTCCGCCTCGGGAGCGTCTGCCGCCGGCTCGTCCTCCTCTGGTACGTCCTCCTCTGGCGCGTCCTCCACTGGGAAGGTGCTCTGGAAGCCGAACACCACGGTCGGGCCCACGTCGTTCGCCTCGGTGCAGTGCGCGACCGGGAACTTCTCCGTCGTCACCAGCGGGAAGGGCAAGGTCTGGCAGGCCTACCAGGCGGCCGGCCAGGAGCGCTGCGAGGCGCTGGGCCCGGTGCTGACCGACGGGCAGACCTTCTACGTCGGCTGGTCGTCGAAGGTGGCCATCGACGACAGCAACGACCGCTACATCTTCCAGCTCAAGTGCGACCCCAGCACCGGCACCGCGAACCACCCGATCGAGATCGACGCGACCGACGGCCGGGTGCGGTTGCAGGAGTGGGACACCAAGCATGTGGCGCACCCGATCTGGACCGCGCCGATCGCGAACAACCAGTGGCACTCCTACGCGCTGAAGATCCACCTGGGGCGCACCGACGGGACCATCGACCTCTGGTACGACGGCAAGAAGCAGACGTTCAGCACCGGGTCGGGGACGTTCACCGGGACCACCTACGACGGCAGCAGTGACTACCTGAAGTGGGGCTCGTACCACCCCTCGTCGGGGGCCGCGTACAACACCTTCACCAGCCCGACGATGGCGACGACGTTGCAGTTGGCGACCGCGGGATCGTAAGGGGCTCACACAGACCCGGCGGGCGGAGGTGCGGGCGGGCACCTTCGCTCGCCACTCTCGGCCCTGTTCAGCACGGATACGTTTCCGTCCGACCATCTGATGATCTATCGCAGCGGACTGTCTTCCGCTATGGTCACTTCATGGTGGACATCCGCGAGCTGGCCCGCCTCAGCGGCGTCTCCCCCGCGACCGTCTCGCGCGCGCTCAACGACCGTGCCGAGGTGAGCCCGGAGACCCGGCGGCGGATCCTGGAGATGGCCGAGCGGCTGGGCTACTCCCCGAACCAGCCGGCCCGGACCCTGGTGCGGCGCCGGTCGGACATGATCGGGCTGATCTGGGACACCGGCTACACCAACCAGGACCGGCGGCACCCCTTCCTGCTGGACCTGTTCGTCGGGATCAAGCAGACGCTGGCCGAGTCCGGCTACCACCTGATGGTCCTGTCCACAGCGGACGCGGCCAGCCCCGAGGACGTCGGCCTCTACCTGCGGGCCGCCCAGCAGCACAGCCTGGCCGGCGTCATCATGATGGGCGTGGAGGCGACCCACCCGGCGATCACCGCCATGGTCGACTCGGGCACCCCGTGCGTCGCCATCGACTTGCCGCTCTACCGCAACCGCACGACGTACGTCACCTCCGACAACCCGGCCGGCGCCGCGACCGCCGTCCGCCACCTGCACTCCCTGGGCCACACCGCGATAGCCACCATCACCGGTCCACTGAGCCTGATGCCGGCCACCGAACGCCTGGCCGGCTACCACGCCGAAATGGCCCGCCTGGGCCTCACCCCGGACCCGCGGCACATCGTCGCCGGCGACTTCTTCCTCACCAGCGGCTACGAAGCAGCCCGCCAACTGATCAGCCTGCCCAACCCGCCCACCGCCATCTTCGCCGCCGGCGACGAAATGGCCATCGGCGCCCTGCACGCCCTGGCCGACGCCGGCCTGCGCGCCCCGCAGGACATCGCGGTGGTCGGCTTCGACGACATCGAGGCGGCGGCACTGGTACGCCCGACACTGACAACGGTCGCGCAGGACCGCGTGGCGCTCGGCGCCGGCGCCGTCGAGGCACTGGTGGACGCACTGGACGGCGAGGTCGCCTCGGCGCACGCGCCGCTGCACGTGGCGACGCGGTTGGTGGTGCGGGGGTCTTGTGGGGCGAAGGTGCTGGCGGGGTAGAGCTTGCGCGGGTGGGGTTCGCGGCTACCCCGCTGCACATGCGGCAAACCGCCGACGGCATCCTCGACGCCGAATACCGCCTGATCGACCCGGGCACCCACATGATGCCCCTGGAACAGCCCGACGCGCTCGCCGCCGAACTGGAGCGGTTCCGGCTCGGCACCGAGAATAGGCGCCCCTGACAGGGGCTCAGCGGGCTGCCCAAGGTGCGGTTGATACAAGGCAACGGTGCGGCCGGGCACGCTCCAGGTCCGGAGAGCTATCCGCGGTTGACCGCCGCGATTCCGGCCAGGATGAGATCAATCCCGGCGAGGAACTGCTCGCGATCGTCGTGCTCCCGCAGATGTTGTCCAGCTTTGTGCATAGCCGGGTACCTGAGCGGGTCCAGCTGCGCCCATCGAGCGGCGACATTGGCCAGGAACGTCTCCCGGTCCATCTTGCTGGCCGCGAGCGCCCGGGCGTTGGCCGCGTTCTGGCCGGCGACGCCGAGGATGTAGTTCACCAGCGCCCCCGCCGAGTCGGGGACGGCTCGTTCCGGGACGTCGAGCGCGTGCAGGTTCGCACTCACGCTCTCGTAGACGTCCAGCAGCGCCGGACGCCACGGCTCCCGGGTGAGCTGTGCGCCGACCCACGGGTGTGCGTCGATCGCGTCGAACAGACCTGCTGCGACGGACCGCAACGCCTCGCGCGGCTTCCCGACGCCGCCGGTGTCCGCCACGACGCGGCCGATTACGTGGTCGGTCGCCGCTCCTAGTAGGTCATCGCGGTCGGCGACGTGGTGGTAGATCGCGCCGTAGCCGGTGGCCAGCCGCACCGTGAGCGCCCGGAGAGTCAGCGCCTCCTCGCCCTCGGCGTCGAGGATCGCGACGGCGGCCTGCACGATCACGTCCCTGGACAGGGCCTCGGTGCGCCGGGGTGCCCGCTGTGACTTGCTCGCCATGGCTGCCATGGCCGTCATTCTGCCAGGTTTGGAGCGGCACTCCAAACCTGTGCTAGCGTGATTGGAGCGACGATCCAAAGCTTTGGGAGGAATCGATGAACAGCCCCGTCACCATCGTGGGAGCCGGCCTCGGCGGCCTGGTCCTGGCCCGCGTCCTGCACCTGAACGGCATTCCGGTCACCGTCTACGAAGCGGAAGCGTCGGCCGCCGCACGTACTCAGGGCGGGCTGCTCGACATCCACCCCTGGAACGGCCAGCCCGCGCTCGAAGCGGCCGGGCTGATCGAGGAGTTCCGCAAGCTGGTCCTGCCGGGGCGCGAGGCCTACCGGGTTGTGGATCAGGCCGGAACGGTTCTGCTCGACTTGCCCGATGACGGGACAGGCGTGCGTCCCGAAGTCCCGCGTGGCGAGCTGAGGCAGCTGCTGTTGGATTCGCTTCCGGACGGCGTCGTGCGGTGGGGACGCAAAATCAGCGGCGCACGGCCTCTGGGCGATGGCCGTCACGAGCTGCGCTTCACTGACGGCACTACAGTCCGCGCCGACCTGCTGATCGGAGCCGACGGCGCGTGGTCGCGTATACGGCCCCTGCTATCCGACGCCAAACCGCAGTACGTCGGCTACACGTCCATCGAGTACTTCCTGTTCGACGCGGAGACGCGACATTCCGCGACAGCACAGGCGGTAGGCGCCGGATCGTTGTTCGCCCTCGCGCCGGGCAAGGGGTTCCTCGCGCATCGGGAAGGCGGAGGCACTGTGCATGCCTATGTTCAGCTCAAAGCGCCCCAGGACTGGCTGACCGATGTTGCTGCATCATCTGCCGCTACATCCGCTATCTCCGCACGCCTCGCCGCCGAGTTCGAAGGCTGGGCACCGGAACTCACCGCGCTTTTCACCGCCGCCGACACCGCACCAGTCGTGCGCCCCCTCCACACCCTGCCGCCCGGGCATCGCTGGGCACGCACCCCCGGCGTGACGCTGCTCGGCGACGCCGCCCACCTCGCCGCGCCGAACGGCGAAGGCGCGAACCTCGCCATGCTGGACGGCGCCGAGCTCGGGCAGGCCATCGCCGCCCACCCCGGCAGCGCCGAGGCCGCCCTGGCGGAGTACGAGCAGGCCATGTTCCCGCGCGCCGCTGCGGCAGCCGGAGAGGAAGACGTCTACGACCTCATGCTCGGCGCCGGCGCCCCACACAGTTGGGTCGCGATGATGACCGGCGGCGATGAAGCCTGAGAAGGTCGGGAATCATGATCGATGCCTGAATTCATTCATCCAACCGCGCGGCACGTCATCCCGGCGGCACGTCATCCCGGCGGCACATCACCCCGGCTGCGCAGCACGCTCCCGCAGCACCGCGTCCAGATGCGCGGCCCAGGCCCGCACCACCTCCGCGCGCCGTGCCGAGTCGTCCGTCAACACGTCCGCGAGGCCGAGCCCGCGTGCCAAGTCGAGTGTCGCCTGCACCAGGCGGTGCCCGCTCTCGTCCTCGTCGCTGACGCCCAGCGCCTCGATCGCCATCCGATGCGCCACGCGCCCGAACTTCTGCTCCAGCGGCACCACCCGCTCGCGCAGCGCCTCATCGGCCGCCGCGGCCGTCCAGACTTGCAACGCCGCCTTGAACAGGGTGCCGGTGAAGTGCTCCACCAGCCGCGCCACCACCGCTTCGGTCGTGACGGTGACGTCCGGAGCCGCCAGCTCGGCGCGCGCCGACTCGATGCGCTCGTCGAACATGTGCTCAAGCGCGGCGGTGATCAGGTCCTCGCGGGTCGGGAAGTGGTGCTGGGCGGCCCCGCGCGAGACGCCGGCGCGTTCGGCGACCACCGCCACGGTCGTCGCGCTCCAGCCCACGTCGGCCAGGCAGTCCACGCACGCCCCGAGCAGGCGGCGGCGGGTGGCCCGGCTTCGGTCCTGCTGTGGTTCGCGCATCGGGGGTGGTCGCCTGTCGTCCGGTCTGGCGGGTGGCTGAAGCTGGGGCGTTGTCAGGGAGTTGTCAGGGCGCTACCGGGGCGTCATTCTGCCCAGCTCGGGGGCCGCTTCTGCAAGAACGCCGTCATCCCCTCCCGCGCCTCCTCCGAGGCGAACAGCCGGGCCGAGGCCGTGGCCAGCTCGTCGGCGCGGGCGTCGAAGGCAGCCAGGACCGGCGCCGTCACCAGCTTCTTCGACTCGGCCAGGCCCTGCGGCGAGCCGAGGCGCAGCGCCGCGACCAGCTCGCCGACAGCAGCCCGCACGTCCGGTGCCGCCGACGTGATCAGGCCGATGACCTCGGCCTGCGCGGCGTCGAACTTCTCGCCGGTCAAGAAGTAGCGCGCGGCGGCCCTGGAGTTCAGTCGCGGCAGCACCGTCAGCGAGATGATCGACGGCGCGACGCCCAGGCGCGCCTCGGTCAGCGCGAACGTCGCCGCCGGTCCGGCCACGGCCAGATCGCAGGCCGCGACCAGGCCCATGCCGCCGGCGCGCACGTGCCCGTCCACCGCCGCCACCACCGGCTTCGGCAGCTCGACGAGCGTGCGCAGCAGCCCGGCCAACGCACGCGCCCGACCCGCCACCGGCCCTTCGGGATCCACCGGCTCCTCGGTCGCCTCGGACAAGTCGGCACCGGCGCAGAAGGTGTTGCCGGTGTGCCCGAGCACCACCACCCGCACGCCGGGATCCGCCGCCGCCTCGCGCAACCCGGCGTGCAGCTGCCCGACCAGCCGCGATGACAGGGCATTGCGATTGTGCGGCGAGTCGAGGGTCAGGGTCGCGACACCGGCCCGCGCCTCATACCGCACCAGGGTCTGCTGCTCACTCACGCCGCTCCACCTTCCTCAACGACCACCGGCAACACGCTCATGACCGGAAGCCCAGCACGCGGGCCGCCAAGCCGGTCATCACCTCGGTCGCACCGCCGCCGATGCCCAGGATCCGGACGTCGCGGTAGTGCCGTTCGACCTCTGATTCCCGCATGTACCCCAGGCCGCCGAACAGCTGAAGTGCTTGCGTGGCAGCCCATTCGGCGGTCTCGACCGCCGTGTTCTTGGCAAAGCAGACCTCGGCGATCAGGTCCTCCTCCCCCGCGACCGACCGGTCGATCAGCGCATGGGTGTAGGTACGCGACACGTCGATCTTCCGCGCCATCTCCGTCAGCGTGTTCTGGACCAGCTGCCGGTCGATGAGAGGCTTGCCGAACGTCTCCCGGTTCCGGGTCCACTCCACCGCCAGGTCCAGGCAACGCTGAGCGTGCGAGTACGCCTGCGCCGCCAACGCCACCCGCTCGGCCAGGAAGTGCTCGGCCAGCTGGTAGAAGCCGCTGTTCTCGGCACCGACCAGGTTCTCGACCGGCACCCGGGCGTCCTGGAACGCCAGCTCGGCGGTATCAGAGCACAGCCATCCCAGCTTCTCCAGCCGTCGACTGACGGTGAAGCCCGGCGTGCCCTTCTCGATCACCAACAATGAGATCCCGTCGGCGCCCGGACCGCCGGTGCGCACCGTCGTCACCACGAAGTCGGCGCGCACGCCGGAGGTGATGAAGGTCTTGGCCCCGTTCACCACGTAGTGGTCACCGTCGCGCCGCGCCGTGGTCTGGATACGCGCCACATCGCTGCCGCCGCCGGGCTCGGTGACGGCGAGCGCCCCGATCTTCGCCCCGGCCAGCGTCGGCTTGACCCAGCGTTCGATCTGCGCGGGATCGTCGGCGGCCACCAGGTGCGGCGTGGCTATGCCGCAGGTGAACAAGGATGCGAACAAGCCGCCGGAGCCGCCGGCGTAGTGCATCTCCTCGTTGACCGTGATGGCGTCGATCAGATCGCCGCCCCCGCCACCGGCTCCGACCGGATGGGCGACGCCGAGCAGGCCCAGCGCACCGGCCTTCTCGGACAGCTCACGCGGCAGTTCGCCGGCCCGCTCCCACGCGTCGAGATTCGGCAGCACCTCCTGCTCGGTGAACCTGCGGACGGTGTCCCGCAGGGCTCTGCGTTCCTCGGTCGACCAAGCGGGGCTGGACAGGCGATTCACCGCTCAGCTCCCTTCAGCACGGAAACGGGAAGCTCGGCGGCACGGGACCGCAGCCATTCGCCGAGGCCCTTGGCCTGCGGATCGAACCGGGCCTGGGCCGCCACCCCGGCGCCGAGGATGCCCTCGACGACGAAGTTCACGGCACGCAGGTTCGGGAAGACGTGGCGGGTGACCGCCAGCTCGGCTGTCTCGGGAAGCAGAGCCTTAAAGCGTTCGACAGTCAGTTCGTGGGCTAGCCAGCGCCAGGCCTCATCACCGCGGGCCCAGACCCCGACGTTCGCGTCGCCGCCCTTGTCGCCGCTGCGCGCCCCGAAGACCAGGCCGAGCGGGGCGAGATGGGTCTGCTCAGTGGGAAGTGCTTGTGGGAGAACAGGATTCGGCGCTGGCTTTAGCTCTAGCGTGAGGGCCGGGTGCGCGATATCGACACGCTCGCCGTCGGGCAGCACCGCGACGTGCGGCACTTCGGCCGCGTCGACGTAAGCGGCGGTGTAGACGCCGTAGGGCGAAGCCGCGCCGGGAGGTGTCGTCAGGTTGAAGCCGGGGTAGCCGGACAGCGCGAGTTCCACCGCCGCACCGCTGAAGGCGCGCCCGATCGTATCCGCGTTCTGATCCCGGACGACGCAGCGCAGCAAGGCGCTGGCGGTCTCCTCGGTGTCGGCGTCGGGCCGGTCGGTACGCACCAGGGTCCACTGGACCGACTCCGGCGCGCTCGTCAGCCCGGCGAGCAGCTGCTGTTTCGCCAGGTCCGCCTTGGCTTCGATCGCCAGGCCGGTCAGAACGAAATCGACCTGGTTACGGAACCCGCCGAGCCGGTTCAACGCCACCTTGAGCTGAGGCGGCGGTGCTTCGCCGACGACCCCGGTGATCCGGACCCGGTCCGGACCCTCCTGCGTCAGCGTCACGGTGTCCAGCCGCGTGGTGACATCAGGGTTCGCATACCGGTGGCCGGTGATCTCGTACAACAGCTGCGCGGTGACCGTCCCCACGCTGACGGCGCCGCCGGTCCCCGGGTGCTTGGTGATGACGCTGGACCCGTCGGCGCGCACCTCGGCGATCGGGAAGCCGGGGCGGCGCAGGTCGGCGATCTCGGTGAAGAAGGCGTAGTTGCCGCCGGTGGCCTGCGCGCCGCATTCGATGACGTGACCGGCCGCCACGGCCCCGGCCAGCCGGTCGTGATCGGTGTGCTGCCAGCCGAAGTGCGCCACGGCCGGGCCGAGGACCAGCGAGGCGTCGGTGACGCGGCCGGTGACCACGACGTCCGCGCCGGCTTGCAGGCAGCGCGCGATGCCGAAGCCGCCGAGGTAGGCGTTGGCCGTCAGCGCCCCGGCGAATCCGAGCTCTGATGAGCGGGCCAGCAGGTTGTCGCCCTCGACGTGGGCGACCTTCGCCGCCAGGCCCAGCTTCGCGGCCACCTCCCGCAGCCTGTCGGCCAACCCCGCCGGATTCAGCCCGCCGGCGTTCGTCACGATCTTGACACCGCGTTCCAGGGCCAGCCCGAGCGCGTCCTCCATCTGCCGCAGGAAGGTCTTGGCGTACCCGGCGTCAGGGTTCTTCATCCGGTCGCGGCCGAGGATCAGCATGGTCAGCTCGGCGAGGTAGTCCCCGGTGAGGACGTCCAGCTCACCGCCTTCCAGCAGCTCGCGGACCGCGCTGAATCGGTCGCCGTAGAAACCGGAGGCGTTGCCGATCCGGAGGATGTCCTGGTTGTCCTGGTTCTGCGAAACCCAGTCCGAAACCCTGTCCGAAACCCCGCTCATGCGAACTGTCCCTTGCTCCGGCCGGACCCACTCGGGCCGGCGAACACCTGCGCGATGTCCAGCCACGCGTCCGCGGCGGCGCCGTCGGCGCGCACCGCGAGGTCGTCTCGGTGCCGACGCTGGGCCACGAGCAGGCAGAAGTCGAGCGCCGGGCCGGTCACGCGCTCGGCGGCGTCCTGCGGACCCCACGTCCACAAGCTGCCGTCCGGCGCGGTGAGCTCGATGCGGAACTCGGCGGCCGGTGGTTGCAGGCCGCGTTGAATGTAGGCGAAGTCTCGGGTGCGGACGCCGAGGTGGGCGACGTTGCGCAGGCGCGCGGTCGGCTCGCGCTTCACGCCGAGGGCGTCGGCGATGTCCTGGCCATGTGCCCAGGTCTCCATGAGGCGCGCGGTGACCATGGTCGTGGCGCCCATCGGCGGGCCGAACCAGGGCAGCTTCTGACCGGGTGGAACCGCCGCGAGGGCGGTCACCAGCTCGTGCCGATCGGCGCGCCAGGCCGCCAGCAGCTCGGCCGACGCCAGCCGCGCACCGCGCTCAGCCTCCTGATCGACGAACCCGGCGCCACTGTCCTGAAGGGCCCGGGTCAGCATCGCGTTGAACTCGGCCGGGTCCCGCGCGGCGAGCCCGGCGACCCGGTCGGTCCAGGCCAGGTGCGCGATCTGGTGCCCGATGGTCCAGCCCGGCGCCGGGGTCGGGGCGCGCCAGGCGTCCGGGTCCAGCGGCGTGACCAGGGCGTCGAGCACTGCGCTCTCCGCCGCCAGGTCTTCGAGCAGGTCGTCGAGCACTGCCATGGCGCCTCCCGGTGGGCGTTCGCTGCTGCGTCCTGCCAGCGAGCCTCGCAGCCCGGATAGAAAAAATCAATCTTGCACGCTTGATTCCTTCGCCGGGCAGCGCGACGGCGCGGCGCGTACCGTGGCTCGCGTGGCAAACGACCTGCACCACCTGCTCCAGTCCGCGGTCGACCGCGGCGAGACACCCGGGGTCGTGGCCCTGGTCGCGCGCGGCGACGACGTCGAGCTGGCGACAGCCGGCGCGACCGAGCCGACCGAGCCCGGCGGATCGCGGCCGATCGCCCGCGACACCCTGTTCCGCATCGCCTCGCTGACGAAGGCGGTCACCGCCGCGCTGGCCATGCAGCTGATCGAGGAAGGGCTCATCGGCCAGGACGACCCGATCAGCCGGTGGCTGCCGGAGCTGGCCGGCCCGATGGTCGTGCGCACCCCCGACGGCCCGCTGGACGACCTGGTCCCGGCTCACCGTCCGATCACCGTCGCGGACCTACTCACGTCCCGCGCCGGCTGGGGCTTCCCGGACGACTTCACGTGGCCGGCCGTCGGCGCGCTGTTCGTGCGGGGCTGGCAGCAGTACGGCCTACAACCCCAGCTGATCCCGGCGCCGGACGAGTGGGTGAAGGACCTCAGCGGGGTGCCGCTGCTCTACCAGCCCGGCGAGCGCTGGCTGTACAACACGTGCAGCGACATCCTGGGCGTGCTGATGGCGCGCGCCACCAGGATGACGCTCCCGGACCTGATGGCCGAGCGCGTCTTCGACCCGCTGGGCATGACCGAGACCAGCTTCGCGGCCCGGCCCGACCAGCTCGACCGCTTCACCGCCTACTACCGCCCCGGCCCCGACGGCATGACCCTGGCCGATCCGCCGACCGGGCAGTGGAGCAGCGTGCCGGCGTTCCCGTCCGGAGCCGGCGGCCTGGTCGGCACGATCGACGACTACCTCGCCTTCGCCCGCACGCTGCTGCCCGGCGGGTCGAACCGGCTGTCCCCGCAGTCGCTCCAGATGATCCTCTCCAACCACCTCACCGCCGAGCAGCGCGCGGCCGCGACCCGGTTCCTGGACGGCCAGGGCTGGGGTTCGGGCGGCGCGGTGGACGTCGCCGAGACCGAACCGTGGAACGTCGTCGGCCGCTACGGCTGGACCGGCGGCACCGGTATGACGGCGCACGTCATCCCGGCTACCAACACCGTCTCGATCCTGCTGTCCACGACCGCTATGCCGGATCCGGCGGCGACGCCGTTGCAGAAGGCGTTCTGGACGTACGCGGCGCGCGGCTGAGCGACGACCAACGACCCAACGTGGTCAACGGGAGTGTGGGGCGCTCCCGCCGACCGCCTCACCAACCGAGTTCGTGCAGCCGCTCGTCATCGATCCCGAAGTGATGCCCCACCTCGTGGATGACGGTGGCCCGCACCTCACGCACGACGTCCTCGTAGCTGTGGCAGATCTTCAGGATCTCGTTGCGGTAGATGGTGATCCGGTCCGGCAGCACGCCGGAGTACCACTCCCCGCGCCCGGTCAACGGAATGCCCTGATACAGACCCAGCAGCCCCGGATACGGAGCCTCGGCCTCGACGACCACCGCGACGTTCCGGATCTGCCGTCCCAGCGTCTCCGGGATGGAGTCCAGCCCTTCGCCGACCAGTTCCTCGAACTGCTCGGGCGAGACCTCGATCACGTGCTCATTGTCGCACCAAATGCCCTGGGGCACTGATGCCGCGCTGCAATAGGGTGCGGCCATGAGCGACAGGCTGGTGTGGATCGACTGCGAGATGACCGGGCTCGACCTGGACAAGGAGGCCTTGATCGAGGTGGCCGTCCTGGTCACGGACAGCGAGCTGAACGTCCTCGGCAGCGGGGTCGAGGTGGTGATCGCGCCGCCGGCCGAGCAGCTGCCGGGCCTGTTGGCGGGGATGGACGAGGTGGTGCGCAGGATGCACACCACCTCGGGCCTGCTGGAGGAGTTGCCGAACGGGATCCCGATGGCCGAGGCGCAGGAGCGGGTCCTGGCCTACGTGCGCGAGCACGTGCCGGAGGCCAGAACGGCGCAGCTGGCCGGGAACTCGGTCGGCTTCGACCGGCGCTTCCTGGCCCGGGACATGCCCGAGCTCGAACAGTACCTGCACTACCGCATCGTGGATGTCACCTCGATCGGCGAGCTGGCCCGCCGCTGGTATCCGAAGGCATACGCCAGAACCCCGCGAAGGACCGGCAATCACCGCGCACTGGGCGACATCCGCGACTCCATCGCCGAACTGCGCTACTACCGCGGCGCGATCTTCGTCCCGCCGGCGACCTGAGCGACCGGCGCGGCACGGACTCGGCGAGGCTAGTGCGGTGACCGGGTTGGTTCGCCGGGTTGGTGGTGTGGTCACCGGCTGGAGGTGGGTGGGGTACGAAAGCCGGCGGTCACGTGCGGGGCTTTGGTCACCGGCTGGGCGTGAGTGGGGTACGAAAGCCGGCGGTCACGTACGGGGTTTAAAGGCGTTGTGAAGAAATCGGCAGGTTTCGGCCAACTGTTTCCGACGCAGGCTGCGGTAGCCGTGTAGGGGGCCGAAACCCGCCGGTTTCTTCACAACATGTGTGCTCACCTTTGCAAGAACGGACCGCCCGGGCACGCGCCCGGCCATGCCGCCGACAACCGGACACGGGTCTTGGCCCCACCCCAGCGCAGTTCCTCAACCGTCACAGCGGCGGGCAGGGACCGGCTAAAGCAGGCATCCCCAACCGCAGCCTTCACGCCTACCCGGCCACGACTGGGCCGGCCACACATGTTGCGTGAAGAACGGCCAGTTTTCGGTCGCCCTGCCACATGACCGCCACCGACCCCACAAAGCCGGCGACCGAAAACTGGCGGTTCTTCCGCAACGCCCTTAAACCCCGCACGCAACCGCCGGCTTTCGTACCCCACTCGCGTCCGGCCGGCGACCACAGACCACACCACCAACCCGCCAAACCAAACCAGTCACCGCACTAGACCGGAGAACCCGAATCGGCGACACCAACTCGGCATCGCGCTACCCAACCACCTGCGGGTTGCTCGTCTCGCTCTCATGATGCAGCCGGTCCAGGGCCGTCACGTGATACGTGTACTGATTCCCCGCCACCGCGCTCGCGTCGGTCCAGCCGTTGAACAGCCCTGATACCGCGCGGACCGTGCCCAGCAGGTTCTTGGCGTCCGCGAAGTCGCACGCGCTCTGCGGCGGGTGGCCGTCGAAGCGGTAGACGGCGTAGTACGCGGCCTCGACGCCGTGCCGGCGACGGAGGTTCAGCCACTGGAGTCGGGTCCCGGCAGCGCTCGGTCGGGCTTCGGTCAGGGCCGTGCGATCGGGGGCGGGGCCGCAGTGGCGCGGCATTTCGGGGACGAGGGCCGGGTATTCGTAGAGGTCGGTGATGAGGCGGGTCTCGAAGCCGAGGGGGTCGGTGAGGAGTTTGGTGATGTTGAAGTAGATGTCACCGGCCACCTCAGGGTACTTACGGTTGAGGATCAGGTGGTTCGGCATCTCGTTCGGGTCCAGCCAGGCTGGCGGGCTGGAGATGCCGATCTTGGAGATGGTCTGGCCGATCAGGAGCTGGGTGCCGGTGCCGTCCACGGTCTTGGACCACCAGTCGACCAGGACGTCGTAGGCGGCCGGCGGGAAGCCGATGTTCCAGTACAGCTGCGGGGCGACGTAGTCCAGCCAGCCCTTCTGGACCCAGCCGCGGGTGTCGGCGGACAGGGCGTCGTAGGACTGAAGGCCGTTGGTCGCCGAGCCCAGGGGGTCGGTGGCCTGGTTGCGCCAGATGCCGAAGGGGCTGATCCCCCACTTCATCCACGGCTTCACCGCGCGCAGCTCGCGTTGCAGAGTGCTGACGAGCTTGTCGACGTTGGCCCGGCGCCAGGTCGCCTTGTCGGGGAAGCCCGCGCCGTAGGTGGCGTACGTCGCGTCGTCCGGGAAGTCCGCCGTGCCGACCGGGTAGGGATAGAAGTAGTCGTCGAAGTGGATGCCGTCGATGTCGTAGCGGCTCGCGACGTCGGTGATCACCTGTACGTCGAAATCCAGGACCGCCGGGACCCCGGGGTTGTAGTAGAGCTCACCGCCGTACTCCACGCACCAGTCCGGATGAACTCGCGCCGGGTGCGTGGGTACCAACTGGTTCGGATCCGGTTGGGTGGACACGCGATAGGGGTTCATCCACGCGTGCAGTTCCAGGTTCCGCTTGTGTGCCTCGGCCACGGCGAAGGCCAGCGGGTCGTAGCCGGGATCCTGTCCCTGCGTCCCGGTCAGGTACTGCGACCACGGCTCGTAGGGCGAGTCATAGAGCGCGTCCGCGGCGGGCCGGATCTGCAAATACACGGCGTTCATCCGCATCCGCACCGCCGCATCCAGCAACGCGACCAACTCAGTCTGCTGCTGTGCCGCACTCAAGCCCGGCGCCGACGGCCAGTCGATGTTGGACACGCTGGCGATCCACACGCCCCGCAGCTGCCGCTTGGGATGCGTGGGGTCGGGGTCGCCGGCGCCGACGCCGGAGCTGGAGCCGGGCAGCCGACTCAGGTCCCCAGCCGGGGCGGCCGCCGCAGCCGGCGAACCGCCGGTCAGCAGCCCGCCGCCGGCCAACGCCGCCGTGACACCCGCCGACGCCGCCAGGAAGCCTCTCCGGCTGGGAACCATCGTCATCATCCACCTCGCCTAATCGTCTACTTCACAGTGATGGAAGCGGATCCGGTCACGCTGCCGGCCGTCACGGACACCGTCACGCTGCCCGGGCAGTGCGCCGTCACCACACCGGTGCTCGGGTCGACCGAGGCGACCCGCGGGTCGGACGACGCCCAGTGCCGCGACACCGGATCGGCGATCGGCACCTGCAACGCCTGGGCGTCGGTCCCGGTCAGCGACGTGCCCACGGCGGCCAGCTGCTCCTTCGCACCGCGCGCCAACGCGGGCGTCGGGGCGGTGACCGCGACCGAGGTCAGCAGCGGCTGCACCGCGAACTGCACCCGGCCGTCCGGCAGGACGTTGAAGAGCCCGTAGTTGTAGAAGCCGCCCTGGTTCACCGGCGCGTACGGCGTCGCCCCGAGGTCGGCGACCACGAAGTTCGGAATGCCGTTCGGAGACTCCGTCCCGTCCGGCAGCCGCACGTCCTCGGCCCAGCCGCGGGCGTGGCCGTAGAGCATCAGTACATGGACACCCGGGTGCGTCTGCTGGTACTTCTGCACCAGCCGCTCGTACATCTGAGCCTCGAACCGGTCGGAGAACTGGCTGTCGTCCCGGGGATGCGGGTCGTAGGCCGGGACGTGGGTGGTGACGATCGCGACCTTCTGCGTGTTCTGCGTCAGCTGCTGCGCCAGCCACAGATACTGCGACTCGTCGGTGTCCACGTTCTGATAGGGATCCGATGCCGTGATCCCGATGTGGCCGCTGTCGGTGACGATGACCCGCGCCGCGCCCTGGTCGTAGGCGTAGTGCGTGGCGCCGAAGACGCTGGCGAAGTTGCCGTTCTCCGGCGTCGCGCCCTGCGTGATCTCGTGGTTGCCGACCGCGTCGTGGTAGGGCACCCCGAGGCCGTCGAACAGGGTCTTGAGATTCGTCAGGTCCGGCAGCTGGCCGTCGTCGGCCATGTCGCCGAGCGCCTGCACCATCGACGGCTTCGCGGCGGCCGGCAGGTTCGCCAGCAGCCCCGGCATCGCCTTCATCGCCACGGTGCCGGTGTTGGTCGGGCTGGCCGCGGTGGTGTGCGCGTCGTCGAACGCCGCGATGGTCGAGCCGCCGGGCTTGAAGGAGTTGACGTCGGTGAACGACAGCCACGACGGGTTCTTCGGGATCGCCGTGTAGGTCGGCGGGACCGGCGGCCGCGGCGAGTACACCGCCTGCAGATCGGCCAGGTGGACGTCGCCGCTCAGGTTCGGGCCGGGCTTGATGACGACCAGGCCCAGGTAGTTGATCCGCAGCGGGTACTGCAATCCCGGCGGCAGCTGCGCCACCACGTACTGCCAGCCGTCGAAGGTGACGCCGGTCGGGTAGAAACTGGTCGGCTGGGCCGTGGACTGCCAGATGCCGACGTTGAGCGTGACGATGCCCGGCGCCAGCCCGGCCCCGGGACGCGAGGCCAGATCGAGGTTGCCCTTGACCCACACCCCGATCCCGATCGGCGCCTGGGTGCCGTTCAACAGCGGGATCTGCTCGCTGTCCGGGTCGTTCAGGTAGACGCTCAGGTCGAAGGTCTTGCTGACGTCCGGGTAGTTGTAGTGGATGTCGAAGGACCCTGCGTCACCGGGCTGCGCCTTGGTCGCCGGGTCGAAGGTCATCGAGCCGTCGGACGTGCTGTGCGCGCCGGGGCTGGGCACCTTGCGCGGGTAGACGTTCATGTACGCGTCGGTGATCGACCACTTCGAGGCGTCGGTGAGCGGATCGACGCCGGTCGTCGAACGGCCGACCGCGATGCTGACCGCGGCGGTCCGGCCGCCGGCGCTCGCGGTCACGGTGACCATGCCGGAGCCGTCGGCCGCGGCGGTGAACGTGCCGTCGGCGGCGACCGAACCCAGCGACGGCTGGTCGACGCTCCACTTCACAGCCGAGGCGGGCAGATCGACCGGGCTACCGTCCGGCGCGGTGGCCGAGGCGGTGATGAGCTGGGTCGCGCCGCTGTCGAGGTCGACCTGACTCGGGGAAACCAACAGATCGCCGAGGCCGGGGAGGACCGTCACCGGGATGGTCGAGTGCGCGTGCCCGGCGGTGGCGTGCAGGATCGCGTGGCCGGGGCGGGAGAACGTCAGGGTGCTGCCGTCGACCGACGCCGTCTTCGGCGGCGAGATCTTCAACGACGTGCCGTCGCGCGCCGGGTTGTCGGCGGCGTCCAGGCCGTAGGCGGACAGCGGAACCTTGGTCCCGGCCAACACGGTCAGCGGCTTGTCGCCGTTGACGACGGCCCGCACCGCCGGGGCGGGGGCCTTCTCGGTGCTGTAGATGAACAGCCCGTTGGCGACCGGGCGCTCGTGGCCGTCGGAGGGGACGTTCAAGACAGAGGCCTGAGTCTGTCCGGGCAGCCGGCCGACCATCTGCGTGGAGCCGCCGCTGTCGAACAGGATCGCGTTGTAGGCGCCGTGCTGCATCATCCAGCCGGCGATCTGCGGGCGGGTCAGGCCCTGCGCGACGTCCTCGCTCTGGTGGCCGTCGAACGCGGCGAAGACGGCGTGCTTGCCGTCCTTGGTGGTGCCGACCGCGGTCACCGGGTTGTCGACGTTGTTCTCGCCGGAGCCCTGGAGCGGCACGGCGCGCTGGCCGTTCCGCACCAGGATCGCGCCGCCGGACAGGCCCTGGACGACGTCGGGGTCGGGGCCGATCTTCTCGCTGACCGCGACCCGGTCGCCGGTGTGAACGCTCTGCGACAGCCACTGCGCCTGGGTACCGGATCCGACCAGGTCCTCGGTGCCCTTGGCCAGCTGCGGCAGCGAGGTCACGCCGGCGGTGACGGAGTCCACGACCAGCGTGGTCCCGTCCAGATGGCCGGCGACGACGGTCGAGGCCGGGATCGGCGAGGGGGTGCCCAGGTCGGGGGTGACGCGCACGATGGCGTTGCCGGACAACGAGTTCACGGCGTTGACCGAGGTGATCGCGGTGCTCGCGGCGCCGTCGGTCAGGGTGCCGGTGTAGGTCTCGGTGCCGATGCCGATGGTGCCGTCGTGCCGGACCCACAGGTCGGCGTTCCAGCTCGGATCAGGGCTCTTCACCAGCCGGCCGTCGATGACGACCATGCCCAGCGGCCGGCCGCTGCCGTAGATCTCGAAGAAGTCGCCGTTGACCCCGGCCACCGCGCCGGTCCGGTGCGCCATCGAGGACGGGACCTCGTCGACCGGGTCGGTGAGGTGGTCATGGGACTCCACAACACCCAACCGCACGTTGGGGTCGGCGAGGTTCACGTCCATCACCTGCGCACGCTGCGCCCCGCCGACGGTCTGAAGCTGATCAGAGTACTGCTGCACCCCGCGGGTCAGCGTCACCTTCGGCGAGACCGACTCATCGACCGCCAACGGCCACTGGTCCGGTGTCTTGGGAAGCCAGGACACTGACGCGCCACCGCTGTTCCCGGCCTTGGCCGGCGGCAGCGCCGAGTGCGCGGGCGCCGCCACGGCGGCACAGCTCGCCACGGCGAGAACGAGCGCCGCGGCCGCTCGGCCCCGTCCTGATCCCCGTGGACTCCTTCGAGTCGACTGCGTCGACACCATGCCCTCCCCTGGCCGGCACCCCGAGGCGCCGCTTGGTATTTTGTGGATTCTACGCGACGCTAGGCAAGATTCAAGGCACTGAATCCACGAGAATCCAAAGTCGAGGTGTCGGGTACCCGACGTCTCGGGGTGTCGGGCACACGTGTGTAGCCCACCGCATCCAGTCGTAAACATGGCGTTCATCTCAGAGTTCGTAAATACGGGCGTCCAGCACTATTGTGGTACGGAGTCGTTTCGTATTGGGGAAGGTGGTGCGGATGTACGCGTTTCAGACCCGCATCACACATAGGCGGCACCGCAATGCGCGAATAAGCCGCTAGTGCGCGGCCCTGTCTTTTCACTCGCATCGCCCTGACGAAATTTCCGCAGGCTTCCCCCTTTCTCGCGAATCTCCGCTATTTCCGTAGTTGCGTTCCGATAGGTGTAATCCCCCATGTCCTTGACCAATCCCGCCGCACCCCAGGTGGACCCGCGCCGCTGGAAGGCGCTGGCCTTCGTGGGCCTCGCCCAGCTGATGGTGGTGCTGGACGGCACCGTGGTGAACATCGCGCTGCCCTCGGCCCAGCACGATCTGGGCTTCTCCGACGCGGACCGGCAGTGGGTGGTCACCGCGTACGCGCTGCCGTTCGGCGCGCTGCTGTTGTTCGGCGGCCGGCTGGCCGACCGGCTCGGGCGCCGGCGGACGTTCCAGGTCGGCGTGGTCGGGTTCGCGCTGGCCTCGGCGCTCGGCGGCGCGGCCGCCAACCTGGGCATGCTGCTCGGCGCCCGCGCGCTCCAGGGCTGTTTCGGCGCGATGCTCGCGCCGTCCGCACTGTCGCTGGTGACCGTGATGTTCACCAAGCCCGCCGAGCGCGCCAAGGCCTTCGGCATCTGGGGTTCCATCTCCGGCAGCGGGGCCGCGGTCGGGCTGATGCTCGGCGGGCTGCTGACCCAGTACCTCAGCTGGCGCTGGACGATGTTCGTGAATGTCTTCATCGCCGTCATCGCGTTCACCGGCTCGGTGGTCACGGTGCGCGAGCCGGACCGGCACCGGGACCACGGCCGGCTGGACTTCCTCGGCATCTTCCTGGTCACCGGCGGACTGGGCAGCCTGGTCTACGGCCTGTCCCGGGCCGAGTCCGACGGCTGGAGCGCCCGGGTGACCATCAGCCTGCTGGCCGCCGCGGGGGCCGCGCTGGTGCTGTTCGTCATCGTCGAGGCGGTCTCCAAGTCCCCGCTGCTGCCGCTGCGCGTGGTCTGGAACCGGGACCGGGGCGGCGCGTACCTGTCGCTGGCGCTGGCGATCATCGGCATGTTCGGCGCCTTCCTGTTCCTCACCTACTACTTGCAGATCGTGCGCGGGATGTCGCCGGTGCGCAGCGGCGCGGCGTTCCTGCCGATGGTCGCCGGCATGCTGATCGGCGCCACCCAGATCAGCGCCCGGCTGATGACCCGGGTGCGGCCGCGCTACCTGATGCCGCCGGGTTTCCTGCTCGGCTCGGCCGGCATGCTGGCCCTGACCCGGATCACCCCGGACAGCAACTACCAGAACTGGGTGCTGCCCGGCACGATCGCGCTGGGGCTGGGCATGGGCTGCGCGTTCATGCCCGCGATGAACGTGGCCACCGGCGGCGTCAGCCCGCGCGACGCCGGCGTCGCCTCGGCGATGGTCAACACCTCGCAGCAGGTCGGCGGCGCGGTCGGCACCGCGCTGCTCAGCACTATGGCGCTGAGCGCCACCCGCACCTACGCCACCAAGCACGCCGTCCCCGGCGCCTCGGCGCAGCAGGCCGCCACCGCGCAGACCCAGGCGATGGTGCACGGCTACGTCACCGCGTTCTGGTGGGCGGCCTGCCTGCTGCTCGCCGCCGCGGTGGTCTCGTTCGCCCTCATCAGCTTCCGGGTCGGCCAGCCGGTCGCCGCGGCCGCCGCCGCACCGGTCGGCACCGAATCCGTCTTCCAGGAAGCGGCCGCCGACGCGGTCGCCGACGCCGAACCGAAGGAGTTCGTGCTCCCCTTGCACGATGCCATCCCCGCCGCCGAGCCGGAACCGAGATCGGACCGGGCCAACGGCGTGTTCGACCGTGCTCCCATCGGACACCAGAACCACACTCCCCCACCGTTCAACGGCGACGGCGTCCTGATCCGCGGCCGGGTCCGGGACCGCGACGGCGCGCCGATGGCGATGGCCGTGATCACGGCGGTATCCCCGCAGGGGCGGCAGGTGGGCCGGGCCCGCAGCGACGCCGACGGCGGCTACCAGCTCGGCGTCCCGCGCACCGGAACCTATGTCCTGATCGTCGCCACCGACGGCCGCGAGCCGGAGGCCTCGACCATCACCGTCCGGGACCGCGGCGTCAGCCACGACATCCTGCTGGCCGAGCGCGGCCGGCTGTCGGTCACGGTCCGCTCCACCGACGGCAGCCGGATCGGCGGCGCCACCCTGATGCTCACCGACACCGGCGGCAACCTGCTCACCAGCCGGCGCACCGGCGAGGACGGCACGCACACCTTCCGCGACCTGCCGGTCGGCGCGCTCACCCTGGCGGTGAACGCGGTCGGGCACCGGCCCGGCGCGCAGGCGATCGCCATCGACGGCCACGGCACCACGCGCGCCGAGGTGGAACTGCATCCGGCGGTACGGCTGATCGGCACGGTGCGGGCCTGGTCCACGGACTCCCCGCTGGCCGACGCCCGGGTGATGCTGATGGACGGGGCCGGGAACGTGGTGGCCACCGCCGACAGCGATCCGGAGGGCTCGTTCGCGTTCGCGGACCTGGACGCCGGCGAGTACACGCTGATCGCCAGCGGGTATCCGCCGGTGGCCAGCGCGGTGCAGGTGGACGGGCGCCGGGACAGTCGGTACGACGTGCAGCTCGGTTTTCCGGAGTAGGCGGCCACGGAAGTCGGTCTGCGGGGCGGTTCAAGCAGCCGTCCCGCAGACAGACTCTCGGTTCGGCTCGTTCAGCCGTCGTGTTGTCGAGCCGCCGCGATCGGCTTACCGTGCGGTTATGCCCGAAACAGCAGCAGAGCTCCGGGCCGGGTTCCGCACCGGAGTGAGCGAGCCCACCTCCGGGCTGGCCCCCGGCTTCCGGCAGGCCAACCTGCTGGTCGTGCCCGCCGACTGGGCCTACGACGTGCTGCTGTTCATCCACCGCAACCCCGAGGCGTGCCCGCTTCTCGACGTCACCGACACCGGCTCCCGGCACACGCCGCTGGCCGAGGGCTCCGATCTGCGCACCGATCTGCCGCGCTACCGCGTGTGGCGGGACGGCCGGCTGGTCGAGGAGCCCACCGACGTCACCGATGTGTGGCCCGAGGATTCGGTGAGCTTCCTCACCGGATGCGGCTTCACGTTCGACAGTGCCCTGACTCAGGCCGGGCTGCCCTGGCGCTATCCGGGCCGCAACGTGGCGATGTACAAGACGAACCGCGAGGCCCGCCCGGCGGGGCGGATGCACGGGCCGCTGGTGGTCTCGATGCGTCCGGTGCCGCCCGAACTCGTCGGGACCGCCGGCCGGATCACGGCCCTGATGCCGGCCTCGCACGGCGCCCCGGTGCAGATCGGCTCGCCGCACGCACTCGGCATCCGGGACCTGGACCGGCCCGACTACGGCGATCCGGCCGAGGCCGAGCCGGGCGACGTGCCGGTGTTCTGGGCCTGCGGGGTGACGCTTCAGGCGGCGCTGGTGGCCACCCGGCCGCCGTTCGCGATCACCCACGCGCCCGGGCACATGTTCCTCACCGACGTCCGCGAACCGAACGTCACGGTACCCGGGTGAGGATCTCCATCGCGTGGCCGTCGGGGTCGTCGAAGTAGACCCCGCGGCCGCCCCACCGGTGGTTGATCTGGCCGCGTCCGTCGCCGCCGGGCTCGGCGTAGTAGTCCAGGCCCAGCTGCTCGATGCGGGCGAAGGCGGCGTCGAACTCCGCGTCGTCGATGAGGAAGGCGTAGTGCTGGGGTTGCGGCTGCGGCTCGGTGACGGTCATGTAGTCGAGCGTCACGCCGTTGGCGACGGTCACCGGCACGAAGTGCCCGACGTCCGCCCCCACCGGCAGGCCGAGGACGCCGGCGAGGAACGCGGCCGAAGCGTGGCTGTCACGGGCCCGGACGATGGTGTGGTTCAGCTGGATGGTCATCAGATCTCCTTGGTTGCGGTTGCGGTTGCGATTGCGGTTGCGGTTGCGGTTGCGATTGAGGTTGCGGTTCGTAGGAGCAGGAACAGTCCCACGGCCATGAGCGCCAGCAGCGCGGCGGCCCATCCGGTCGCCGTGGCGTATCCGTGCACCAGCGCCGCCTGGTGGCCGGACGCGGAGGACGGATGGGAGAGGAGATACGCGGCCGTCGCACTCACCGCGAGCGAGTTCAGCACCGCGGTACCGACCGAACTGCCGACCTGGGTGGCGGCGTTGGCGACCGCGGAGGTTATACCCGCGTCGCGTTGCGTCACCCCGCGGATGGCGAGCTGGAACGCCGGCGGGAACAGCATCCCCATGCCGGTGCCGACCAGGATCTCGGCCGGCAGGATCGGCACCAGGTAGCCGCTGGCCGGGGTCAGCCGGGTCATCAGGAACAGCCCGGCGGCGGCCACCAGCAATCCGCCGGCGATCAGGTACCGGGGGGCGACGCGCAGCGTCAGCCGGTTCCCCAGCTGGTAGCCGCTGACCGCGTTGGCCAGCGCCATCGGCAGCACGGCGGCCCCGGCGCGCGCCGGTGAGTAGTGCAGCACTTCTTGCAGGTGGTACGTCAGCATCAGGAACATCCCGAACGCCCCGATGACCGCGGTGCCGACCGCGAGGCAGGCGCCGACGCGGTGGCGGTCGGCGAGGATCCGCAGCGGCAGCATGGGATCCGGCGCTTGCCTCTGCCTCCAGGCGAAGATCCCGAGCAGCAGGACGCCGCCGATCAGGGCACTGAGAACGAACGGCGACGACCAGCCGTCCCGGGCCGCCTGGCCGCAGCCCAGCACCACGGCCGCGAGCCCGCCGGTGGCCAGCACGGCCGAGCCCGGGTGCAGTCCGCCCCGCGTGGAAGCCGGCTGGTCCGGCAGCACCGCCCGGCCCGCCATGAGCACGACGCCAGCCAGCACGACGTTGACGAACAGGCACCAGCGCCATCCCAGGTACTCGGTGATGACGCCGCCCAACAGCAGTCCGGCCGCCGCGCCGCTGCTGGCCACGGCGCCGTAGACGGCGAACGCCCGAGCCCGCTCGCGCGGCCCGGTGAACGTCACCGCCAGCAGGGACAGCACGCTCGGCGTGATCAGTGCGGCGAACGCGCCCTGCAAGGCCCGGCCGGCGGCGAGCACCGGCAGCGTCGGAGCCAGCCCGGCCAGCAGCGAGGACAGCCCGAATCCGGCGAGCCCGAGCTGGAAGCTCCGGCGCCGGCCGAACAGGTCGGCGACCCGGCCGCCGAACAGCAGCAGGCCGGCGAAGCACACCGTGTAGGCGGTGACCACCCACTGCCGCTGGGCGTCGCCGAAGCCCAGCGCATGCTGGGCCGAGGGCAGCGCGATGTTCACGATCGTGGCGTCCAGGGCGGTCATGAGCTGCGCGGACGCGACGACCACGAGGATCAGCCGGCCCCGGTCCAGGCGTACGGGCGCCGCCTGCGGCGCCGTCATGTCGGTCATCCCCCACACCTCCCATAAACGAAGGGGTTCCCTCCGATACTAAGCGAAGGGTTTCCCTCCGTCTACTGGTAGGGTGGTGACCAAGGCGGAAGGGGTCCACATGCGCGCCGACGCACGCCGCAATCGAGAGCGGCTGCTGGACGCGGCCCGGGACGTGTTCGTGGAACGCGGCCCGGACGCGTCGCTGGAGGAGATCGCCCGCCGGTCCGACGTGGGCATCGCCACGCTCTACCGGCACTTCGTCGATCGCAATACCCTGATGCACACGGTGGTGCTGCACGCGCTGACCTCGACCGTCGCGGCCGCCGAACGAGCGCGCCGGGAGCACGCCGATCCGCTGGAGGCGCTGGCCGCGTACATCCACGCGGTCATCGATCTGCGCACCTCGGCGGTGATCCCGGCGCTGCTGGGGGCGATCGATCTGGACGAGCCGCGGATCAGGCAGGCGCGGACCACGTCCGCGCGGCTCGTCGAGGAGCTGCTGGAGACGGCGCAGCGGACCGGTCGGCTGCGGGCGGACACGGCGTTCGCCGACGTCGGGCTGGTGCTGGTGCGGTGCTCGCAGAAGCTGCCGGGGCCGTTCAGCCAGGACGCTCAACAGGTCCTGGCACACCGGCACGCCGATCTGCTCATCGCCGGCCTGACGGCGGGCCCGGCGCAGCGGCCGTTGAGCGGACCGGCCATGGATCTGGCCGAGTTGCGGAAGATGCTGCCGCAGAACGTGGACGCGTCCTGAGGAAGTACGTGTCCTGAGAAAGCCGCGGTGCGGGCTCCCCGCTCAGGAGGGAGCCCGCACCGCGGCTTTCGATTGGCTCTTAGCCGCTGTACTAGCCGCTGTATACGGCGTTACTGCCGTAGAGCACGTTGGTGAAGCTCGATATGTAGTCGTGGATGTCCGAGGCGCCCAGGTTGTACGTCATGAAGACGCCGTAGCCGCCGTCCACCGTCTGCTGCGCCAGGCTGGCCGCGTCGCTGGACGGGGTCGAGGTGACGTCGATCGCGGCCGGCGAGAGCTGGCTGTTCGGCAGGTTGATGCTCGGCACGTTCCAGGAGTCGTAGTACGGGTTCCACGCGTAGTTGAACAGCGGGCCGACGTCGGTGCCGTTGTAGGTCAGGCTGGAGGCCGACGGGCCGATGTCGTACATCGTGATCAGCTTGTCCGGCATGTCGTTGCGCAGCGCCTGCACCAGGTACACGAAGGAGCTGGCGTTGGGCTGGCCGGTGCCGTTGGTGCCGTAGTCGGCGTACTCGTCGTCGAAGTCGATGCCGTCCAGGCCGTACTGGGTGACGGCGTTGGACAGCCGCTGGGCGAACGCCGCGGCGGCCGACTGGGACGGGAAGTTGGCGAAGCCGGCACCCTGGTGGTTGCCCAGGATCGACAGCTCGACCTTGATGCCCTGCGCCTGCAACGGCCGGATCTGGGTCGCGGCGTTGTCCAGGACGCTCTGCACCTGCGGGTTGAAGTACAGCTGGGCGTTGGTGCCGTCGTAGTTGATGTTGGCGGCGAAGATGACGGCGATGTCGAAGACGTTGGCCCCGCCGTTGGCGAGCGTGTACTTGCCCACGTTCAACATGCTGTTGTTGTTGACCTCCACGTACGCCACGGAGACCGGGCCGCTCTTCGTGGCCGCCTTGGCCGACCCCTTGGCCGAGGCCTTGGCCGAGGCCTTGGCCGAGGCCTTGGCCGACGCCGCGGCCCGCGACTGGCCGTGCGCCGAGGTCGCCGGGGCCGCCTGCGCGACGCCCGCCACACCGGCGAACGCCAGCGTCAGCCCGCCGGCGAGCAGAATCCTCCACCTCGATCTGGAACCGCGCATTGTCGTTGGATCTCCCTTACTGGATGAGGGTGACAGGTAAGCGCTCGGTAGATAAACCGATTCAGTGAGGTGAATATGCTCTCACGTCGGGACCGTGTCAAGACCCGGGTATTACTTGCCGCGGCATGTGATCATGTGTCGGAATTCTGCCGCGGCCCGCATGGGTGGAGCGTTGACACCGACGTTACGCAAGTGCATAGTGGGGCAGCCCTGAAGCGCTTTAGGAAGACGTCGTCTCAGTCCTCTGATTCCGCCGCCCGTTCACGAAGCTGGCTACAGTTACTAGTTCGGCCAGGACGGGGAGTCCTGCGCGGCCATACGGGGAGGACGTGCTGTGGAGTCGGTAGAGAAGCAAGCGTGGCGGATGTCGGGGATCAGGGGGCTGCTGCTGGCGCTGGTGTGTTTGGTGATCCCGCCGTTGGGACTGTTCCTGTTCCGCGCGCTGGTCATCGTCCGGCCGAATGAGGCGGTCGTGCTGACCCGGCTGGGCAAGTACTCCGGGACGGTGCGCGAGCCCGGCTGGTACGCGGTCAACCCGCTGGCGTACAAGAACCGGGTCTCGCTGAAGATCCGGACGAACGACAGCGAGTACCAGAAGGTCAACGACATGGACGGCAATCCCGTCGAGGTGTCGGCGATGGTGGTGTGGCGGGTGGAGGACACGGCCAAGGCGGTGTTCGACGTCCTGGACTACGACGACTTCGTCGGGTTGCAGACCCAGGCCGCGCTGCACCACACGGCCAGCCGCTTCCCGTACGACAGCCACGGCCAGGAGCGGCTCTCGCTCAGCGGCGACCCCGGCGCGGTGGCCGAGGCGCTGCGTACCGAGCTGGGCGAGCGGCTGGTCGCGGCCGGGATCGTGGTCACCGACGTGCGGCTGCGCCGGATCGCGTACGCGCCCGAAGTGGCCGGCAACATGCTGCGCCGGCAGCAGGCCAGCGCGGTGGTCGGGGCGCGCGCGAAGATCGTGGAGGGCGCGCTCGGCATGATCGACTCGGCGCTGACCCATATCGGGCAGGGCGGTCGGGTGGTGTTGGACGAGGACCACAAGGCGCGGCTGGTTTCGAACCTGCTGGTGGTGCTGTGCAGTGAGCAGCAGGTGCAGCCGGTGTTGAACACCGGGCCCGCCGCGGAATAGGCGCCGCGAAAGAAAGCGAAACGACGTGGACTGACCGGCGAGCGCCGGTCAGTTCCGCGAGTACTTCTGACTCCGAACCCGAGGCCTCAGCCCTTCGGGAACTGGAACACCGCGGCGGGAATCAGGCCTCTGTCGTCCGGCGGCGGGGTGCTGCCCTCCGGGTACGCGGCGAAGTTCACGTCCACCGGGTTGATGTCGCTGTCGGTGCCGGCGCCCACGGTCGCGTCGAGGTTGTCGGTCAGGTCCGAGTAGACGGCCACCGGCTCGTTCGTGCGGTTGTCGATGTTGGCCGCGGTCATGCCCATCACCTGGAAGTCGGTGCCGATCGGCAGGCCGTTGCCGCTGATCACGTCGCAGCCGGTGCCGGTGCGCCCGGCGCCGGTGTACAGCGCGACGTTGCCGATGCTCACCAGGCTCAGCGCCGTCGCCATCGCGGTGACGTCCGCGGCCGGGCCGCAGGCGGCGTAGTAGCCGTTGTTCTGCTGCACCGGCAGGTGCTGGGAGCTCTGGGAGCGCTGGGAGTGCACGGCGGCCGAGGCGCTGGCGGCCTGGACGGCGAGCAGGCCGGTGGTCGCCAGGGCGACGGCGGTCGCGAGTCGGGTACGGGTGCGGAGATGGCGCATGTAGTGAGGCTTTCGCTCGATCCGACGGAGCGCTCAGCCTGGCAACGGGCCGCCGCGAAGATCAAGCCGGGTTGCTCCGTTCGGGGCCGGATTGCTCCGGACGGGTGGGACGCCGCGCGCGCCGCCGTTCGTGACCGGTCGGCCTACTCCGGTCGCGGGCCGCCGGAGGCGCTGCCTACCGTCGATCGACGGAACGGGCGAACGGCAGCCGACCACCGAATGACCAGGCAACACAGGGACCACGGGAGACCGGCATGGCGACGGCGACACGGCTGCGGGTGCTCGCCTGCCGTTCGGCGGCGTTGGTGCTGCTGGTCGGCGCCGCCATCGGGTGGGCGCCGCCGGCGAGCACCGCGGCCGTCATCAGTACCGGTTCCATCAGCACCGACTCCATCAGCACCGACTCCCCCGTCCAGCTCGACCGGACCGGGCAGATCACCGACAAGGCCGGCGCGCTCGGCGACCGGCGGGACCAGGTCACGACGGCGCTGAACCGGCTCGACGCGCAGCACGGCGTCCAGCTGTTCGTGGTCTACGTCCGGGACTTCTCGGGCAAGGCGCCCGTCGACTGGGCCAACGAGACGGCGACCAAGAACGGCCTGGGTCTGCACGACGTCCTGCTCGCGGTCGCCACCCACGCGCGTCAGTACGGCTACTCCACGGACACCGACTCCGGCGTGACCCCCGCGCAGCTGGCGTCGGTCGCCGGGACCGCGATCGAGCCCGCGCTGCGGCAGAACGACTGGGCCGGCGCGGCGATCGGGGCGGCCGACGGCATCGGCGCGGTGGTGGCCGGTCAGCCGGTACCGGCGGTCGCCATCACGCCGGGGAATCCCGATCCCGGCGCCTCGTCCTCCTCGGACAGCGGCGCTTGGGTCGCGGGCACGGTGGTGGTCGTCGGCGCCGGCGCGGTGGGCCTGTTCGCCTACTCCCGGTCGCGGCGGCGGCCGGCGGCCCCGGGCTCGGGCGCGAGGTCCGGCCGCTCGGTGAGCCAGGTCCCGCTCAAGGACCTGGACGCGTCCGCCAAGCACGCGCTGGTCGCGACTGACGACGCGGTGCGTACCAGTGAGGAAGAGCTCGGGTTCGCCAGCGCGGAGTTCGGCGACGAGGCGGCGGCGCCGTTCGCCGCGGCGCTGGCCGAGGCCAAGGCCGAGCTGACGGCCGCGTTCCGGATCCGGCAGGCGCTGGACGACGAGATCCCGGAGGACGAGCCCACGCAGCGCCGGATGCTCGCCGAGATCATCGAACGCTGCCAGCGGGCCAACGGCCGGCTGGACGCCGAGGCCAAGGCCTTCGACCGGCTGCGGGCGCTGGTGGAGCACGCGCCGACCGCGCTGGCCGCCGCGACTGAGGTCGCCGCCGCCCAGTCGGCGCGCGTCACCGCGGCGACGGCGCTGCTCCAGCGGCTGCGCGCCGACTTCGCCGACTCGGCCGCCGCGCCGATCGCCGAGCACCCGCAGCAGATCGCCGACCGGCTGGCGTTCGCCGACGACAGCCTGGCCGCGGCGCGGGTGGCGCTGGACGGCGGGGACCGGCGGCGGTCGGCGGTGCTGATCCGGGGCGCCGAGGCGGGAATCGATCAGGCCGGACAGCTGCTGGACGCGATCGACCGGCGCTCGGCCGAACTGGACTCGGCCGCCGCGAAGCTCCCGGCGGCGCTGGCCGAGATGGATTCGGATCTGGCCGACGCGCACGGGCTGGCCGCCTCCCAAGGCGCCGCCGCGACGTCGGCGGACTTGGCGGGACGCGCGGCGCGCGCGCAGCAGGTGTCGGCGACGCTGCGGCAGGAGATGTTCGGGCGCTACGACCCGATCGACGCGCTGCGGCGGGCCGAGGAGGCGGACGCGCTGTTGGACGAGGCGCTGGACGCGGTGCGCGAACGGGAGCAGAACCACCGGCGGGCCCAGAGCCTGCTGGAGCAGGCGACGTTGACGGCGCGCAGCGAGATCGCCGCCGCCGAGGACTTCATCGCCACCCGGCGCGGCGCCGTCGGCAGCCAGGCCCGGACCCGGCTGGCCGAGGCCAAGCGGCTGTTGCAGCAGTCGGCGGCGGCCGCGAGCGGCGATCCGTCGCAGGCCCTGACGCTGGCGCAGCAGGCTGACAGCCGGGCGCGGCAGGCGATGGCCGCGGCGCAGGACGACTCCGACCGCTACCGCTCCCCCTACGGCGGCCAGTCCGGGTCGATGGGCGGCGCCGTCCTGGGCGGCATCATCCTCGGCGACCTGCTGGGCGGCGGACGTGGACGGGGCGGCGGCGGACGCGGCGGCGGCTGGCCCTCCGGCGGCGGCGGGTTCGGCGGCGCCGGCCCCGGCAGCTTCGGCGGCGGCGGCACCCGAGGACGTCTCGGGGGCGGCGGCAGGTTCTGATCCAGCGACGACGAAAGGGCACGACGATGACCAAGCAGACCATCCTGGGCCGGGTGAAGCAGCTGGCGAAGGCGAACATCAACGCCCTGCTGGACTCGGCCGAGGACCCGGGGAAGATGCTCGACCAGCTGATCCGCGACTACACCGACAACATCTCCGAGGCCGAACAGGCGGTCGCCACCACCATCGGCAACCTGCGCCTGATGGAGGCGGACAACGCCGAGGACGTGAAGTCCGCCAAGGAGTGGGGCGACAAGGCCCTGGCGGCCAGCCAGCGCGCGGACGCCCTGCGCACCGCCGGCGACACCGCCGAAGCCGACCGCTTCGACAACCTGGCCAAGGTGGCCCTGGAACGCCAGCTGGCCGCCGAACGCCAGGTGAGCGCCGCCGCCCCGACCATCAAGGGCCAGCAGGAAGTGGTCGAGCAGCTGAAGACCGGCCTGAACAGCATGAAGGAGAAGCTGGGCCAGCTCCGGACCAAGCGCGACGAACTGGTCGCCCGCTCCAAGTCGGCCCAGGCCCAGTCGCACGTCAACGACGCCCTGAAGAGCATCGACATCATGGACCCCTCCAGCGAGGTCAGCCGCTTCGAGGAGAAGGTGCGCCGCGAGGAGGCGAAGGTGAAGGGGCAGCAGGAGCTCGCGGCGTCGAGCTTGGACGCGCAGTTCAACGACTTGGAGGGGCTGGCCGACCAGGCTGAGGTGGCGAAGCGGTTGGCGGCGCTGAAGGCCGGGTGAGGCGAGGCGACTGAGCAGGTTTTGTGGGCGGGGCCGCCGCTCCCTCACAGGCAGCGGCCCCGCCGGTCTCGCAATTCAGTTGGCTTACTCGCTCACATCAGGTGCGTTACACCAGGCACACATCAGCTGGCTCACAGCTCGGTCGGCCCCAGGTTCGGCACCGGCCGCAGCTCGACAGTCGGGCCGCGTGAGCCGTGCAGTTCGAGCACCACCAGCTCGTTCTCCCCCTCGCGCAGCACCGGGCCGGGCACGTACAGCGAACCCTGCGGCCCCCGCGACCAATAGCGCCCCAGGTTGAACCCGTTCACCCAGGCCACGCCCTTGGTCCAGCCGTCCAGGTGCAGGTAGGTGTCCGCCGCCTGCTCCACCCGGAACGTGCCCCGGTGGAAGCAGGGTCCGACCACGGCCCCCACGGCCCCCTTGGTCTCGGTCTCGGTCTCGGTCTCAGCCTCGGCGAAGTCGAGCCCTGACAGCTCGTCCAACGGCAGCGGCCGCGAACTCCAGCCGGTCAGCACGGCGTCGTCGAGGTAGACCGAGCCGATCAGCCCCTTGCGATCCGCGAGCTTCACCCCGTAGTTGACCCGCCCCTGGTTCTCGACCAGTACCCGCAGCTCGGCTCCGGCGCGCGGCACGACGAACGACACCACGTGCTCGTGCCGTTCCCGCTCCAGCACCCCGACCGGTTGCCCGTCGACGAACACCTGCGCACGGTCGGCTACCTGCTCGAACGCCAGCGTCACCGGTCCGGCGGCGGGCAGCCGCGCCTCGTAGAGCACGAACCCGAAGTCCTGCCCCAAGCGCTCCATCGTCAGCGGCGAATCAGCGGTCTGCGCAGTGCCCAGCGCCGCCAAGCTCGCCGGGGCGAACAGCGGCGCGCGCCCGCGCAGCGCCACCGCGACCGGTGGCAGCTTCGGCCCCGCCTCGGGGATCTCCTCTTCCGGCAGCGCCTCGTACTTGCCGATGATGGACCGGAACCGCCGGTATTTCTCGGTCACGTCCCCGGCCTCGTCCAGCGGCGCGTCGTAGTCGTACGACGTGACCGTGGCCCGGTAGGTGCCCTTGTCGTTGGCACCGTTCAGGAAGCCGAAGTTGGTGCCGCCGTGGAACATGTAGAAGCTCACCGACGCCCCGGCCTGAAGGATCTCGTCCAGCGCGGCCCCGGCGTCCTCCGCCGGGCGCACCGCGTGCACGCCGCCCCACGCGTCGAACCACCCGTTCCAGAACTCCGTGCACATCAGCGGCCCGGTCGGCTGCTGCGCCCGCAGCGCGGCCAGCGACGCGGTCGCCTTGCTCCCGAAGTTCGCGGTGGCCAGCACCCCGGGCAGCGCACCGGCCGCCAGGTCCCCGGGCTGGTCGGAGGTGAATAAGGGCACATCGATACCGCGCGACGTCAGCGCCTCATACAGCCGTTCCAGATAGGCGGTGTCGGATCCGTATGCCCCGTACTCGTTCTCGACCTGCACCGCGATGATCGGCCCGCCGCGGGTTCCCAACCGCGGCAAGACGATCGGCAGCAGCGCGTCGAGATACGCCTCGACGGCATCGAAGAAGGCAGGGTTCGTACTCCGCAGGGCGGGGTCCGGCTCGGCGAGCAGCCATGAGGGCAGCCCGCCGCCCTCCCACTCCCCGCAGATGTACGGCCCGGGCCGCAGAAGTACGTGCAGCCCCTCGGCGGCGGCCTGGTCCAGGAACGAGGCCAGATCGAGGATCCCGCTGAAGTCGAAGGTGCCGCGCCGCCGCTCGTGCAGGTTCCACGGCACATAGGTGTCGATAGAGTTCAGGCCCATCAGCCGGGCCTTGCGCAGCCGGTCGGACCACTGCGCCGGATGGACTCGGAAGTAGTGCAGGCCGCCGGCGATGATCCGGAACGGCTGACCGTCGAGGGCGAAGCCGTCGTCGGTGATGTCGAGTACTGCCACGTTCGTCTTGCTCCCTGTACGTTCCCGCGCTTCTTCACGGCAGGACCCAGGTGCGGCCGGGCCACTGACCCGGCCGCACGCTCGGCCCCTCAGGCGCTACTTGCCCCTCAGGCGCTACTTGACGGTGAAGCCCTGGTCCTTGCCGTACTTGATCGAGGCGTCCTGCCAGGCCTTCAACCCGTCGGCCAGCGAGGAGCCGCCGATGTAGGCCTTGCCGGCCGTGTCGTTGAAGATGCTGTTGGCGTAGACCTGGAACGGCAGGTAGGACCAGCCCGGCGCGACCTCGCTGGCGCTCTGCGCGAGCACCTGGTTGATCTTCTGGTCGCCGAAGTACGGGTCGGTCTTGTTCAGGAAGTCCGGCGAGTTCAGCTGCTTCACGGTGGCCGGGAACGCCCCGTTGTCCACGCGGGTCTGCGCGCCCTCGTCCACGGTCGCGTACTTCAGGAACGCGTACGCCAGCTTCTGGTTGGTGCTCGCCTTCATCACCGCCAGCGAGCTGCCGCCGTTCTCCGACGTCACCTTCCCGCCGGCCGTCCACTGCGGCATCGGCGCCACCCGCCACTGCCCGGAGCCGGACTTCACACCGGACTCCAGGGAGCTGGGCATCCACGCCCCGATGGTCAGCGAGGCGATCTTGCCGGCGGCCATGCCCTGGTACCAGGCGTCGCTCCAGGCGCTGACCGGCGACAGGTCGTGGCCGTCGATGAGCTGCTGCCAGGCGGTCGCGAACTTCTGCGTGCCGGCGTCGCCGGCGAAGTTCACGCCGACCGTGGTGCCGCTGACCGAGTACGGCTTGCCGCCGGCCTGCCAGATCATGCTGGTGGTGAACCCGGCATCGCCGGTGTCGTTGGTGATGTAGACGCTGGGATCGGCGGCGTGGATCTTCTTCGCGTCCGCGATGTACTCGTCCCAGGTGGCCGGGGGCGTGGTGATCCCGAACTTGGTGAAGACGGTCTGGTTGTAGAACAGGGCCATCGGGCCGGAGTCCATCGGCAGGCCGTAGACGCCGCCGTCGGCCTGCACCGAGTTCCACGGTCCCGGGGTGAAGGTGCCGTTGAGCGCGGCCGCGCCGAACTGGTCCAGGTTGACCACCGACTTGGTGAGCTCGAACTGCGGCAGCGCGTAGTACTCGATGTGCGCGACGTCCGGGACGCCCTTGCCGGCCTGCACCGCGTTCTGCAGCGCCTTGTACTCGTCGTTGCCGGTTCCGGCGTTGACCAGGTTGACGTGCACCTTCGGGTACTTGGTCTGGAAGTCCGCGACCACCTTCTTCAGTGTCGGCTCCCAGGCCCACACCGTCAGGTTCCCGCCGGCGGACAGCGCCGCCTGCAGGTCCGCGTCGGAGACCGAGGCGGCCTGCGACGAGCCGGACGAGGACTTGCCACCGCCGCTCGATGATGATCCGCAAGCGGTCGCGGCCAACGCCACAGCCAGCGCGGACGCGCCCAGCAGGACGCCGCGACGACGGGTTATCGTCATAGCTGTTCCCTTCTCTTTCCTAGGGGTTCCGCAGTCGGGCCGGGGCGCCGTCAACCTTTCACGCTTCCGGCGCTCAGGCCCGACTGCCAGTACCGCTGGAGCAGCAGGAACGCCGCGATCAGCGGGATGATGGTGACCAGCGAGCCGGTGATGACGAGGTTGAACACCACGTCCCCGCCGGCGGTGTGGGCCTGGTCGTTCCAGGTGCTCAGGCCCAGCGTCAGGGGATACCAGTCCTGGTTCTTCAGCATGATCAGCGGCAGGAAGTAGTTGTTCCAGGTCGTGACCACGTTGAACAGCAGCACCGTGACGATGCCGGGACCCAGCAGCGGCAGGCTGACGGAGAAGAAGGTGCGGAACTCCCCGGCACCGTCCATCCGCGCCGACTCCATGATCTCGGCCGGGACCGCCTCGGCGCTGAACGTCCACATCAGGTACAGACCGAACGGCGAGATCAGCGACGGGATGATGATCGCCCACGGGGTGTCGGTGAGCCCCATCTTGGAGAACATCAGGAAGGTCGGGACGGCCAGCGCCGTGGCGGGCACCGCGACCGCGCCGATGACCGTCGCGAACACGGCCTTCTTGCCCACGAAGTCGAACTTCGCCAGGCCGTAGCCGGCCAGCGTGGCCAGCAAGGTGGCGCCGCCGGCCCCGACCACGACGTACAGCAGGGTGTTGAGCAGCCACCGGGCGAAGATGTGGTGCTCGTAGCTGAACGTGTCGCCGAGGTTGGAGAAGAAGCCGAAGCCCTTGAACCACAGCCCGAAGGAGTTGAACAGGTTCTGCTGGCTCTTGGTCGCGTTGATCGCCAGCCAGGCCAGCGGCAGCAGGCTGTAGACCAGCATCACCGTGCACAGGACGGTCAGCGTGAGGCTCTTGCGGCGCTTGAGCGGCGCGCGCCGGGCCTTGGCCCGGATCGGCGGCGTGGAGTTGCGGGGGCGGCGGGGCCGAACGGTCTCAGTCGTCACGGCTCAGACCGCCTTTCGTATGCCGCGCAGCTGGACGGCGTAGGCGATGATCATCGTGACCACGCCCATGATGATGGCGACCGTCGCGGAGTAGTTGAACTGCTGGCCGTCGAAGGACAGCGAGTAGGCGTAGTAGTTCGGCGTGTAGTACGTGGTGATCGCGTTCGGCGCCAGGTGCTTGAGGATGCTGGGCTCGTTGAACAGCTGGAAGCTGCCGATGATCGAGAAGATGGTGGCGATCACGATGGCCGGACGCAGCGCCGGGAGCTTGATGGACCAGATGATGCGCCACTGGCCGGCGCCCTCGATGGCGGCCGCCTCATACAGCGAGGGGTTCACCACCCGCAGCGCCGAGTACAGGATCAGCATGTTGTAGCCGACCCACTCCCAGGTCACGATATTGCCGATGGACGCCAGGATCAGGTGCGGGGACAGCGGGTCGGGCAGCGTGACACCGAAGTGCTTGTCGATGTCGCGCACCAGGCCGAACTGGGTCCCGTACATGAAGCTCCACATCAAGGTGGCGACGACGGCGGGGACCGCGTAGGGCATGAACACTGATATCCGGAAGAACGCCGCCCCGTAGAGTCGGCCGCTGTCGATGGCCAACGCCAGGAACAGCGCCAGCCCGAGCATGATCGGGACCTGGATGACCAGGAACAACGCGACGCGGGAGAAGGACGTCCAGAACTGCGAGTCCTTGAGGGCGTCGGAGTAGTTCTGCAAGCCGACGAAATGCGTGCCGCCGATCAGCTGGGTCTTGTACAGGCTCAGGTAGATCGAGTAGCCGATCGGGGCGAGGAAGACCAGCGCGAACAGGGCCATGAAGGGGCTGACGAACTTCCAGCCGGCCAGGGATCCGCGCCGCCGTCCCGCGCGGCGGCGGGGGCGGGCGAGGTCCAGGGGTGGGGACGCCATGGTCGGTCTTCGCTCCTTGCTTCGCTGTGTGGCTACTGCTTCGCTGTGTGGCTACTGCTTCGCTGTGGGCTACTGCTTCGCTGTGTGGCTGTGTACCGCGCAAGTAAGGCGACTAGGGCAGGACGAACGTCTCGAAGGCCAGCACCGCCATGCCCAGCGACACCGGGTTGTCGGCGATGCGGGAGGCGGCCAGGGTGACGGCGTCGTAGGGCACGGTCAGGGAGAACTCCTTGACCACCGGCTCCACGGCCGCCAGCAGCGGCTCGCCGAACGCCGCGCTGACCCAGCCGCCGACCACCAGCAGTTCGGGATTGAGCATGTTGACGGCGTTGGCCAGCGCCATGCCCAGCGGCCGGGCGAACCGCTCCAGCGTGGCGACCGCGACCGGGTCGGCGCGCGCCGCCGCCTCGGCCAGCCGGGCCACGGTCGCGGCCTGGTCGCCGGGGACCAGCAGCGGGCTGTCCGGATCGACGTCGGTGAGCAGGTCCAGCAGCGCGGCGGCGCCGATGTAGGCCTCGACGCAGCCGCGGCTTCCGCAGTGGCAGGGCCGGCCGTCGGCGACCAGCACCGTGTGCCCCCACTCCCCCGCGCTGTTGGTACGGCCCCGCAACAGCCGCCCCTCGGCCACGACCCCGAGACCGACGCCGGTGCCGAGGTTCACCACGACGCTGTCGTCGTGGTCCCCGGCCTCGCCGAACATCATCTCGGCCAGCGTTATCGCCTTCAGCGGGTTGTCGAGCAGGACCGGCAGCTCGCAGCGCTTCTGGAACAGGGACTTGAACGGCACGCCGTGCCAGCCCCAGTTCGGCGCGTGGATCGAGACCCCGCCCTCCCGGTCCACCTGGCCGGGCAGGCTGACGCCGACCCCGGCCACGTCGGCCGCGCTCACGCCGTCCAGCGCGGCGATGACGCCCTGGACGGTGTCCACGACGTGTCCGACCACGGAGTCCGGATCGTCGTCGGTCGGCGCCACCGGCATCTGGAAGTGCCCGACCCGGGTCATCGCCTGGTCGAAGATCTCGGCGATGACGTGGGTCTCGGCGAGGTCGACACCGACCAGATAGGGCGCCGCGGCCCGCATCCGCAGCCGGCTGGCCGGCCGCCCCCCGGCCGCCGACCGCGCGCTCTGCGTCTCCTCCAGCAACCCGGCCGCGGTCAACTCGCCGATGATCGTGCCGGCGGTGGCGACCGACACCCCGAGCTGCGCGGCGACATCGCCCCGGGTCAGCGTGCGGCCGCCGTAGAAGCTCCGCATCACTTCCACGCGGTTCGCACGGCGCAGATCGCCGGACAGGCGGGGTCGCATCTCGGTGGGCTCCTCATGGTTCTCAAGTACTTGCGGACCGGGCCGTCGGGCTCGGTGTGGCTTGAGATTACGCAGGCGTGTCGAGTTCGTAAACCCCTTAGCGAAACCGTTATTAAAAGGGTTATCAAATCGAGGCGGGGTGCGGCGGTCAGCCGATGTGGACCGCGGCACGTCCCCCTGGGCGTGCTGCTGCTTCGTGGCGTTGACCGCCGGCGCGGTGACGACGAGACCGGCGAGGAACATGCAGGCGCCGGCGATGAAGGCCGCGGTGTAGCCGTGGGTCATCGCTTGCCCGGCCCTGGACACCAGGGAGAAGTCCGTCCTTGGTGTGCAGCCCGCGGTAGAAACTGGAGGCGGCGTCAGGCAGTTTGCTGTTGGCCGCGCTGGTGGAAATCGTGGACCGGACCGCCAGGCCGAGTGCTCCGCCGATCTGCTGTGCGGCGTTCAGCAGCGCGGAGGCGATTCCGGGACGCCACCAGGGCCGAGAGCACCGTCACGGCCGTCGCCTAAAACCTGGGGCTTTATCTGCAATTCCCGAGGACTTCAGGAAACAACAAGGCCTCAGCATCCGACGCGACGCGCTACACGCCGGTTCCGGCCAGAACGAACCTCACGCTTGACGGCTGAGCATGAGGTGTGAGCACAACAGAGCGCAGGTCGTAGGGCACCGGAGGACATTAGAGGCTACGAAGCGCCTTCTCAAAAAATCCGCGGCACCTGCAATTGATTCACATTTCCGCGACATTCTCTGGCGATATCCGTCGGATCATCCGACCCCGGACTCGGCCGCCGGATCGGCCGAATACCGACCTGCCGGGTGACCAGCCTGTCGCGCTCCAGCTCGCGCAGCGTCTGGGTGAGCATCTTCTGCGAGACGGTGGCCATCTCTTCTAGGCTCGCTCACGTCAAGGTCGAAAATCTCAGGATCGCAACGACGAGAAGACAGGGCACCCCATGACCTCCATCACCGTCATTGGCGGCACCGGCTACACCGGCAGCCACATCATCCGCGAGGCCGCGGCCCGCGGACACCAGGTGACCTCCCTGAGCCGCAGCCTCCCGGCCGAGCAGCTCCCCGGCGTGACCTACCTGGCGGGCTCGGCGACCGACCCGGACGCCCTGCGCCGTGCCGTGACCGGCGCCGACGCCGTCTTCGCGGCGATCTCCCCGCGCGCCGGGCTCGGCGAGGACCTGCTCCCCCTCTACGCGGACCTCGCGGACCTCGCCGCCGCCTCCGGCGCCCGCCTCGGCGTCGTCGGCGGCTTCAGCGCCCTGCGCCCCGCCGCCGGAGCGCCCCGCTTCGCCGAAGGCGACGACGTCCCGCCGGAGTTCGCCGAAGAGGCCCGGGTCATGGCCGCCGTCGTCGACTACCTGATCGACGAGGCACCGGAGAACCTCGACTGGTTCTACGCGAGCCCGGCCGCCTCCTACGGCGCCTACGCCCCCGGAACGCCGACCGGCACCTACCGGACCGGAGGCGACGTCGCCCTGTTCGACGACGACGGCGAGTCGGCCATCTCCGGCCCCGACTTCGCTCTCGCCCTGGTCGACGAGGTCGACAAGCCGCGGCACCACCGCACGCAGTTCGGCGTCACGTCTTAAGAGCGACCGAGGATTGGTGGCCGGTCTGGCGAGGCCGCGCAGCCGCCGCAGCGCACGGAAAACTCGGCGGGGCTCGTGTCTTTGGCGGCTTCGCCGCTGGTGGCTGGGCGTGCCGGACGGACGCCCTCGACCCGGCCCGCGCCTGCGCGCAAATCGGCACGAGCGTCGTGGGCATGCGGCTTGCAAGCGCAGCGCGGCAAGGGACCGGTGCGGCCAGGCTCGGAGCTCCGACGCTGGTTTTCCAATGTCGCTCAGCCCGCCCGGCCACCAATCCTCGGTCGCTCCAAGTCGCCAGGGGCATACCGGGTCGGCGGGTCAGCCGCCGGCCATCGTGTCGCCAGCCCAGTGCCGAAGGAGCTGCCGGGTCCCTCGATAGCCTGTCAGCCACAAGGACACTGCTGGGGGGAACGTGAACGAGGATCCCGAAGACCGGTTCGAGCTGCCACAGAAGTTCCGGCGCGGGGTGCTCCGCCGGGAACGCTGTGAGCGGGCGGAGATCGACAGACTCGCGGCGGTCGTGGCCGATCCGGACGCGCGGGGGAAGGCGACGTGGCGGGCCGTCGATCTCATCGTCGCCGAGGAGGGGCCGGCCGCGGCGGTGCGGGCGTTCGCCGCCGTCACCGATGAAGACGTCAGATATGCCCGCTCCAGTTGGGGCCACGGCAGCGTCTACCACAGCCGGATCTCCGATGTCCGCTGGCCGATGATGCTCCGGCTGCTCGACCTGGTGCGGTCGGCCACCGAGGAGGAGTACGCCGAGGCCGTCGCGACCACGGAGAAGATGCGCGAGGAGTACCCGTCGCCCGCGTCCCGGGCCGCGATGTCGGTGCTGGCGCTGGGCCGGCCGCAGTGGTGCTCGGCGGACATCGCGGAGTACTCGGCGGACGAGGACTTCGACAACCACACTGCCAGGCTGCTGATGCTCGCCACGACTACGCAGGAGCAGGCACGGGAGCTGGGCCGGCGGATCCGGGACTGGACGTGGGTCAACGACGACCGCCGCGCCGAGGGGACGTTCCTGGCCACCGTCGGCGCCGGGGCCGACGAGTTCCTGGTCGGATGCTTGGAGCAGTCCCGGTGGCACGCGCTGAACCTGCTGCCGAAGCTGCCGAGCGAGTTGGCTGTCAATACCCTGATCGGTGAGCTGGGGCCGAAGGACGCGCAGGGCGCGCTTCTTGAGGCGGCTAAACGGTTTCCGCGCCGGGTTCTACGGCTACTCGCCGAAGCCGAGCCCGCTACGCAGGTCGACTATGTGCTGCGGCTGCATGTGGCAGCGCAGCCCGAGGTGGCGCGCAGCGAGTTGCCGGCGCTTTCGGCGGCGGGGCGGCAGCGGGTGGCGGCGCTGCTCGGTCCGGCGGGCGACAATGCCCCGATTCTGGTTGCTACTGCTGCGGATCTGCCCCGCATCCTGGTGACGCCGCCGTGGGAGGATCGCGAACTGGGCAAGCCCGCGGTTTTGAAGAACCTGCCGGTCCCGACTCCTATCTTCTGCTGGCCCACACGCGGACACGTGTCGTCGTCCGCGATTCCCGAGATCGCGCCTTCCCCGAAGGAGGCGGACGACCAGGGCCGACTCGTGGCGACGATGGCGGAACGGCTCAGCTCGGAATACGACCGCTACTCCGAGTCCGCCCACATCTTCTTCCGCCGCCATCCCGAGGGCGCGATACGTCAGCTGCTCCCGAGTGCCCTCGGCCCGACCGGGCTCGGGCTCCGGAAGGCGCAGGCCGCGGTGCGCTTCGTGGCGCGGCAGGGCTGGGCCGACGTCTTAGCCATCGCCGCGGAGTCCGGCCCCGAGACGGCGCGCGCGACTCAGGCGTTGCTGGAACGGTGCGGCCTGGACGCGTTCCCCAAGTCCATGCCGGCGGTGCCGTTGTGGGCGGAGCCGTCTTCGCTGCCGCCGATCCTGCTCGCCGGGCGAGGGTTGGCGTTGCCCGCGTCCGCGGTGCGGCTGGTGGTCCAGATGCTGACGATCTCCTCGCGCCGGGACATCGCTCCGTACGGCGGCATCGAGATCGTCAAAGAGTCCTGCGATGCCAGCTCGCTCGCCGAATTCGCGTGGGGTCTGTTCGAGAACTGGGGCGGGGCGGGCTATCCGACCAAGAAGGTGGGCTGGGCGTTCGACGTCTTGCGGTGGTTCGGGGACGCGGAGACCGCTCGACGGCTCGTGCCGCTGATCCGGGCCTGGCCCGGCGAGGGCGGCTCGGCGCGGGCCGCGGTCGGCATGGATGTCCTGATCGCGATCGGCGGCGACGCGGGGATCCGCGAGGTCTACGACATCTCGCAGCGCTCGCAGTTCGGCGCGCTCCGCGATGACGCCGCCGCGCGGATCGCCATTGTGGCCACGGCGCGGGGGCTGAGCGCGGACCAGCTGGAGGATCGGCTGGTGTTGGACTTGGGCGCGGGCGCCTGCGGCACGTTGCCGCTGGACTACGGAACGCGCCGGTTCACCGTCGGGTTCGACGAGTACCTCCAACCGTTCGTCACCGACGACGCCGGCAAGCGCCGGACCGCGCTGCCGAAGCCGACTGCCAAGGACGATGCGGCGCTCGCTTCCCGGGCTCAGGCGCGCTTCACCGAACTGAAGAAGGACTCGAAGACGCTCGCGGTGCGGCAGGCCGCGCGGTTGGAGCGGGCGATGGTCACCGGACGGAAGTGGTCCGAGGCCGAATTCCGGGCCCTGTTCATCGAGCATCCACTGATGCGGCTGCTCGGCCGGCGGCTGGTGTGGGGGCAGTTCGACGGTGCCGGAACACTGCACGAGGCGTTCCGGATCGCCGAGGATGGGACGCTGGCCGATGTCGATGACGCGCGGTTCGCGTTCGACGCGGGCCTCGCTGAGAGGACCGGCGGCACTGACCGAGCTGGCGGCACCGGAGCGATCGGCCTGGTTCATCCGGTGACCCTGGGCCGCGTCCTCCCCCGCTGGGTCGAGATCTGCCACGACTACGAGATCGTCCAGCCCTTCCCGCAGGTGGGACGCCCGATCTTCGCACTGACCGCCGAGGAACGCGCCGCCGACCGCCTCGCCCGCTTCTGCGACGTCACCATCTCGACCGACCGCCTCCTGGCCCTGCACCGCAGCCCCGGCTGGGGCACGATGCCGCAGTGGGAGGCGGCCCGCGCCGTGGCGACCGCCCGCCGGGTGCCCGGTGACAGACTCCTGATAGTCCAGATCACCCCCGGCTACCGCCCGGGTTCCCTCGCCGACACCCCGCACCAGAGCATCCGCGACATCTGGCTCAGCCCCCTGGACACCGGCCACGGCTACGGCACCCGTGCCCGCGCCCTGCCCCTGGGCGACCTCGACGACGTGGAGGCCAGCGAGATCATCGCGGACCTCACCACGGCCGTGGCACCATGACCCGCATGCGATACACCGACGTGGTCGAGAGCTTGCGCGCGTCCTACGACAACAGCGCCGACCAGCGAGAGGCCACGGGCAAGGAGGACTGGAAGCTCCAGGAGCGGGCCGCGTTCCTGGCCCGATTGCACTCGAACGAAGGCCGGCGGTTGCTGGAGATCGGGGCGGGTGTCGGTACCGACAGCCGCTACTTCCAGGAGCAGGGGCTGGAGGTCGTGGCCACCGACTTGTCGCCGCTGATGGTGGCGAAGTGTCGGGAGAAGGGCTTGGATGCCCGGGTTGTTGGGTTTCTGGAGCTCGGGGCCGAGTTCGAGTCAGAGCCGTTTGATGCGGTGTTCGCCTTCAACTGCTTGCTGCACGTGCCCAACTCGGACTTGCCGAGCGTCCTGCAAAGCGTGCGGCGCCTGCTGCGCCCCGGCGGCCTGTTCCTCGTCGCGGTCTATGGCGGCGACGGCACGGAAGAAGTGTGGGACGGGGACCCGATCACCCCGCACCGCTTCTTCTCCCTGCGCACCGACGAACAGATTCAGGACTTCGCCCGGGAGTCGTTCGAGATCGTCGACTTCCATACGCGCGAGGACACCGGCATTTTCCGATCCCAGGTGCTCACGCTGCGGCGAGCGGAGGTTCATCACCGCGGCTGAGCTTCAACCGCCGCGGGTTTCCGCAGGAACGCGCGCAGTCTGGTCAGGCTCCAAGTATTGATGACATCGTCCTTAGTCAGCCATCCCCGCTGCGCCACCGCGATGCCAAAGCGCTGATTCTCCAACGCGGGCGTGGAATGCGCGTCGCTGTCGATCGCGAACTTCACCCCGTGCTGCTTGGCCGCCATCACCTGCTCGTCGTTCAGGTCGAGCCGCTGCGGTGAGGCGTTGATCTCGAACGCCGTGCCGGTCCGGGCCGCCGCCGCGAAGACCGCGTCGAGGTCCACGTCGATGGGCTGGCGGCGGTCCAGGAGGCGGGTGGTGGGGTGGCCGATGATGTGAACGTAAGGGTTCTCACACGCGCGGATCAGGCGGCGGGTCTGGGCAGCCCGGTCCAGGCCGAAGGAGGAGTGGATCGAGGCCACGCAGATGTCGAAGCCGGCCAGGAACTCCGGCGGCCAGTCCACTTCCCCGTCCGCGTCGATGTTGAGCTCGGTGCCGTGCAGCACCCGCATGCCGCGATACGCGCGGTCCAACTCCCGCACGCGCTCACGCTGCGCGAGCATCTTTTCGTCGGTCATGCGCTGCATCACCAGGTTCGGCGCGTGGTCGGTGACGGCGTAGTAGGCGTAGCCGAGGTCGGCTGCCGTCTCCAGCATCACTTCGAGCGGAGCGAGGCCGTCGGTGAGATCGGTGTGCGTGTGCAGGTCGCCGCGCAGGTCCTTGAGCTGGACCAGGTCCGGCAAACTGTCCTGCGCGGCGGCCTCGATCTCGCCGCGGTCCTCGCGGAGTGTCGGGGGGATCCACGGGAGGCCGAGCGCTGCGTAGACCTCTTTCTCTGTGCGGGATGCGAGCTTCTTGCCGGATCCGCCGGACCCACCAGACTCCTCGAGCCCACCGGACTCATCCGCCCCGACGTCGAAAAGCCCATACTCCGAAAGCTTCATGCCCGCCTTGACCGCGCGCCCCCGCAGCTTGATGTTGTGCGCCCGCGACCCGGTGAAGTAGATCAGCGCAGCACCCCAATCCGCCGGCGGCACCACGCGCAGATCCACCTGCAAGCCCTTGTCCATGCGTACTGAGGTCTTGGTCGTCCCGCTCCCGATCACGTCCGCGACCTCCGGCCACGCGATCAGCGCGGCCATCAGCGGGGCGGAGTCCTTCGCGGTGGCGAGGATGTCGATGTCGCCGACCGTCTCGCGCATCCGACGCAGCGAGCCCGCATAAGCGCACTGCTTGCAACCGGGGACGGCCGCGATCTCCGCCACCAGCTCCTCGGCCAACTCCAGGGCGACGTTCAGCAGCGTCCGGCCCGAGGTCTGGCTCAGCTGGTCGATCCCGTGCCGGATGTTCTCGACAGTGCGCTCGCCGAGTCCGGGAAGGCCCTTCAGCCGACCTTCCTCGGCGGCCTTCCCCAGCTCCTCGACGGACTTGATGCCGAGCTTGCGATACAGGAGCACCGCCGTCTTGGGTCCCACGCCGGGGATCTCCGTGATACCGCGTACGCCGTCCGGGATCTTCGCCCGTAGGCTCTCCAACGCGGCGATGCGTCCGGTGGCCAGGTACTCGCTGATCTTGTCCGCGGTCGAGTCGCCGACGCCGGGGATCTTCCGCAGCCCGGCGTCGTCCAAATGGGCGAGGTCCCCCGGATAGCCGCTGACCGAACGCGCTGCCTTCTCATAGGAACGTGCGCGGAACGCGTTGCCGCCGCTGAGTTGGATGAGGTCGGCGTACTCCCGCAGCAGCGCCCCGACTTCGTCGTTGAGCCGCGCCATGGGGCCAGTTTAGCGGCGCCGATCAATGCCGCCAGGGCAGCGGCTCCACGCCGAGCAGGTGCCGGGCCTGGAACCCGAGCAGCCGCTGCGCCGCCCGCAGGTCGAGCGGGGCCGTGCGCCCCGGCATCGGCGACCGAACGTCCACGTCCGGGTGGTACACGCCGAGCAAGTCAGCGGTCGGATACGGCACGAACGTGTCGGGCGCCGCGACGAACACCTTGTGGTACCCGTGCAGCGGGACTGTGGCCGCCAGCCAGGTGGCCTGCGCCGCGTCTCGCACGTCCAGGTACGTCCACAGCTCCGGCGCCCCGATCGCCGGGTCGGCGGCGGCCAACGGCAGCCGGTCGGCGGCGCGCTCGTCGTTGCTGATGAACGGGAAGCGCAGCGCGACGACGTCCATCCCGTGCCGGCGGGCCATCATCTCCGCGGTGGCCTCGTCGACCTGCTTCGACAGTCCGTACGGGTCCTCGATCTGGAGGGGCGCGTCCTCGTCGACCGGCACGTAGGCGGGGTGCAGCGTCCGGCCGGCCCAGGGCAGGCCGAGGATCGAGAGGCTGCTGGCGATCACCGCGCGGCGGATGCCCCGGTTGCCCGCTTCCTCCAGCACGTTGAAGGTCGCGCGGGTGTTGCCGCCGAAGACCTCCAGCGCCGTGCCGTGCACGGGAGTGGGCAGCGCGGCCAGGTGGACGACCGCGTCCGCGTCGGCCAGCGCCTCGCGGACCAGGTCCGGGTCGGCGGCGTCGCCGACGGCGACCCGGTCGGCACCGGCCTCGGCCAGGTCGCCGGGGTCGGCCAGCACCAGGGCGGTGACGGCGGCGCCGCGGTCGGCGAAGGCCCGGGTGACCACCCGGCCGACCAGGCCGGCGGCACCGGTGACCAGGACCCGGCGCGGGGCGGGGACGTCGGAGCTCACGGGGCCTCCAGACCGCCGTCGGGCCGGCGCACCTGGGCCGACCAGCGCTCGTGCAGGAACTTCACCGGCGGGAACTTGGCCGCGGCACTCTCGTCGAGCTCGATGCCCCAGCCCGGCGCGTCCGACGGGTACAGGTGCCCCTCGCGCACGACCGGCGTGCCGGGAAAGACCTCGTGGGTGGCGTCGTTGTAGGTGTGCGACTCCTGATAGCCGAACGCCGGGGTGGAGATGTCGACGGCGAGGTTGGCCGCGACGCCGACCGGGGAGATGTCGCCCGGCGAGTGGAACGCGGTGCGCACCCCGAGCAGCTCGCACAGGGCGACGATCTTGCGGGTCGGGGTCAGGCCGCCGACCGAGGAGGTGTGCAGGCGCAACAGATCGACACCGCCGTCGCGGACCAAGCGGACGGCGTCCGGCACCGAACCGAGTTGTTCGCCTACTGCGATGGGCACCGGAGATGCTTCTCGCACCTCGGGCAGCCGGTCGTAGAGCTCGGGGGCGATGACGTCTTCGAGGAAGGAAAGCCGGTAGGGCTCCAAGGCCCGCGCCAGAACCACGGCCTGCTTCGGGGTGAGCCGGCTGTGCACGTCGTGCATCAGATTGACCGCGTCGCCCAGGCGCTCGCGGGCGGCGGCGAACAGCCGCGGGGCGGCCCGCAGGTACTGCTCGACGGCCCAGCCGTCCGGGTGCGGCGAGCGCGGGTAGCCGCCGGGGGCGCCGGGCGCGCCGTACGTGCCCAGGCCCGGGCCGCCGACCTGGAGCCGGACGTTCCGGTAGCCCTCCTCGATCAGCTTCTCCGCCTGGTCGAGGGTGTCGTCGATGGTCGGTCCGGCGGCGTGCGAGTACACCTCCACCGCGGCCCGGCTGCGGCCGCCGAGCAGTTCGTAGACCGGCATCCCCGCGCGCTTCGCGGCGATGTCCCACAGCGCCTGATCGAGCCCTGATAAGGCGTTGTTGAGCACCGGCCCGTTGCGCCAGTACGACGAGTAGTGCACCAGGCGGGTGATGTCCTCGATGTCGGCCGGGTGCCGGCCGACGGCCAGCGGACCGACGTGCTCGTCGACCGCGGCGGCCACCGCGGCGTAGCGCTGGGTGAAGGTGGCGCAGCCCAGGCCGTACAGACCGTCGTCGCTGGTGTCGACCCGCACCACGATCAGCGGCGCGCCCTCGGGGGCGGTGACGACGGCCCGGACGCGGGTGATTCGCAGGCTGTCGCGCGCGGCCCACGGGGGCTGGGCTTGCGGGAGGGCGCCGGACGCGTCGAGCAGGCGGTTCGGGTCGTTCACGGTGTGTTGTGTCCCTTCCCCAGAAGGCGCGCCGGTGTGCTTGCGGCCGATGCAAAACGTTTTGTACTGTGGTGACAGTAGGATTTCACGCACCTCGTCGGCGTGTCAACGATTCGGAGAGCTCAGTGGCGCAGCAGGGCCGCAGGCGGCACGTCAGCATCACCGACGTCGCGGCCCAGGCGGGGGTGAGCATCACGACGGTGTCGCACGTGCTGTCCGGTCAGCGGCCGGTGTCGGCGGCGACCACGGCGAAGGTGCGGCAGGTGATCGCCGAGCTCGGATACGAGCCCAACCAGCTGGCCCGGGGACTGCGGCTCCAGCGCACGAACACCGTCGCCCTGGTCATCCCGGACATCACCAACCCCTTCTACCCGCTGATCGCCCGCGGCCTCCAGAACGTCCTGGGCCCGGCGGGCATACAAGTCCTGGTCACCAGCACGGACGCCGACCCGGCCGTGGAGGACGCGGCGGTCCAGCAGATGATCACCCGCCGCGTCGACGGCCTGGCCTTCGCCGGCTACCAGGCCGACCACCGCCGGGTCGCCGCGGCCGCCGAAGTCGGCATCCCGGTGGTGCTGCTCGGCGGCCGCACGACCCGACCGGGCATCGACGTGGTCAGCGCCGACGACGTGGCCGGCGGCGAGATCGCGACCGAGTACCTGATCACCCGCGCCTACCGCCGCATCGCCTTCATCACCGGCGCCGACCGCGTCGGCTCCCCCGCCAACCGCGTCCTGGGCCACCGCCACGCCCTGCGCGAGGCGGGCCTGCCGTACTCGGCGCGGCTGGTCGTCCGCGAGGAGATCAGCCGCGACGGCGGCGCGCGAGCGATGGCGCGGCTCCTGTCCCTGCGGCAAGCCCCGGACGCGGTGCTGTGCACGAACGACGTGACAGCGCTCGGCGCGCTGGACGCGGCGAAGGGCGCCGGGCTGCGGGTGCCGCAGGACGTGGCGGTGATGGGGTTCGACGACATCGAGATCGCCTCGCTGACCACACCCCCGCTCACAACGGTGTCGATCCGCCCGCTGGAGCAGGGCGAGGCGACCGGGCGGCTGCTGTTGGGGCGGCTGGACGGGTCGGCGCCGCGAGAGGCGCAGCGGATTCTGTTCGATCCGGCGGTGGTACGGCGGGAGTCGGCTTAGCCAGTGCCCTGACTACTATCGATGAACGTTGTCACCGAGCGGAAACACATGAGTCCCGTGGCGGCGGGCGACCGCCACGGGACTCCCTACATCGGTTGATGCCGGCACTTGGGGGGTATGTGCCACCAACCTACGCTGGATAGTAGCAGTGTTCGAACATGGTGCAGCGGTGGCGTGTTGAGGGTGGCGCGCGCCGCTCAGCGCCGGGTCAGGTGGACGATTTCCTGGTCGAGCAGGACCACCAGGCCGCCGTCCGGAGTTCCCGCCACCGCCCGCACCTGGCCCCTCGTGGGGAAGGTCAGGTCCGGGCCGACTTGTTCGCCGGTGGCCAAGTCCAGGATGTCCAGGCTCGCGTCGCCGTCGGCGATGATCACCGGGCGGCCGTCGGGCCCCAGCGTCGTCACCGCCAACACCGATCTGTTCGGACCGGGCAGCGGGGCGCCGAGCGGGGTGCGGTCGGTCAGGTCCCAGCGCCGGGTGGTCCAGTCGCAGGCGGCGCTGACCAGGATCGGCCGGCCGGCGAGCAGGCCGGTGGCCAAGGCCGTGATCTCCGCTGTGTGCCCGGTCAGGGGCTCGCCGATGGGCTCGGCGGTGAGCATGTCCCACAGCCGGATCGTGTGGTCGCAGCTACCGGTGACGGCGACGGGGCGACCTTCGACGATCGCCGTGGCCGCCGCGGTGATCCGGTCGGTGTGGCCTTCGAGGCGCTCTGCGACCTGTCGGCCGGCTGTCAGATCCCAGATATAGACGTGCGGACCGGTCTCGTCACCGTAGACGCTGGTGACCGCCAGCACGCGGCCGTCGGCCTCGGCGACCGCGAGGACCCCGATGCCACGGTGGTACCTGGGGTTCTCGACCGGATCACCCAGCGGGTCGCCGATCTGCTCGCCGGTGTCCAGGTCCCACAGGCGCACCATCGCGTCGGGGTGTCCGCCGCCGGAGACCGCGACCGGGCGGCCGTCCACCACCGCACTCGCCACCGTGACCGCCACGCTCTCCTGGCGCGCCAAGGGGTCGCCTTCCGGGCGGCCGGTGGCGAGGTCCCACATGCGGATGGCGCCCGCGGAGTGGCCGCCGAAGGAGACGGGGCCGTGGGTACCGCCCGCGACGACGACCGGGCGGCCGTCCACCACCGCCGTCGCCAGGCCCATCAGGCCGGTGTGGTCGGCGGTGCTCACGAAGACCGGCCCGACGTCCGGCCCCGACTCCGCCTTGCACAGCGCCATCGCCCACACCCCGCCGGCGTGGCCGGTCAAGGGTTCGCCCTCAGCCGACCCGGTGGCCAGGTCCCACAGCCGCACGGTTCCGTCGTCACCGGCGCTGACGGCGATCCGGCGGTCGCCCAGGCCCATCGTCTGGAGCACCCGCACCGGGCCGATATGGCCGCGCAGAGGTTCCCCGACCAGCTTTTCCCGAGACCGGTCGCGGATGCGGAGGGTGCCGTCCTCGCCGGCGGTGACGATGTGCTCCCAGTCCTCCGCCACCGCGGTCACCTTGCCTTCGTGCCCTGATTCGCCCGGCTTCATGAAGCCGTCGGGGGTCACGTTCCACCGGCGCAGCTTTCCGTCCTCGCCGCCGATACGCGCGTCCGGGAAGCCGAGGAGGTGCGTCCCGACCGAGGCCGCGCTGACGCTACCGAAACTGAGGTAGGGCGAGCCCTGGTCCCAGCCCTGGGTCAGGTCCCACAGGTTCGCGTCCCAGTCGCCGGTGACCGCGATGTTCCGGCCGCGGACCGCCCACGCCGTAGCCTCGCGGACCGAGGGACCGGTCAGCGCTTCGCCGACCTGTCGGCGGGTGCTCAGATCCCACAGGCGGACCACACCGTCCAGATCCGCGGTGGCCAGGACCGGGTGTCCGGCCAGCAGCGCCTCGACGACTTCCAGCACCGACGCGGTGTGGCCGGACACCGGTTCGCCGATCGGTTCCTCGGTGGTCGTGTTCCAGACCTGGACGGCGCCGTCCCAGCCGCCGGTGAGCCCGAGGTTGCGGCCGAGGCCGAGGTTGTCGTCGAGGATCAGCGGCAGGGGGCCGGGGCCGTGGTTCGCGACCATGCGGCGCAGCGCCGAGTTGCTGAAGGTGCCCACGCTCCAGCGCACGTCCCAGGCCGCCGGAGGCTCGCCGGGGACGTCGGCCGCCATGATGCGAGCCGCGAAGGCGGGGTCTCCATAGCGCGCGGCGTCCAGCGCCAACACGTGCCGTCGCGCTGCGGCGCTCTCGTCCCGGTGCCAGAACACCGAGGTGCGGTAGACCATCGCAGCCAGCAGCGCGTCCGGGCCGGTCGCGGCGTCGAGCAGCGCCAACACCTCGTCGGGGTCGGCGTTCACCAACCACTGCTGGTCAGACAGAAGGTCAGTGGTCTGCTTGTCAGTGGTCTGCTTGTCAGTGGTCTGCTGAGCATCGGGCACGACGGCAACCGTAGCCGGGGCCTGCGACGGAAAATCAGGGGCTCAGTCCTCTACCGCCAGCGATCGGGCCATGAAAAACCGTGTGGCCGAAGTCCGGCGACTACCGGACTTCGGCCACATGGTCCCTGGCGGCTTAATTCATTGCTGCTTCATTGGCTGCTATCGCGCTACCGCCGCATCGATGCCTCGGCCGCGGGCCCGTGCTCCTGCGAGCCCTGGCCCTGCGGCACCCCGGCGCCATTGCGTACCGCGTCGGCCCGGCCGGGCCACCAAGCCGCGTGTCCGACCAGCGCGGTGACCGCCGGGGTGAAGAACATCGCCATCACGAACGCCGCGATCGCGATGCCCGCCGAGATGGCGAAGCCCATCTGGGTCAGCGTGGACTGGCCGGCCAGCATCAGCGAGGCGAACGAGCCGGCCAGGATCAGGCCGGCCGCGCCGATCGTCGGGCCGGCGTGCCGGACGGCCTCGGCCGCCGCCTCGCGTGGTGTTTTGCCCGCTCGTGACTCCTCTCGGAGTCGGGTGATCATCAGGATGTTGTAGTCGGTGCCCAGCGCCACCACGAACATGTACATGATCACCGGCAGCATGAAGATCAGGCCGTTGTTGCCGCCGGAGTTCTGGAACAGCAGCACCGTGGCGCCCAGGGTCGCCCCGAAGCCCAGTCCCACCGAGGCCATCAGGTACAGCGGGGCGACGATCGAGCGCAGCACCAGGCCCAGGATCAGGGTGATGATGATGGCCGCGACCGGGAACACCACCGCGTAGTCGTGGTTCACCGCCTTGTTGATGTCCACGAAGATCGCGGTCGTCCCGCCGACCAGCGCGCTGGTCCCGGCCGGCGCCGCCTGGTGCGCCGTGGTGCGCAGCGGCCCCTTGACCGTGTTCATCGCCGCCGACGAAGACGGGTCGTTCTTGAGCGTCACCGAATAGAAGGCCACGGTGTCCGTCGAGTTCGGGAACGGATCGGACACCTGCGCGACGCCGGGGACCTTGCCGAGCGTGCCCTGATATTGGGTCAGCTCGTCCTTGGTCAGCTTCGCGCCGTTGGTGGACTGCAACATCACCTGGCTGGGCATGGTGGCACCGGCCGAGGAGGCGGTCTTCAGCTGGTCCTGCCACACCGTCGACTCCGAGCCCTTGCCCTGCGACCCGGACGAGAGGTCGAAGGTCGGCCGGAAGCTGAACGCGGCGACCGCCAGCGCGGCCATGACGATCCCCGAGACCGCGGCGTACCGCGCGGGGTGCCGGCCCATCGAGCGCCCGATGCCGGCGAAGCGCGCGCCCCGGGGTTCGGTCTTCCAGGCCTTCGACGGCCAGAACACCTTGGTCCCGAGCAGCGACACCACCGACGGGATCAGCGTGAGGCCGGCGACCAGGGTGACCGCGACCGCGATGGCCAGTGCCGGGCCGAGCGAGCGGAACAGGCCGAGCGTGGACAGCGTCAGCGCCATGAAGGACACGATGACCGCGCCGGCGGCCGACAGGATCGCCTCGCCGGCCTTGGTGACCGCGGCGGCCACCGCTTCCTTCGGCGCGTCCCCGGCGCGCAGCCGCTCTCGATAGCGGAACATGAAGAACAGGATGTAGTCGGTGCCGACGCCGAACAGCACCACGATCAGCATCGAGGTGACCGAACTGTCGGTCTTCAGGTCGAAGGCCTTGCTGGCCCAGGCGATGAGGCCGTCGGCGATCTGCGAGACCACGCCGATGGTGATGATCGGCAGCAGCGCGATGACCGGGCTGCGGAAGATGACCAGCAGCAGGATCAGGATCAGGCCGATGGTGGCGATGCCGATCAGGGCCTCGGCCTTGTTGCCGGACGACTGTGAGTCCAGGGCCTGCGCGGCATCACCGGTGATGCCGCCCTTCAGACTGGTGCCGGACAGGTCGGACTGGAGTTGGGTCCGCAGCGCCTTGACCGCGTCGGTCTGCTGTTTGTCCTGCGGGTCGTTCTCCTTGGGCATCTGCACGCCGATGGTTTGCAGCTGCTTGTTCGGCGCGGGCTCACCGACCTGAAAGGCGGTCACATCGGGGATGTGCGCGTTCCCCAGCTTGGTGGCCAGCGCGCTCACCGCCGCTGAGTCGGCGGCGGTGAGCGGGCCGTTGTCGGCACGCTCCAGCACGATCATCGCGGCTGGGGCGGCGGCTTGCGGGAAGGCGGACTCCTGCAGGTTCAGGGCCTGGATCGACTCGTAGTGGCTGGGCAGGAAGCTGGACTCGTCGGTGGTGGTGGCCAGCTTCGGCGCGAAGCCGACCACGGCGATGGCGACGACCACCCAGGCGGCGATCACCCGCCAGGGATGCAGGGCCACCCACCGGCCCAGTCGCGGGAAGAAGCCCCGTTCGGCGGTGACGCCGCGGGCCCCCAGCACTGCTTCCTTCATGATCTCCCTCTCACCAGGGTGCCGGCATCGCCTGGACATCCCGTATCGCCACTAGGCGCCGACACGCACGGCCGAGCCCGGATTCGAGCCTAGAGAGGCCCGCGTTCGCGTTCACCGTCCCCAGGTGCCGAATTAGCCCCTCCGTGTGGCACCCCGGTACTAGGGCAAGCCCATCCCCAGGGCTGACGACACCTTGTCGGGCATGCGACTATCGTCGATCCAGGCCAGTTCATCGGCCCGTTCAGCAGGAGGTGACGGAAAACCATGGTGGACCTCCTGGTCAGGAGTGGGGCGCGGGACGACAGCGCGGCCGCGGTACCAGCCGGGCCGGTGCCGGCCCCGGGCGGCGACCCCCGCGGCGCCGCAGACCCGGCAGGCCCGGCAGACCCGGCGAACCCGCCGGTGCCGGTGCGGCCGGTGAGCCCCGGCTTCGAATGGCCGCGGGCGGCGCGTGGTGTGCAGGCCGCGTTCCGGGGCCACAGCTACCGGCAGGACGTGGTCCTGGCCCTGACCGTCTTCCTGCTCACCTTGCTGCCCTCGCAGGCCGGCCAAGGCTCGGAGCTGTTGCACGCCTCCGCACTGCTGGTGGTCACCTCGGTGCTGTCGTCCGCGGCGGTGATCTGGCGGCGGGCGGCGCCGGTCACGATGTACACGCTGGTGCTCGCCGCCTGCACCGCGGAATGGGCGGGGGCGCAGAGTTCGGCCACCGACATCAGCTGGATGATCTGCCTCTACACCGTCGCCAGGTACCGCTCGATGCGGACGCTGCGCTTCGCGCTGGGCGCGATCGTGCCGGCCCTGGCCGTGCTGTTCTACCGGATGCCGCCGGTCCAGGGCCCGATCCTGGTCTCGCTGTTCTTCCTCGGTACCGGCATCGCGGCCAGCGCCGCCCTCGGCCTGATGGCCCGGGAGCGCCAGGCCCAGCTCGCCGCGCTGGCCGAGCGTGCCCACCACGCCGAGCAGGAGCGCGAGCAGCGGGCCCGGCTGGCGGTGCTGGCCGAGCGCGCCCGATTCTCCCGGGAGACCCACGACATCGTCGGGCACAGCCTGGCGGTGATCATCGGGCTGGCCGACGGCGGCGCGCGCCAGGTCGAGGCGCATCCGTGGCGGGGCCGTCAGGTGTTCGAGCTGATCGCCGAGACCAGCCGGCAGTCGTTGTCGGACCTGCGGCACACGCTCGGCGCGCTGCGCGAACACGGTCCGGGCCGGGACGGCGACGGGATCGGCGGCTTCGGCGGGCTCGGCGGCATCGGCGCCGAGGCGTTCTCGCCCCAGCCGGGGATGGCCGACATCTCGGACCTGTTGGACCGGACCCGCTCGGCCGGGCCCCGGGTCTCGTGCCGGACCAGCGGCGAGACCGCGGCGCTGCCGCGCGGTCTCCAGTCGGCGGTCTACCGCATCGTGCAGGAGTCGCTGACCAACTGCCTCAAGCACGCCGGGCCGGACACCAACGTGCGGGTGGTGATCGAGGCCGACGCGCGGACGCTGAAGCTGAGCATCGCCGACACCGGTCCGGCCGGGGTGCGCCGGGGCCTGTCGGCGCCGCCGGATTCGCGGGATTCGCGCGGCCAGGGCCTGGCCGGGGTCCGGGAGCGCGCGGCGCTGGCCGGCGGGAAGGCCGAGGCCGGACCGAACGAGGCCGGCGGTTGGACCGTGGCCGCCCGGTTCCCGCTGCTGCCGGCCGGGGAGGTGTGAGGGCGTCGATGACCAGCATTCTGATCGTCGACGACCAGCCCTTGCAGCGGATGGGCTTCCGCATGGTGCTGGAGACCGAGCCCGGGGTCAGCATCGTGGGCGAGGCCGAGAACGGGATCGAGGCCGTGCGCCGGACCGCGGAGCTGTCCCCGGACGTGGTCCTGATGGACATCCGGATGCCGGGGATGGACGGGATCGAGGCGACCCGCCAGATCACGGCTTCCGGCGGGCGCTCGCGGGTCCTGGTCCTGACCACGTTCGACCTCGACGAGTACGTCTACGCCGCGCTCCAGGCCGGCGCCAGCGGCTTCCTGCTGAAGGACGCCCGCCCGGACGAGCTGCTGGCCGGAATCCGGGCGGTCGCGGTCGGCGACGCGGTGGTGGCCCCGGCGCTGACCCGCCGGCTGTTGCACGCGTTCGCCAAGGCGCTGCCCGGGCCGGACCGGCGCGCCGCCGAGGATCCGCGGCTGCGGACCCTGACGGAGCGGGAGTTGGAGGTGCTGCGGGTGGTGGCGACCGGGCTGACCAACACCGAGATCGCCGAGGCGCTGCACCTGTCGGAGTCGACGGTGAAGACGCATGTCAGCCGGGCCATGGCGAAGATCGGCGCCCGGGATCGGGTGCAGGCGGTCATCATCGCTTATGACGTGGGGCTGGTGGACCCGCGCGGTTAGGGCCTAGTTGATCTTTCAAGGGTTGGGTGGGGGCTTTGGTCACCGGCTTGAGGTGAGCTGAGTGTGAAGCCGGCGGTCGCGTGCGGGGCTTTGGTCACCGGCTTGAGGTGAGTCGGATGTGAGGCCGGCGGTCGCGTGCGGGGCTTTGGTCACCGGCTTGAGGCGAGTCGGGTGTGAAGCCGGCGGTCGCGTGCGGGGCTTTGGTTACCGGCTTGAGGTGAGTCGGGTACGGAGCCCGGCGGTCGCGTGCGGGGCTTAAAAGCGTTGTGAAAAAACCGCCAGATTTCGTCCGCCGGCTTCCCGAGACCCGCGGCGGTCGCCCGGCAGGGCGGACAAAATCAGGCCGTTTTGTCACAACATGTGTGGTCCGCTTCCGAGAACGGGCAGCCCGGGCGTCAAACCGGCCACGTCGCCGGCTGCCGGTCGCCCCCAGGGCGAGGTTCACAACCCTACGGCGCAAGGCGGGGACCGGCTGAGGTGACGGCGTACCCGGCCGCGGGCTTCGCGCGGTGCGGGACCCTGACTAACGCAAGCACACATGTTGTTAAAAAACGGCCAGATTTTGGCCGCCGGACCTGCTCACCGCCGCCCGACAGCGCAAGTCAGCGGCCAAAATCTGGCGGTTTTTTCACAACGCTTTTAAGCCCCGCACGCGACCGCCGGGCTCCGTACCCGACTCACCTCAAGCCGGTAACCAAAGCCCCGCACGCGACCGCCGGCTTCACACCCGGGTCACCTGAAGCCGGTGACCAGAACCCCGCACCCAACCCCCGAAAGATCGACGCGGCGCTGCACTACTGACCGAAGTCAGCCGACGGTGCGCAGCGCGTCCGGGGTGAGGTCGGCGAGCGTCGGATAGCCGTCGACGGCCATCAACAGGTCGGCCTCGGCCAGCAAGGTGCGCAGCACGTGCACGAGCCCGTCGACGCCGCCGATGGCGAGGCCGTAGAGGTAGGGACGGCCGATCGCGACCGCGGTGGCACCCAGGGCCAGGGCCTTGACGACGTCCGTGCCGCTGCGCACCCCGGAGTCGAAGATCACCGGAAGTCCGTCGGCGGCCGCGACCACCTCGGGCAGTGCGTCCAGCGCGGCCAGGCCGCCGTTGGCCTGGCGGCCGCCGTGGTTCGAGCAGTAGATCCCGTCCACGCCGCCGTCGCGGGCCCGGCGCACGTCCTCGGGGTGACACAGGCCCTTGACGATCAGCGGCAGGGTCGTGAGCGAGCGCAGCCACGGCAGGTCATCCCAGGTCAGGGGGTTGCCGAAGACGCCGGCCCAGTGCATGACGGTCGGCGCCATGTCCTCCTCGGGTGGCTTGGGCAGCGCGGCGCGGAACACCGGGTCGCTGGTGTAGTTGGTCAGGCAGTGCCCGCGCAGCTGCGGGAAGTTCGCGGTGGACAGGTCGCGGGGGCGCCAGCCGGTGACCCAGGTGTCCAGGGTGACGACGATGCCCTGGAACCCGGCCTGCTCGGCCCGCCGCACCAGGCTGGCGGCCAGGTCGCGGTCGGTGGGCGTGTAGAGCTGGAAGAAGCCGGGGGTCTGGCCGAACTCGGCGGCCACCTGCTCCATCGGGTCCGCCGACAGGGTCGAGGCGATCATCGGGACCCCGGTCTGCGCGGCGGCGCGCGCCGCCGCGAGGTCGCCGTGGCCGTCCTGCGCGCACAGGCCGAGCACGCCGACCGGGGCCATGAGCAGCGGCGTGGGCAGCGTCAGGCCGAACATGGAGACCGACAGGTCCCGCTGGGCGGCGCCGACGAACATGCGCGGGACCAGCGCGTGCCGCAGGAAGGCGGCGACGTTGGCGCGCTGGGTGTGCTCGTCACCGGCCCCGCCGGCCACGTAGGACCACACCGACGGCGGCAGCGCCGCCTGGGCCGCGGACTCCCAGCCTTCGAACAGCATCGGGAAGCGCGGGACCACCCCCTGGAGCCCGTCGAGGTAGATCTCGTACTGGTAGCCGCCGAAGTCGGTCATCCGCTGCCTGCTTCCTCGTCGTCTGGTGGTCGGTCGGTATTCGGCCGGTGTTCGGCCAGTGTTCGGTCGTCGTTCACAGGGTGAAGATCGCCAGGAATCCTACGACCGTGGGACGGCCGCCGGAGACGGCCGGAATGACGACTTGCGGCGGTGGCTGACGTGTGTCAGCTGACGAACGATCAGCGGCTGTCGCGGTCAGCGGTTATAGAGCTTGCGTGCCCATAGATATCCGCCGAGCGCGATCACCACACTCCACACGACCGCCTTGGTGAGATTGGTGCCGACGCTCTGGTCGTTGAGCAGCGCGCGGAGCGTCTCGATGACCGGGGTGAACGGCTGGTGGTTCGCGAACCAGCGCAGCGGCGCGGGCAGCGAGGCGGTGGGGACGACGCCGCTGCCGAGGAACGGCAGCATCAGCAACGGCATCGGGAGGTTGCTGGCGGTGGCGACGCTCTTGGCGGACATCGCCAGGGCGGCGGAGAGCCAGGTGATGGCGAACGTGAACATGGCCAGCACGCCGATCACGCCGAGCCAGTCCGCGACCGTGGCCGCCGGGCGGAAACCGATCACCACGGCGGCCACCAGCGCCGCGGCGAGGGCGAGGAAGTTCTGCACCAGCGCGCCGAGGACGTGGCCGGTGAGCACCGAGACGCGGGCGATGGCCATGGTCTTGAAGCGGGCGACGATCCCGCCGGTCATGTCCATCGCCACCGAGATCGCGGTGCCCTGCGCGGCGCCGGCGATGGTGGTGGCCAGGATGCCGGGGGGTGAGGTAGCCGGCGTAGGCGGCACGGCTGCCGCCGAGGCCGGCGCTCATGGTGCCGCCGAGGACGTAGACGAACAGGAGGAGGAAGACGACGGGGATGGCGGTATAGGTGAGGAGCGGGGTCGGATAGCGGCGGATGTGCTTGAGCTGGCGGCGGAGCATGGTCGCGGAGTCGGTCAGGGCTCTCATCGGGCGGGGTCCTTGGTGGTGGTGACGGCTGCGGTCGGGCTGGTCGGGGCCGTCGGGCTGGTCGGAGCGGTCAGACTGGTCGGGGCGGCCTGACTGATCGGCGTGGTCGGAGCGGCCGGGCTGGTCGGGCTGGTCGGGCTGGTCAGGCTGGTCAGGAATCCGATACCAGCCGTCGTCGGGGCGGCCGAGGCGTCACCGGTCAAGGCGAGAAAGACATCGTCGAGATCGGGAGTGTGCACCGACAGCCCGGCCACCTCGGCCTCACACGCGTCAAGCTGCTCCAGCACACTCCTCAGCGACTCGACAACGCCCGCGTCGGTGATCCGCACAGTCAGCGCGGTCTCGTCAGCGAACCGCACGCTGATGTGGCCTCCGGGAATCAGCCGCTTGAGCTGGTCCGGCGTCCCCTCGGCGACCAGTGCGCCGCGACTGAGCAGCGCCACGCGGTCGGCGAGTTGGTCGGCCTCCTCCAGGTATTGCGTGGTCAAGAAGACCGTGACGCCATCGTTCTCGACCAGCCCCCGCACCGTCTGCCACAGATCGCGGCGGCTGCGCGGGTCCAGACCGGCGGTGGGTTCATCGAGGAAGATCAGCCGGGGCTCGCCGACCATGGTCATGGCCAGGTCCAGGCGCCGGCGCAGGCCTCCGGAGTAGGCGGCGACGAGTTCGCGGGCCACGTCCGCGAGATCGAAGCGTTCGAGCAGCGCGTGGACGGTCTGCCGTCGCCGCCCGCGCCCGACGTGCAGCAGATCGGCCATCAGGCGCAGGTTCTCCTCGCCGGTGAGCAGGTCGTCGACGGCGGAGAACTGGCCGGTGACGCCGATCGCGGCGCGGACCGCGTCGGGTTCGGCGGCCAGGTCGTGCCCGGCGACCCGGATCTGGCCGGCGTCGGCTTTGAGCAGCGTGGACAGGATCTGGACGGTCGTGGTCTTGCCGGCGCCGTTCGGGCCGAGCAGGGAGAAGATCGTGCCCTGCGGGACGGTGAGGTCGATGCCGTCCAGGACGAGGTGCGGGCCGTAGGACTTGCGCAGGCCCGTGACGGCGATCGCCGGTTCTTTGTTCAGCACGGTCTGAAAGCTACGTTGCGTTCAGAGGAATTGTCCACGCGGGGAACCACATATAGCCAGTTCAGAGGCAGATTATTGATGCAATGACGCTGAAGTCGAATGCACCACTACCGTTGCAACCGCCATCGCCGAATGCAATACTGCGGCCATGCCAGGAGGACGATTGACCCAGCAGGACCGCCAGCGCATCGCGGCGTGGCTCGCCGAAGGACTCTCCTACGCCGAGATCGCCCGCCGCCTCGGCCGGACCACCTCGACCGTGAGCCGGGAGATCGGCCGGAACGGGGGTCCGGCGGGGTACCGTGCCGAGCTCGCCCATCGGGCCACGGAGCGTCGGGCGCGGCGCCGCACGCCGAGCATTCCGCCCCGCCGTGACAGCGGGAACGCCGAGGCCCGGGCCGCCGAGGAGCACGCGGTGGAGACCGCGGTCGGCATGGGCCTGCCGAGGATGACGGCCCGGGTGCTGATCGCGCTGTGGGCGAGCGATGAGGGCCGGCTCACGGCGGCCGAGCTGACCCGGTCCCTGGGGGTCAGCCCGGCGTCGGTGTCGGCCGCGGTCGGGTACCTGGCCGGGCAGGGGCTGATCCAGCGCGAGAGCCTGGGGCGTCGCGACGTGTACGTCGTGGACAACGACGCCTGGTACCGCTCGATCGTCACCGGCGCCGAGCAGACGTTGCAGGCGGCGCAGGTCGCGCGGGAGTCGGCGGAGCGACTCGGGCTCGACACCCCGGCCGGAGCCCGGTTGGCCAGCGGCGGGGCGTTCCTGGAGCGGGTCAGCCTGGACACGGTGGAGTCGGCGAAGCGGTGGCGCGGGCTGCTGGCGTGAGCCGGCCGGACGCGCCGTCGGATACCGGTTTTTCACACGCCGCACAGGCGTCGCAGCCGTTGCGGGAAGCGGAGCCGGAACGATTGCGGCAGCGTTTACATCGGGAAATCCGGGGCACCCGGAACCGATCAGAGCGTGTCGCCCATGGCCCGAGTGTGACGAGGCGGTGGTGGATGATGTTCGGCCCGGCAACCTGGCGTCGGTATCGCGCGGCGAAGGCGAAGTCCGCGTGCGAGCGCATGATCGGCGAGCTGTCCGGCCGCGCGCTGGTCCGCGAGGCCGAGGACCTGGTGGAATCGGCCTGGATAGACGGCCTGGACCGGGCCGAGCACGCCGATCCGACCGTGCGGCTGATCCTGGAGCGCGAGCGGGCCGCCTTCACCCGCGCGGCACGCAAACGGGCCGCCGAGGCGGACAAGGACCAACGGCGGCTGGCCGCGGTCAGGGCGGATCTGGTGCAGCTGACCCGGACCGGAACGCAGGCTGAGTGAGGGTCGGCGAGCGCCGGTCACAGTCCGCCGTCCACCGTCGCGAACTCCCCCACATGGTCCTTCAGCACCAACACATCTAGTCCGGCGAAACCGAGCCCCGCGACGTACTCCACCGGCATGGCCACGTGCTTGCGGTGCCACACGTGCCCGGCCAGCAGCACGACGTGCGTGATCGCGTCGTCCTCGGCCCGCACCACCAGCCCCAGCACCCGGCCGGCGTCGCCGTCCACGGCGTGGGCGTGGTCACCGCGCCGGATCCTGAGCCGGCCGTCGGACACGGCCGCCGGAAGCCCTTCGAAGGCGCGGCGGTCGCACTCCAGCAGCACGCCATAGCGCGTGGGCCGGGCCAGTTCGGCGGGCACCAGGTGGACCGCGCCGTTCGCGATCGAGCACACGACCAGCCCGGTCAGCCGCGGCAGCTCGGGTTCGACGACGACCTGTAGTAACTCTCCGCAGCCGGCATCGGCGCAGTAGACCTTGCTCCCGAACTCGAATATCGCCGACTCGCTCATCGTCGGGCTCCTCAAATCGCCCAACTCCGAATATACGGCCCAGGCCTGCCGTAGTGCCGCCGCGGAGCCCGGTGCGTCGGCGCGGCGATACGTGGGTGAGGCGGTGCGGTGCGGCGGTGCGGCGGTCAGATCGCGACGATCTCCGGATACACCGGCTGCCACATCGCCGCCCGCACCCGCTCCTCGATGTCGTCGCCGACCTCCGCC
>NZ_JAAFZA010000300.1 GCF_015356865.1 Catenulispora pinisilvae
GGCAGGTGGTTGTCGGGGTGGGTGTGGAAGGCCGCCAGTTGTGCCGCTGCGTCGTCGCCGGCCAGAGTCAGGCCCCGCTGCTGCCAGGCCGCGGTGTCCGGATGGATGTTGCGGCCGTGGCTGTTCTGGGCGGCGGTCAGGGCGCGGGCGACGTCGACCCAGCGGTAGCGTCCGGCCTGCCAGCCGGTCTCGGTGCCGTCGCAGGGTCCTGGCCCGCGCCCTCCGGCCAGGCGGCGCGTCGCGGCCTCGGCGAGGTGAGCGGCCAGGGTTTCCGGGGCGTAGTGCACGGCCAGGCCCGCATAGCGGGCGTCGATCGCGGCCTGGATGCGGTGGGCCAGCGCGCATTGGAGCTGCCGGGGGTCGGTGTGGTCGCGCAGCTGCTCCAGCCAGGTTCCGGCCGGTTCGGGCTGGGGTTCCCCGACCAGGTGGGCGACGGTGAGCAGCTCGATCCACAGGATCAGGCGGGGGTCGTCGGCCAGGCGGTCGGCGGTGGTGATCTCGCGCAGGGTGCAGGGTCGTGCCCGGCACAGGGTTCCGCAGGCGATGCTGCGCGGGGTGATTCGTGGGAGGCGTTCGGCGCCGGCGGCGTCTTCGCGGTGCTCGTTTAAGGGCATGGTGGCCAGTACGGGGGCGTCCATGCCTTCGGTGAACACTGCGGCCCGGCCTGGGGGCAAGGTGACCAGGAGTTTGGATTGTTCAGGGGTGAGGTTCATGGTGGCGCCGACGGCGTCGCGGTCCTCCTTGGCGGGCAGCCGGTGCACGACTTTGGTGGCGCAGTTCTTCAGGACATCGGAGAGGATCTTGGCCGGGATCTGCTCGGCGACGACAACGCCCTCGCCGTAGGCTCGGATCTCGGCCAGCAACCCGGCGAAGGTCTGCACCGCATGCGCGGCCGGGCTGCCCGGTTCGGCGTGTTTGAGCAGCCGGTGGGCTTCCTCGATGACGGTGACGTGTCGCAGGCGCACCGGTCCGGCGGCGGCACGGGCACGCAGATGTTCGCTGATGCGGATCAGGACGGCGCCGATGACGAACGCCTTGTCCTGGTCGGCGCCGATATCCTCCAGCTCCAGAACGACATTGCGCTCCAGCAGGTCCTCGATATCAAGCAGGTGTCCGCCGTCGAAGAATCGGCCCGGGGTGCCCAGGCGCAGGCTGCCGATGCGTACGTCGATGAAGCCGCGCACGTTGTCGGTGATCTCTCGGCCGTAGCCGATCTCCTCGACCACCTGCAGCGCGGTGCGTTGCAGGTCGGCGAGGTTCGGGTAGCGCGGCACGATCGAAGGGTCTGCTGGCTCGCCGAGCGCCACATCCCAGCCTGCCTCCCGGTAGCAGCGGTTCAGTGCGTGCGCCAGAACCTGCGGAAACGGTTCAACAGCCTCGAAGGAGGCCAGGAATAGATCCTTGACCAGGTCGATGTGAGTCTGTAGCGGAAAGCCGGGCGCGGGTTGAAGCGGGTTGAGGCATCCGGGGGCGTCGGAGGGCTCGCCGGGGCGGACGACCAGGACGCCCGCGCGTCCGGCCAGGCGCCCGGCCATCCGTGCGTACTCGGATTTGGCTGGTTCGATCACCAGCCACGGCACGGCCCTGCCATCGGGGCCGGCCTCGCCGAACCCTTCCAGCAGGGTCCTGACAGTCTGGGACTTGCCCGACCCGGTCGCTCCGCACACGAACACGTGCCGGTTCAAGGTGGCGCGGCCGATGGCCAGCGGGCCGGCCGCAAGCTCGTTACGGTCGAGGACCTCGCCCAGTACAACCGCACCGTCCCGATCGCCTCCGGCGGTCTCGACGGTCACGTCGAACGTGGACCGCTCGACCACGCGAACGCCTGGGATCTCGGTGGCCGGCACATGGGCAAGCTGCGCCAGGCGAGCGGAGTTGGCCAGGAACGGCACACGCTGCTCCCCTTCCTCGCCAGTCTCGATCTGCAACACGGCCGAAAGGCCCTGCACCGCTGGCAGCGGGGCCAAGGCCCAGGGAGTCTGGCCGGGAGCGTGCCCGGCGACCAGCAGCCCGGCCACCGTCGCTGCTGCGGCCGGGTCGGCCCCGGCGGCCAGCAGCCGAACCCGCCACATGCCGGTACTGGTCCCGGCGCGCAGTTCCAGATGTCGGCGGGCCAGGCGTTCGGTGCGCAGCATGTACTCCGGGGACGACGTGCCGCGGGTTCGGGCGTCACGCTCGGCGGCTGCTGCCGCAGCGACCGCTTCGTCCAACTCGCCTGGGCTGACGGGCTCGGCCATAAGCAGCCAGGCGAACGGCCCGTGCCAGGCCGCCAGCAGCTCTAGTTCCAGCGGATCGGTGGCCCCTGCAGGCCTTAGGCGGGTGGCATCGGCGGCCGGCAGCAGGGCGTCCACCGTGCCTGCGATCGGCGACCACCAGGAGAATCCCTCCAACTCGGCGGCGGCCGACGCGCCATCGATGAGTCGCCCGCGGGTGCCCGATGGGAAGAGTAGTGGTGCTGGAAGCCCTGGTCCGGCCGGTGTCGTTGTGGATATCACGGTGACCGGGCCGCCGGGACTCTGGCGATACCAGGCGAGCATCAACGGGAGCCGGCCGTCGGCCAGGTGCCGGTGGTAGGCGCCGATGGTAGCCCCAGTACGCTCTGGCGCCCGTACCGCTGCGCGACCCGCGTCCGGAACGTGGGCAGGGCGGTAGACCTCTTCGATGCGGCACACCGCGCCTGGCGGCCACGGGCTAGTCTCAGAGCCGCGAACGGCTGGCGGTATGGCGATCGGCGACCCAGACAACCCTTCGACCGTCACCGCTTCCTCCAACCCCGAGGGTGCGACACGGCGTCCGGCCCGGTAACAGCACGAGGATCGTCTGCCTGCGGCGCTGCCACTGCTTCTGCACCGACGGGTACCTCAACGCCCTGGGTGAACTTAGCTACTATCGATGAGGCCTGATAGGACCACTCGGCATCGGCCTGCTGCAGCAGCGGGATCTCCGGGTTGATCTCCACTGCCTTAACCTGGACCCCGGCGACGGCGTGTTCGACGAGCACCATGGCGTAGTCCGGCAGCTGCTGCAGGACCCGCGGCTCCACTGCGTACTCATAGACCCGTGCCCGAGACTCGGTATCCGACCAGTTGCGACTGTTCGAGGCCGTCACGGTCTGGCCCCAGTCCCGGCTGGTGGTGCGAGTCTGGGACTGCGAGCGGCCCCAGCTGCGCGACGGCGCAACTGCCAAACCGCCGGTGCTGGCACCGCGCTCCCGGCCCCCGGTCTGCGCGACGCCTTCCGAGCCGCCGTCGCTGTCGGACACGCCGTGCGTCTGATCTCCGCCGATGCTCCGGGTCAACCCGGATATCTCGAAACGGTGGTCCCGCCCAATAAAGTCGGCCGCCCGGGCCGCCTCCTGGGGATTGCCCAGGTTCATGAACGCAACCGGGCCCGCCCCCAGCATCTCGAACGAGGCCTCCCGCAGGTGCCGGAACATCACCACCAGCCGAGTCCCACGCCGGTTGCACAAGTCCGACAGCCGCTCCAGGTGCCGCGGTGCCAACTCGTCCGCGCCGGCCACCACCAAGGTCGCCACCTCTATGTCCGAGGCGATCTGCCGAGCGGCCCAGGCAACCACCAGATCGGCCAGGAAATCCCCGGCCCCGCTGCGCCAGGTCGTGGAAATCGACACGCACTGCAAATCGGCCGGTGGCCGACGTGGGGTGCGCTGCCCCAGACCACCCAGCGAATCGGCCAGCGCCTCGATGACACGCAAACTGCCCGAGGACTGCTGCCGGTAAGCCTCGGAGAACACCTGGTCAGCCAGTTCGGCCCGCTCGGTCGGCGACAGCTGTTCACCGTCGGACGGCTCGTTCAGCAGCACCCTGGCACCCGCAGCGATCCGCGGCATCGTCAGACCGCCCGCAACCAGCTTCTCGCACAGCGCACCCAGCAGCCGGGCGTCCAACACACGCTCGCCACGCGTGGCCTTACTGTCTCCGCCGTGCAGCGACTCGATGAAGATGTCCACCAGCGACGGCACGTCTAGGCTGGTCAGCAGGTCGCTGTCGGCCAGCTCGGCCGGCAGCATCTGCACATCGACGTCCAGACCCGATGCCACAGCGCCGCGGGCCAGCTCGCCAACGATCGGCTCGCCCGACAAGTCCAGGACCACCATCGGGCCACGAGAGGCCAGTGCTGAGGCGCCGAACACGGTTAGAAACGCCTCCCATCCCCATAGGTTCCCGCCGACCACATCGATACGGCGATGCCCCGGAGCCGGAGCCGAGACCCACTGCGGCAGGGACGACAGCCGCCGGCCCTCCTGATCCTCGAACGCCGCCCGACGAGCGGACCACGCCTCCAACGCGGCGTCGTTACGGTGCAACTGAACTGCCTGACGCCGGGACCCATAACGACGGACCACGGACAGATGCCCCAGCAGCAAGCCCACCCACGCCACAGCCCCCACAGCCGCACCGACAGCACCCGCGATCAGCACCGACTCCGGCGACAGATGCTGGTCCGGCTGTGCGGTGTGCCGCCGCACAAGCAGCACCCACCCCAAGACCGCACCTACAACTGCAAACCTCCAGGTCCAGGCCAGGCGCCCGGGCAGCCTCCGCCGCACCGCCTGCACGCGATCGCTCTCGCCCTCAGCAGCAGGCGCGATACTGGGTTTAGGTTCGGCGAAAGTTCGGCGAAACCGGTCCCGATCGCTAAACGACCACCCCAGCCGCTCCTCCGGCACGAACAACACCGGCCAAGGCGCCACTTCTCCACCCACCACGACCACCCGCCTCCCCACATCCCGTCAGGCAGAGAACTGTCTATGCGACCAAAGCGAACGCGCGCCGGCAGAGCGCATCAGAGCCCTTATGGTACATACCCAGTCACCCAACGTGGGCCGCAACAAGTCCGCCACACGGCTACCGCGTCGCCCCGGCTACGGCATGGCCGCCTCGGCCAGAGCACCTACTCAAGCCGTCCTCGTTGCGTGCTCATTCCTGCAGCCCGGCATCCTGCCGCTTCCCGCGTCGAAGGGCTTTCCTACGCCTGCCCTGCCGATACCGGCATGTGGTACCTGTCTCAGATCGGCGGCGGCGGGTCGTCCGGCGGCTCGGGGACGAACGCGGCGCTGATCGCCTTCTGCAACGCGGCGAATAGACCCTGGCCGGCGAATTGCCCCTGATCGATCGGGTAGCGAGCCTGGTAGGCGTCGTGGAATCGGCGGCGAGTTCGCATTGCCCGATCCGGCGGCTGGCCCACCGTCAAGAACGCCTGCCAGGCGACCAGGTCGTGCAAAAGCGGGCCGAAGCTGGGTGTGCCCCAGTCGATCAGGGCGAGCGTGCCGGTGTCGGGATCGCGAAGGATTTCCGGCGCCGGATCGCCGTACAAGATGCCGAAGTCCAGCGGGGTCCGGGTGTTGAACGCGTGGATGTCGACCAGCGCCTGCTTCAGCGCCGCACCGGCCGCTCCGCCGACTGCGTCGGCCTGTTGGTTGTAGAAGTCCAGCAGCTTTCCGGCCGGGCGGGGCGCCGCCGGCATCGCGCCCAGGGCGCGGTGGACCTGGCCGAGCAGATCCCCAGCCGCCTCGGCCGCCAGCGGGTCGCCAAGATCCAGAGGTTCACCGGGCATGAACTCCAGTAGCGCCAGCGTCCAGACCCGCCCTGGCCCGCCTACCGACCGGCACAACTGTCCGTCCACGGCCGGCACAGGTGCGCCAGTGGGGATGCCGGCCTGGTCGAGCGCTGCGGCGATGCGCAGGCCGGGCTCGACGAATGCCGGGCCGTCGAAAGTCAGCTTGGCGGCGTACTGGCCGCCTGCGGCGTCGATGCGCCAGGTGCGGGAGCGGTCGCCCAGTCCCGTCAGCTCGGCGCCTACGCGTAGGCCGGCCAGTCCCCACGGCGTCAGCAGATCCGGCAGCCGGCCAGCCCAGTCCCCGCCCATATTCGCCCTCCGACTACGGTTAGTGAGTTCGGGGACGGCGGCGCCGTAGACGCTGCGCAGGATCGCGTGGCGGCGCTCCCGCCCGAGCCTGTAGCCGTGGTCGAGGAGTGTCTGACCTGCCGCGAGATTGTCGGCGATCATGAGGACGGCGGCGGCGGGCACGCCGAAGTGCGCCGAGGTGGCCAGCAACGTCGCCGCCTCCATCTCGACCCCGTGGTATCCCGCTGCGGACCAGCCTTCGATGTCGTCGGAGGTCTCGCCGAGGATGGCCTGGCAGGTGACGGTGGGGCCGGTGCCGACACGGTGACCCCTTTTCAGGACCTTGAGGAGTCGCCCGGTCAGCTGTGGATCGGCGTGATGCTCGTGTCGGTCTTCGCCGGTGTCGCGCCGGTAGGCGCGGGTGGTGCTCTCATCTCCCTGGGCGTGCGTCGGCACGATCAAGTCGCCGGTGGCAGCCGCCGGGTCCAGTCCGCCGCAGGTCCCGATTAAGATGCTCACTCTGGATCCCAGTACACACGCGAGGTGGGTGATCTGCGACAGCATCGCCCCGCCGAAGCACACCGCGTACCAGTACACGAGGCCGTTGACGGTGAACGCGCGTAGCGGCGGCATGGCCGGTGACACCGGCTCGAGCCTCGGCGTCTGGGCCGGGAAGGTCTCGGCCAGCTGGGCGGTGACCATGTCGTACGGGTAGTCGGTAGCGCAGCCGTGGACGAGGAGCCCAGCGACGGTGTAGTCGTCGGAGACGGCTAGCAGGTGCCGGAAGTCCACCGCGCTCTTCTGCATGTACACAGGCGACAAGTTAGTGGCCAGGCGGGCCAGAGACACGCTGATTACGGGGCTGAGTCGGCGGACCCCGTCCGGAGGCTACGCTTTCCCGTGTCAGGGTACGGCGACGGTCGGCTATGATCGACCGCGACCGGCGGTATCCAGGCCGCCACGTTGAGGGGATCGGCCGTGACGGACGTGGAACCGCTCGGGGAGAACCTGGTCGCACCCGCCTGGCTCCCCCCGGAGATAGACACCACCAAAGCCCACCCCGCCCGCATGTACAACTATTTCCTCGGTGGGAAAGACAATTTCCCCGTTGACCGGGAAGCCGCCGAAGTCGCCCTCAAGGTCGTACCCGAGGCCCGCGCGATGTCGCGCGGGAACCGCGACTTTCTTGGCAGGGCTGTACGCCACCTGGCGGAGTCAGGGTTCACCCAATTCCTGGACCTGGGAACCGGCATTCCCGGGCCAGGGAACACCGGTGACGTCGCCCGCGCCGTGAACCCCGCCGCGCGCGTCGCCTACGTCGACAACGATCCCAGTGTCGCGGCGCACTCCCGCGCGCTGCTGCGCGGCGCAGCACCGGACCGGACCACCGTCGTCCTGGCCGACATCCGCGACCCGCAGTCGATCATCAACGATCCGTCCGTACGCGCCACCGTGGACTTCGACAAGCCGATCGCCGTACTCATGCTCGCCGTCCTGCACTTCGTCAAGGACGACGAGGACCCGGCCGGCATCGTGAAGGAGTTAATGGCCGCGGTACCCGCAGGCAGCCACCTGGTGATCTCCCACATCACCAACGATTTCGAGCCCGAGCGCGGCGCGCAGGGCGCCCGCGCCTACGACCGGGCCACCGCGCCGATCGTCCTGCGCCCCTACGCGGAGATCTGCACGCTGTTCGACGGCCTGGACGTCCTGGAGCCCGGAATCGTTCACGTCCCGTCCTGGCGTCCTGACGGCGAGATCCCGTACTGGGCCGACCAGGTATGGGGGTACGGCGGCATCGGCCGCAAATCCTAGAAGGACCCGATCAACTGCCCGCAGCGGGGCCGGCTTACATGCCGCTGCGACGGCCCGCCGACGAGCCGGGATGTAAGTAGCAGTCGGTAAGAATGACGCCGACCGCCAGCCTGGCGGCGGCAGCGCCCCAGAATGCGATGCGGCCGATGCAGTACCCACTCAAGGGGAGAATCTCAGAACCCTGTCAGTGACCCGTGGCACCCTGGGAGCATGCGGCCCTCGCAGGACAACCCGAACGAAACCTGCCGGGGGTTCGGCGTGCACTTCCGCGGATCGTGCTGCGCCACCTGGAGCGCACGTTGACCGACCAGGACGCGAACGTCCTGCGCGACCGCGTCTACGCCGCCGTCCACGAGGGGACGGCATACCAGTGGGCCACCGATCCGCCCCGGCCGTAGTCCGTCCGGCCTGGCACCGGCACCGCCACCTGCGGGGCACCGGTGCCGGCCGTGTGGCGCGTTCACCGAAGGGCGTGTGGGAGCGGCGGCGGGGCCAGGGGCCTGGCCCTGACCCCGTGAGCCTGTTCAGTCGATGAGCAGCTGCAGCAGCCGGGTTCCGGCCGCTGCCGCGGCCCGCTGGTAGGGGCGAAGCCCCGGTGCCCCGGGCGGCGAGGGCTGCCGCCCGGCGTGTTGCCAGTAGCCGGTCAGCGCGACCCAGAACGCAGTGACGGCATCCTGATCGGCGTCCCCCAGCACACGGTGGCGGATCACGGCGAGCGCCTCGGCGGGCTCCCAGCCGTCCAGGATCATCTGCGGGACCAGGAACGCCGCGTCCAGCCATGCCGCCCCAGTCAAGGCGTGCGACCAGTCGACCAGGGTGACGTGCCCGTCGGCAATGAGCATGTTGTCCGGGCGGCCGTCTGAATGGCTCAGCGCGGTACCAGCCAGCGCACCGGCCCGATCGCCCTCGATCGTCGCCAGCAGCCTCAGGCGAGGGGCCGCCCACAGGTCCACGTCGTCCGGCGGGTCGTGGGCGAGAACGTCCCAGCCGTGCAGGTATCCGGCCAGCTCCACGTCCGCGGTGCCGCGAAGAACGGACTGCAGCTCGGCGCTCACCGGCAGGACCGCGACGTCGGCGAGGGTGTCGAGCACCGGGTCGAGGTCGAGCGATTCGGGGCTGATGTTCGGGTGCCGGCCGGGCACATCGGCGTAGACGGCGACGAACCATCCGGCGGCCTCGCCGGTCGCCAGCACCGCCGGTGCCGGTGCCTTGTCCGGCAGTGCTGCGGTGATCGCCGCCTCGCGCCGGTCGGTTTCGGCGAAGCCCGCCTCGCCCGGCGCGGCCTTCACGAACACGGTGCGGTCGTCAGATAGGCGCAGGCGAGCCGCGAGCTGCGGGCTGTGCCCGCCAGGCGGTGTCACCGCGTCAACGACGGCCGCACCCAGCAGGGTCTCGATGCCGTCGCGGACGCCGGCCGGGAGGGCTGGCCAGGCCGGGCGCCGTCCCCACTGCATCAACACTCCCTGATATGAGGCGGGGCCTCGCGCTGGTCCACCGAGGCCGTCCACGAGCACCCTGCCAGGGTCGGGGCGGGCCCGGCGAAGGCTTTTTCACCCCGACAACCCCAACCGCTGCCTTTGCAAGCGGCGGCTCCAATCGCCGTGCATGGTGATCAAGCCATAGTTGCGAGCCGTAATCCGGTGGAATCGCCGTCGCACGCTCTGTCACCATGAGCGCCTGCGCCGTACGCCGAACGGCCTGCGAGGACTCGGTCTGACGATCCCGGATCGGAAACAAGGATGACCAGGCTTTTCATCATCTCCGGTGTGCCCGCTGCCGGGAAATCAACGGTGAGCAGGCTCATTGCCGAGCGCCTCCCGGCCAGCATGGTTGTGGAGGGCGACGTCATCCGGGCCATGCCGGTCACCGGCCGCGTGGACATGTCGCGCGACTACGACGCCGAAGCGCTGCGGCAGCTACGGCTGCGCTACCAGGCGGCGCTGGCCGTCGCCGCCGTCTACCTGCGCGGCGGATTCGACGCGGTGGTCAACGACAACATCCTCGGCGATGCCCTGAACGACTTCCTGGCCATGCTGCCCTGCCCCGAAGCGCACCTGGTGTTCCTCAACCCCGACCCCGAGACGCTCCGCCAGCGCGACCGCGATCGTGACAAGACCGCGTACGGACACCTGTGGTGGGAGTTCGGACAGCTTCACCTGGTCCTTCTGGACCAGACCCCGCACTTGGGCCTGTGGCTGGACACCACCGGCCAGGGCCCGGACCAGACAGTCGATGACATCTTCGACCGGCTAGGCGACAGCATCGTGACGGGCGCTTCCCCTCGTCCAGCGGGATCGGCCACAACGACCGGAGGCAATCGCACCACGTGACAGCCCCTCCATGCCAGGTCGGACCACACACCCATAGAGGTAGAACCTTCATGCAGACCGAATATGAGGCCCGGTTCCTAGCCATCGACGTCGACAAGACCATCGCGATCCTGCGTGAGCACGGCGCCGCGCTGCACCGACCGCGTGTCTTGATGCGCCGCGTGGTGTTGAAGAACGACGACACCACCGCGCGCGGTGGCTGGCTCCGCCTGCGTGACGAAGGCGACCAGGTCACCTTGACCTATAAGCAGACGACCTCCGATGCCTCCGCGATCGACACCACCCTCGAGGCCGAGATTACCGTCTCCGGGTTCGAGGAAACCCTGCGTCTGCTTGTCGCCATGGGCTTCCGAACCGTTCGCTTCCAGGAGAACTATCGTGAGGAATGGCGCCTGGACAAGACGCGGTTCGACTTCGACACCTGGCCGAGCCTGGACACCTTCCTGGAGATCGAAGGCCCCGACCAGGCCGCAGTCCACCAGGCCGCGGCGCTGCTCGGCCTCCCGATGGCCGAGGCGACGTTCGGCAGCGTCGACGAGGTCTACCGGGCGGTCCTCGGCCGGGACATCCTGGCCGAGGACCGCCTGGTGTTCGACGACACGATCCGCTTCACCTGGCATGAGACGCTCGTACCCGAGGCGATGCTCGTCACCCAGGTCTACGTCTGGGCTCTGGACCCCCACGACGGCCGGGTCCTGATCCAAGACCGCGGCGCAGACCACCCCGACCGCTACATGCTGCCCGGCGGCCAGCCCGCGCCCACCGACGGTGGCGACCCGCTGGCTACCGCCTACCGCGAGGCCCTGGAGGAATCCCAGATCCACATCGACACCGGCCGCGCCACCTTCCTGGGCCACCAGGTCGTGACCGGGGACCCCGCGCGCCCCGAGCCATATGCCCAACTCCGCTACGCCGCCCCGATCACGAGCTACGACCCGATCGGTCCGGATCCCGACACCGACGACGGCCGGACTAACCGCCGACTGATGACCAGTCTGACGCGGGCACCTGAGCTGCTGGGGTGGGGTGCACACGCGACCGCGCAGGCACAGGCCGCGCTCCGGGCCGGAGTCGCGATGGGCATTCCGGTGGACGCTCCCCATGCGGACGGATACCGGGACTCCGGAGACGGCTGATTGTGAGGGCAAGGTCCGGTCC
>NZ_JAAFZA010000301.1 GCF_015356865.1 Catenulispora pinisilvae
ATCCCGAACTCGCGCAACGCACGCGCGATGCAAACAGCCGAACCCCCCGAACCGGGGTATTCGTTGTTTATGAGGATCTTCGACCGGGTGCACCGCGACCGCTGGGCCGGGGCGGCCGCCGTGCTGGTGCCGCCGGCCGTGGCGGCGCTCTTCCTGCCGTGGCGGTCGTCGCTGGCGAACACCGACGTGGCGTTGCTGCTCGTGGTGGTGGTCGTGGCGGTGGCCGCCAACGGGCACCGGGTGGCCGGGATCGTGGCGGCGGCGTCGGCCGCGGTGTGGTTCGACTTCTTCTGGACCACGCCGTACGAGCGGTTCAGCGTCACGCGCGGCACCGACGTCCAGACGATCGTCCTGCTGCTGGCCGTCGGCGCGGCGGTGAGCGAACTGGCGGCGCGCGCCCGCCGGGCCCGGCGCACGGTGGTCTACGACACCGCCTACCTGGCCGAGCTGCGCTCCACCGCCCGGCTCGTCGCCGACCAGCGCGATCCGCAGGAGGTCGTGGCGCACGTGCGGGCCCAACTCGTGATGCTGCTGGGTCTGCGGGACGCCCGCTTCGAACCGGGCCGGCTCCTCGGCCATCCGCCGCGGCTCGCCGACGACGGCACCTTGTCCTGGGACGGCCGGCGCTGGAACGTCGAGGAGTACGGCTTCCCGGACGCCGACTTCGCACTCCCGGCCCGCTCCGGCGGCCGGACGGTCGGGCGTTTCATGCTCACCCCGATGCCCGGCGCCGTGCCCTCGCTGGCCGCCCGCCAAGTGGCGGCGATGCTCGCGGCCCAAGTCGGCGCGGTCCTGGTGCGTGACGTCGCGCGTCCGCCTGTGGCCGCCTGAGTCCTTATCCCGCCGGAACCACCCGGACCCCGTCCAAGAACAGCGACACCATCTGCTCGCCCAACTCCCGCCGGGTCAACGGCCCCTGCGACCGGAACCACCGGTGGATCTGCACGACGCTGCTCAAGAACGTGTTCGTGATGACGCTGGCCGGCACATCGGGCCGGAACGCCCCGGTCTTCTGCCCTTCCTCGACCAGATCCTGGAACAGGTGCTGGTACCGCCGCCGCTCGGCGCGCACCGCGGCCGCGTGCTCGCCGGCCACCAGGTGCATCGAGCGGGCCCAGACCGTCAGCGGCTCGGCGTGCTCGTCCATGTGCGTGAACAGGTCGGACACCGCGCGGTGCAGCCGGACGTCGGCCGGGCCGTCGGCGGCCGCGATCGCCTCCAGCCGCGCGGTCTGCTCGGCCAACAGCTCGCGGTAGATGCTGGTCAGCAGCTCCTCCTTGGAACTGAACCAGTGGTACAGCGCGCCCTTGGTGACCTGTGCGGCCTCCACTATCTGCCGGGTCGTGGTGGCCTCGTAGCCCAGGCGGGCGAACAGTTCGGTGGCCGCGGCCACGATCCGGTCCCGGGCCTGGCCGCGCGGCACCCTGGGCCGGTCCTGCTCTGTCATGTCGCTCCTCGTCAGGGCCCTGATCCCATCCGATCCGGCCCATTGACACCCGGGGATTACCGACGATACTAAGCGCCAACATACCGGGCGGTCGGTTGGTGACCGGGAAGCGGAGTCGTCCATGACGTTCAACCTCGCCTCGATCCTCCGCGAGTCGCGGTATGCCTCGCCCGGCAAGCCGCTGTGCCACAGCCAGGACGCGACCCTCACCTACGAGCAGGTCGACCAGTTTTCGGGCCGGGTGGCGGCCACGCTGCTCGCCCTGGGTCTGGAGCGCGGGGACCGGGTGGCCGTGCAGCTGCCGAACCTCCCGGAGTTCCTGTTGTGCTACTTCGGGATCCTCAAGGCGGGGCTGATCATGGTGCCGCTGAACCCGTTGTTGAAGAGCCGCGAGCTCGGCTATCAGCTGCGGGATTCGGGCGCGAAGCTGCTTGTGGCGTACGGGCCGTCGGCCGCCGAGGCGGTCGCGGGCGCCGAGGAGGCCGGCGGGACAGAGGTCTACGTTGTGAACCCGCCCGGGAACGACCAAGTCCCGCCGGGCACGCATCCCTTCGCGGAGCTGCTGACCGGCACCGACACCGGCGACCTCGCTCCGACCGAGGCCGACGACACCGCCGTCGTCCTCTACACCAGCGGCACCACCGGCAAGCCCAAGGGCGCCGAGCTGACCCACTTCCAGCTCTACATGAACTGCACCGTGTCCGGAGAACTGTTCGGAGTCCTGCCGGACGACGTCTCCCTCGCGGTGCTCCCGCTGTTCCACGTCTTCGGCCTGTCCAGCGTCCTGAACGTCATCGTCCGCTTCGGCGGCACGATGGCCCTGGTCCCGCGCTTCGAGATCACGCCGGTCCTGGACGCGATGGAGAAGCACCGCTGCACGATCTTCTCCGGCGTCCCGACGATGTATTTCGCGTTGCTGCACGCGGACACCGCCGAGCGTGATCTCAGTGCCCTGCGGGTCGGCTGCTCCGGCGGCGCCGCGATGCCCGGCGAGGTGATCCGGGCCTTCGAGGCCGAGTTCCCAGGGGTGGTGATCCTGGAGGGCTACGGGTTGTCGGAGACGGCGAGCACGGTCACGTTCAACATCAGCGCAGAACAGCGCCGGGTCGGCTCCGTCGGCAAACCCGTGTGGGGTGTGGAGGTCCGAGTCATCGACGAGGCGGGACAAAGGCTGCCGCCCGGGCCGGAGCACGTCGGCGAGTTCGTGATCCGCGGCCACACCATGATGTCGGGCTACTGGCACGACCCCGAGGCGACGGCCGAGGTGGTCCGCGACGGCTGGTTCCACACCGGCGACCTCGGCTACGCCGACGAGGACGGCTACTTCTACATCGTCGACCGTAAGAAGGACCTGGTGATCCGCGGCGGGTTCAACGTCTACCCGCGCGAGATCGAGGAAGTCCTCTACGCCCACCCGGCGATCGCGGAAGCCGCGGTCATCGGACGCGCCGACGAACGGCTGGGGGAGGAGGTGGTGGCTTACATCGCGCTCAAGGCCGGAGCGCACGCTGACGAGCGCGAGGTCATCGAGTTCTGCCGCGACCGGCTGGCGCCGTACAAGTACCCGCGGGAAGTGCGGATCCTCAGTGCCCTGCCGATCGGACCGACCGGGAAGATCCTCAAGAAGGAGCTGCGGACGTGAGTATCGCCGTGGACACCGCGCCCGGTGTCCTGCACCGCTTCTGGCGCCGAGACCTGGCCGCCTATCCCGAATCCGCACGCCGCTACGCCTATCTGGCGATCGTCGTGCTGACCACGATCGTCCTGTACTACCTGCTCTACATCCAGTACGCGGTGGCGACGTCGATCATCACCCACTACCACATGACCTTCACCTACTTCGTCTGGATGTCGGTGATCGGCAACGCGATCGGCGCCGGGTCCTCGCTGCTGGCCGGGCTCGCCGACCGCTGGGGCCGGGCCAACCTGGTCGTCTACGGACTGCTGCTGGCCGGGATCCTGGTGCTGATCCTGCCGAGCACGTCGAGCAAGGGCATGTTCCTGACCCTGTTCGCCGCGCTGTTCTTCGTCGAGGGCATCATCCTGGTCGCCACCCCGGCGCTGATCCGGGACTTCTCACCGCAGCTGGGCCGGGCCACCGCGATGGGCTTCTGGGCGATCGGACCGGTGGCCGGCTCCCTGGTGGTCACCACCGTCACCAGCCACACCCTGGACAGCTCGACATGGCAGGACGAGCTGCACTACTCCGGGATCAGTTCCCTGATCGTGTTCGTGATCGCGCTGTTCGCGCTGCGCGAGCTCTCGCCGCGGTTGCGGGACCAGATCATGGTCAGCATGCGGGACCGGGCGCTGGTCGAGGCGCGCGCCCGCGGCATCGATCCGGAGCAGGAGCTGGCCGGGCACTGGCGGCAGATGCTGCGGCCGGGCATCGCCGGTCCCGCGTTCGCGGTCAGCGTGTATCTGCTGCTGTACTACGCGCTGGTCGGCAACCTGGTCATCTACTTCTCGGCGGTCTACGGCTACAGCGAGCAGCGTGCGAACTCGGTGGCCAACTGGTACTGGGCCGCCAACGCGGTGTCGTTGGTGGTGGCCGGGCTGGTGTCCGACCGGCTCAAGGTCCGCAAACCCCTGATGATCGTGGGCTGTCTCGGCACCATCACCACCACGGCGGTCTTCGCGGTGCTGGCCACGCACGCCCACACCGGCTACTACACCTTCGCCGTGGTGTTCCTGATCGGCGGCGCGCTGGCCGGCGTCACCTACGCGCCGTGGATGGCGGCGTTCACCGAGACCGTCGAGGCGCGGAACCCGGCGGCGACCGCGACCGGGCTGGCGGTGTGGGGCTGGATCCTGCGGATCGTGGTCGCGGTGTCGGCGGCGTTCGTGCCGGTGGTGGTGACCTCGGTGACGCCGGTGGTCGACCACGGCGCGGAGGTGGCCGCGGCGCAGGCGAAGGCCGGTCCGGCGCTGGCGATCGTGGCCGCGCATCCGGCGCTGTTCGCCGAGTTGGCCAAGTACCCGCCGAACCCGGCCGCGATCCCGCCGGCCCTGCTGGGGCAGGCGGTGGCCCAGGTCGGGGTGTCCGGGTTGCAGACGGTGCAGCAGGCGCAGCCGGAGATCGCGATCCTGCAGGCGCACGGGACCGCGGTCGCCAAGGCGGTCAAGGACGGTCCGCACCAGTGGCAGACGTGGTGGTGGGTGACGCTGGCCGGGCAGATCCTGTTCCTGCCGTTCGCGGCCACCATGCGCGGGCGGTGGAGTCCGCGCCGGGCCCGCGAGGACGCCGAGGCGCACGAGCGGGCGGTCGCGGTCGAGTTGGCCAAGCTGCGGGAGGGGGAGGCTCCGGCTGTATGAGTTGATCGCGCGGCGCAACGTATCGCCCGCCCTCGCGCACGATCGCGAGGGCGGGCCGATGTGACAGATGGGCTGGCCGGATCAGACCGCGAACAGCCAGAACCACTGGTTCTGGTCGCCGGTGTTGCACGGGGCCATCGTGAAGAACCCGTGCATACCGGTGCTGGACAGGCAGGTGTTGGTGTGCTTGTTCTTCAGCACGCCGTAGGTGCCGTTGCCGGGGATGCTGGTCAGCGTCCACTGCTGGAAGTCGGCCGTCAGGTGTGCTTGCAGGCCGGGTATCCCGTTGAAGTCGTCTGAGATGTCGACGTTGTTCTGGTCGGGGTCGTTGTTCGGCTCCACTTGCAGGACCTTGACGCCGTCGCTGTCCGGCTTGCCGTCGGACTTGATGACCAAGGACCCGTCGGCGTAAATCCAGACGGTCCAGGTCTGGGCCGGGCTGTGGTTGGTCTCCCAGATGCCGATCTTCTGGCCGTCGACGAAGTTGTCGTTGTTGAGGTCCATCGAGCCGTTGGCCGCGTAGTTCAGGACGTTGGTCGTCTTGACCTGCTGCGGCGGAGTGGGCTTGGCACTCGTTTGCGACGGGGGCGGTGCTTTGGACGAGGTGGACGCCGGCGGCGCGGCGGGCTGGGACGAGGAGGACGGCGGCGGCGCGACCTGGGACTGGCTCGGCTTCGGCGGCGTCGGCGTCGGGCTGCTGGACGGGGCCGAAGGCGTCGGCTGGATGACGACCACCTGCGGCGCGGTCGCGGCGACCGGCTGCGGCGAGGCTTGGGCGCTGGTGTCGAAGGAGGGGCGGATGCCGAACCACAGGGCCAGGATCGCGGCGGCACCGGCGGCGGCGAACATCAGCAGGCGCTGAAGCCAACGCGGCAGGAGGGCCGACTGCATGTAAGTGCCCTGAAGGGACACCGGCTGTCCCAACCCGGAGGGGGAGACGGTGATGTTGTACTGGTGCCGGGTCTTGGTCCCGAACCAGAGCAGCCGGCCCGGGCGGACGCTGAACTTGCTGTACTGCGCGCGTCCCGGCTGAAGGCGTAGCGCCGGGGTGCGGATGTCCACCTGCAAGTTGGAGTTCGACGATGTGGTGGACACCGAGGCGCTGGCGACGGTGTTGCTGTAGTTGTCGACGGCGAGTTTGACCCGGCCGCGGTGCCAGCCCCGGGTGGTGGCCGGGATGAGGTCGGCGCGGATGTCGGCGAACTCTGCGACGCGCAGCACGCCCTCGATCGCGAACGTGTTCTCGCGGTCCTCGCGCGGGGTGACCTTCACCGCGTAGGACTGGGGCCCGGCCTGGGACTCCGAGCTGCGCGGTGGGGCGAACGTGAGGTGCGCGATGCCGGTCGTACCTGGATACAGGCGCAGGGTCTGGGGTTCGATGCTGCACCAGCGCGCGGGGTCGCCAGTAGCCTGTAGGTGGTATTCCTCGACGATGTCGCCGGTGTTGCGGACGGTGAGTTCCACCGCCGCCTCGGCGCCCGGTTCGACGTCCGCCGTCACCGGGTTCAAATCAACCCACACGATCAGTAGCTCTCCCTGCCGGCCCCCCGCCCGCACGACTGGTCAGGCGGTCCTGAGCAGACAGCCTAGGGGTGTATCCGGGCCGGTCGGGGCCCTTCCCGCCGATTCCGGACCCGGGGTGCCGACGGTGCCGCCCGAACGGGCAGTGACCAGTGCCCTCGCGTCCGTCCCCCTGGACCTTCCGAAGTGGGGCCGGCGTCGGCAATGGTTACTGCTGAACTTTTTTGCCCGCGTACGGTTTTCGAGGAGACATCGACCATGCCGACATATCTGTCGCCGGGCGTCTACGTGGAAGAGGTCGCCAGCGGCTCGCGGCCGATCGAGGGCGTGGGTACCTCGGTCGCGGCCTTTGTCGGCCTCGCGCCGCGGGGCGCGCTGAACGCGCCGACGCTGGTCACCAACTGGTCCCAGTACGTCGCCGAGTTCGGCGAGTTCACTGAGGGCTACTACCTGGCGCACTCGGTGTACGGCTTCTTCAACAACGGCGGCACCATCGCCTACGTGGTCCGCGTCGGCGGCACCGAGGGCGGCCTGGCGGGCCCGGGCTCGGCCGACGGCAACGGCCGGGCGGTCAGCGCCGGGCACCGGGGCGTGGTGACCGGCGCCGAGCGCCAGGCCCTGGCCGCCGGCGAGCCGGTGACCCTGGGCGGCTTCAAGGTGGCGGTCCAGCCCGGTGCGGCCGGTGCCGTCTCGGTCGAGGTCACCGACGTCCCGGCCGACAAGGACGACAAGGGCGGCGCCGACGCCGCCGACCGCTTCCGGCTGGTCGTCAAGGTCGACGACAAGCCCACCGAGACCTTCGACGTCTCGGCCAACAAGAAGGCCGGCCGCAACTACGTCACCACCCAGGTGCGCGAGCGGTCCAAGTTCATCACCGTGGAGGAGGCGGGCTCCGGCACGCTGGTCCGTCCGGAGAACCAGAGCGTTCAGCTGGCGGCCCCGGCCGGCGGCGGCGCGGCGGCCGGCGGCGAGCTGCCGGTCCCGGTGTCCACCGGCTCCTACATCGGCGACTCCGCCGACCGCACCGGCTTCGGCGGCCTGGAGGCGATCGACGAGATCACCATGGTCGCCGTCCCGGACCTGATGAGCGCCTACCAGCAGGGCAGCATCAGCGAGGAGGAGGTGAAGGCGGTCCAGACGGCGCTGATCGGGCACTGCGAGCTGATGGGCGACCGGGTCGCCATCATCGACCCGCTGCCGAACCTGAACGCCCAGCAGATCCGGGCCTGGCGGCAGACCGGGGCCGGCTACGACTCGCACTACGCGGCCCTGTACTACCCCTGGATCCGGGTCTTCGACCCGGCCGCCGGCAAGTCGGTCGCGGTCCCGCCCAGCGGCCACATGGCCGGCGTCTGGGCCCGCAACGACGCCGAGCGCGGCGTGCACAAGGCCCCGGCCAACGAGATCGTGCGCGGCGCGGTCGACCTGGAGCTGCAGATCACCAAGGGCGAGCAGGACCTGCTCAACCCGATCGGCGTGAACTGCATCCGCGCCTTCCCCGGCCGCGGCATCCGGATCTGGGGCGCGCGCACCATGTCCTCGGATCCGGCGTGGCGCTACCTGAACGTGCGCCGCTACTTCAACTACCTGGAGGAGTCGATCCTCTCCGGGACCCAGTGGGTGGTCTTCGAGCCGAACGACCAGGCGCTGTGGGCCCGGGTGCGCCGCAACATCTCGGCGTTCCTGGTCAACGAGTGGCGCGGCGGCGCGCTGTTCGGCGCCCGCGCCGAGGACTCGTTCTACGTCAAGTGCGACGAGGAGACCAACCCGCCGGAGTCGGTGGACGTCGGCCGGGTGATCTGCGAGATCGGCATCGCCCCGGTCAAGCCCGCCGAGTTCGTGGTGTTCCGGCTGGCGCAGATCTCCGGCGGCACCAGCGAGCTGGAGGAGTAGGCCCCGCGCCGGGAGCCGGCGGCCGCCCGACTCGCACGCGGCCCGCCGGCCCCCGGCCGGTTCGGAACTTCGATCCCTTATTCACCGCGAGCAACACTGAAGGATTCGGATCACCATGGGTTTGACCAACGGCGACTCCGCCGCCGCGCATAATTTCGCCCTCCAGATCGACGGCGTGCAGGTCGAGTACCTGGCCGAGGTCGGCGCGCTCCAGCTGGAGCAGGACGTGATCAAGCACGTCCAGAACAACCCGCAGGGCAAGCCGGTCGTCAGGATGATGCCGGGCATCTCCCAGGGCGGCACCGTCTCGGTGACCCGGGGCCAGACCCAGAGCTCGTCGTTCACCAACTGGATCAACGAGTCGCTGGCCGGCAACATGGGCTCGGCGCGCAAGAACGCGACGATCATCTACATGGACTACATGAACAACCCGATCAAGCGCTACGACCTGCGCAACGCCTGGTGCTGCAAGGTCGAGACGGCCGGCACCAAGGCCGGCGAGGCGCAGGTGCTCACCGAGCAGGTCACGATCACCTTCGAAGAACTGGTGATCGCCTGATGAAGCGCTCCCTCCCGGGGGCCGCGACGGCGGCCCCGGCGGTGCCGGTCCAGGCCGACGTGGCTCCCGGGGCGGTGCCCGGCGCGCCTGCCTCGGTCGCGACGATGGCTCCTGCGGCGGCCGGCATGGCCGACGCGGGCGGCGTGGGCGGTGTGGGCGGTGTGGTCGGCGCGTCCGGCCTCGCGGCCCCGGCCGCACCCGGCCGCGTCGACACCCTGCGCACCGAGTTCGAGTTCGAACTCCCGCGCGGCTACGTGGACGACACCGGCGCGGTCCACCGCCGCGGTGCGATGCGCCTGTCCACGGCCCGCGACGAACTCGTTCCCCTGCGCGACGTCCGCGTCCGCGAGAACCCGGCGTACCTGTCGGTGGTCCTGCTGGGCCGGGTGATCACCCGCCTGGGCACCCTGCCGATGGTCCACGACGGCATCGTGGAGAACATGTTCGCCTCGGACCTGGCCTTCCTGCAGGACTTCTACGAGCAGATCAACGCCGAGGGCCACACCCTGGCCTCGGTGACCTGCCCGAACTGCGCCCAGGACTTCGAGATCGACCTCGGCGGGAGCCGCCTGGGGGAATCGTGACGTACGCGGCCGACCAGCTCCGCGACGAGGTCGCGTACGTCGCATACCACTTCCACTGGGGCCTGGACCAGATCCTCGACCTCGAGCACGGCGACCGGCGCGGCTTCGTGTCCGGCATCGCCGGCCTGAACGCGCGTGCCTCGGAGGGCTGAGATGGGGTTGTTCTCGCGGCGGGGCCGGGGGGATGGGGTCGGGTCTGGTGACGGGGCCGCGGCTTCGGCTTCGGCTTCGACCCGGTCCGCTGATGGCGCTGCGGCTTCGGCCGGGTCCGGCGGCGGTGCTGCGGCTTCGGCCGGGACGGGGCCGGATTCGCTTGGCTCGGCGCGGAGCGTGAGCGGCGGTGCCGCCGGTTCGGCTGCCGCTGCTGGCAGCGCGGGCGTGGGCGGGGGCGGCGGCGCGGTCAACGTGCAGCGCCGCGAGTGGGCCGCGGTCCCGGCGATGCGCGGCGTCAGCCGCCCGACGGCGACCGGCGTCTCGGAATCCGACTTCGGCGCACGCCTCGCCACGTGGCAGAACCCTTCCTTCCAGCGCGAGCCACGCCGCCAGGTCCGCACCGACGCACCGGGCGGGCGCCTGGTCGCCCGCGCGATCGCCCGCACCGGCACGCCCGCGTCACTGGAACTGCCGGCCATGAACTTGCCGCTGACCACGCCGGTCCAGCGGAGTGTCGAGGAGCCCGAGGCGCCAGCCGCGGCCACGGCTTCGGCTGAGGCTCCGGCCGCACCGGTCGTACGCCAGTCGGTGATCCGCACACCCGCGAAGCCGGTCGTCCAGCCGCGCCCCACGAGCCCGCGCCTGACCCAGGCGGCTGTCACGCCCCGGACGCGTCAGGTGGCGTCGGTGCAGCGGTCGAGCGGATCGACGGCGCCTGCTGGAGATGCGGGACGTGGGTCGGCGGCGTCAGCTGAACCGACGAATGTGCAGCGGATGCCGCAGGACTCGGGATCGCCGAGTGGTTCGGCAGCGAGTGCGAGCGGTGCTGCTGTTCAGCGCTCGGCGAGTGGATTGGCTGCGGGCAGCGGCGGTTCGGCGGTTGGGCCGTCGGCCGGATCGTCGGCGAGCGGCGGCTCTGCGGGCGACTCGGCAGCAGGAGGTTCGGCGAGCGCGGGCAGTTCGGCGTCTGGCGGCTCCGCGGGCAGCGGCGACTCGGCGGCCGGACGGTCGGCAGGTGCGAGTGGTGCGGCAGGCCAGGGGCCGGTGAGTGCGATGGGCCCGGCTATTCAGCGTTCGGCGAGGGCTGGTGGCTCGGGGGCGGGAACGTCTGCGGGCGGCGACTCGGCGGCGGGTACGATGGGCCCGGCAATTCAGCGTTCGGCGAGCTCGGGTGGGACGTCTGGGACTGGGCTGCCGGGAGGTGGTCCGGCGGCGAGTGCGGGTGGTTCGGCCGGATCGCTTGCGGGCGGTTCAGCGGCCGGGCAGCCTGCGGGCGCGAGCGGCTCGGCAGCCGGGCAGTCGGCGGGCGGATTGGCTGCGGGTGCGAGTGGTACGGCGGCCGGGCAGTCGGCGGGTGCGGGCGGTTTGGCAGCCGGATCGGTCGCGGGCGCGGGTGGTTCAGCAGTTCAGCGTTCGGCAGGCACGGGCGGTTCGGGGAGCTCGGGTGGTTCGGCGGGCGGGCAGTCTGCTGGAGGTTCGGCGGCGAGTACGGGCGGCTCGGCTGGATCGTCTGTGGGCGGTTCAGCCGCCGGACGGTCTGCGGGTGCGAGTGGTTCGGCCGCGAGTGCTGATGGCCCGGCAGTTCAGCGTTCGGCGAGTTCGGGTGGGGCGTCTGCGGCTGGTTCGGCGGGGGGGCAGACGGCAGGCGGTTCCGCGGCGAG
>NZ_JAAFZA010000302.1 GCF_015356865.1 Catenulispora pinisilvae
GATGGGCGGGGCGATGGGTGGCGCGATGGGGCCGGGGATGGTGATGCCGTTCGGGCCGCTGCCGCCGGGGATGCCGATGCCCGGTGCTGCGATGCCGCCCGGACCGCCGGCGCAGTACGGACCGCCAATGCAGTACGGACCGCCAATGCAGTACGGACCGCCAATGCAGTACGGACCGCCAATGCAGTACGGACCGGCGCCGACCCAGCCGCTGCCCACCGCACCGATGCCGAGCGCACCGATGCCGAGTGCGTCAGCGCCGACCGAGATGCTCGCGCCGCCGGTCGCTCCCACTCCAACTCCAACCCCAGTCCCAGCCCCGGCCCCCGCTGACCCGGCCGCCGACTCCACCGCGGCACCCACGGTGCCGAGCACAGCCTGGGCCCCCACTAGAGTCGAGCCCATGACCGACTTCGCCGGACGCACGCTGGCCCCCTCCGCCTTCCCGAACGACGACGGAGCCGCGGACCCGGCCCTGCTCTCGGTCCTGGAGGCGCACGGCCGCGGCGAGGCGACCGTCGAGCACACCTACGGCTATCTGCTCAACGCGCGGGTCCTGGCCCCGATCGTCGCGGTGCTCGGCGAGGCCGAGGAGGTCCCCGACGAGCAGGGCCGCAACCTGCGCCGGGACAAGAACAGCGACATGGCGCTGGTGACGCTGGTCGCCCCGGACGGCACCCGGGCCCTGCCGCTGTTCACTTCGGTCCAGGCCCTGACCACCTGGAACCCCGAGGCCCGCCCGATGCCGGTGCCCTTCCCCCGGGCCTGCGCGGCGGCCAAGGCCGAAGGCGCCGAGATCGTGCTCGTGGACCTCGGCCGGCCCTCGTTCCTGGAAGTGGAGCCGGCGGCCGTGCGGGCGTTCGCGGCCGTGCTGGAGAAGTCCGAGGGCACCGCCGACGGCAACCCTGCGTAGTACTACGTAGTTCGCCAGGCGCACGCGCCCCGCGCTACGCCCTGCTGTACACCGCGCCGGTGAACTTCTCGCCCGGTCCCTGCCCCGGCTCGTCCGGATAAGGCGAGGCCTCCCGGAACGCCAACTGCAACGTCCGCAGCCCGTCCCGCAACGGCCCGGCGTGCTGCGAGCCGATCTCCGGGGCGGCCGCGGTGATCAGGCCGGCCAGCGCGGTGATCAGCTTGCGGGCCTCGTCCAGGTCCAGGTCGTCCTCGCCGTTCTCGGCCAGGCCCAGCTTCACCGCCGCCGCGCTCATCAGGTGCACCGTCACCGTCCCGATGACCTCGACCGCGGGGACGTCGGCCAGGTCGCGCTGCTCGCCGGCCGAGCCGTCGGCAGCGGCGGTCTCAGCGGCGGCCTGCGCGGCGTCGGCGGGAATGCCCGCGTCTTCGGGGGTGTTGTCGGTCACTGCGGCTCCTCGCGGCGGATCTCTCGTTTTGCCGGTACAGCTTCCCATGGTGCGGGCGGTGACCCGTGGTCACGGCACCTCCTCGGAAGCTGCTAGTATCGGTGTCACGACCGATCGGGCATGTTCGCGCGTGCCTCGATCCGCAAGCGGAGATTCCATCTCCCACCTGGTTCGCCCTCGGGCGTACGGGTCCGGTCACATAGCCTCACGCCGAAGGGTGTGGGGGCGGCGTTCGCGCTCGTCCCGACATGTCCTCCCGGCGTCGGTCAGTCCGGTGGTGGAGCCTCGCATGCGTGTCGTGCGGGGCTTTTGCGTTTTCGCGGGGCCGCGCATCGAACAGACCCGGGCCATGAGCCCAAAACGTAGGAGGCCCCATCAGCACTGAGCCCCGTATCAACGACCGGATCCGCGTTCCCGAAGTGCGGCTGGTCGGCCCCAACGGTGAGCAGGTCGGCATCGTGTCGATCCAGGACGCGCTCCGGCTGGCTCAGGAGCAGGACCTCGACCTGGTCGAGGTCGCGGCGACCGCGCGCCCGCCGGTCGTCAAGGTCATGGACTACGGCAAGTACAAGTACGAGTCCGCCCTGAAGGCCCGTGAGGCGCGCAAGAACCAGGCGCACACGGTCATCAAGGAGATGAAGCTCCGCCCGAAGATCGACCCGCACGACTACGAGACCAAGAAGGGTCACGTGGTGCGGTTCCTGAAGGCCGGGGACAAGGTCAAGATCACCATCATGTTCCGCGGCCGCGAGCAGTCCCGGCCCGAACTCGGCCGGCGGCTGCTGAGCAAGCTCGCCGAGGACGTGGCCGAGCTCGGCTTCGTGGAGTTCGCGCCGAAGCAGGACGGCCGCAACATGATCATGGTCCTCGGCCCGCACAAGAAGAAGACCGAGGCCATGGCCGAGGCCCGCGCGGCCAAGGAAGAGCGCAAGGCCGGCCTGAGCGGCCGTGACACCGAGCACGCCGAGTCGGCCGAACTGGTCGAGGGCGCCGAGGCCGCCGACGCGGTCGAGGTCGTCGAGCAGGCCGAAGCCGTCGTCGCCGCCGCCGTTCCGGCCGGCGCCGACCAGGCCACCGAAGAGCAGTCCTGACCACGGTCAGGCCGGACCGGCTCCGGGAGCACGGCCCCCCGCACTAGGGGCGGGGCGGCCGCCCCGGGGCGAGAGCGAGAGCGGATCCGTGTGGGGAAACCCACCGGATCCGCCCTATGTGAAGGAGAAACGGCGTCATGCCGAAGCAGAAGACCCACAGCGGCTCCAAGAAGCGTTTCAAGGTGACCGGCTCGGGCAAGATCATGCGCGGCCAGGCCGGCATGCGCCACAACTTCGAGCGCAAGTCCTCGGAGTACACCCGCAGCCACACCGGCGAGGTCGAGGTCGCCAAGTCCGACGTCAAGCGCATCAAGCGGCTGCTCGGCCGCTGAGGCGCCCCGCGGCGCATCGCCCACCGACCTAGTTACTGAGCAGGAGATAGAACAATGGCACGCGTCAAGCGGGCAGTGAACGCCCAGAAGAAGCGCCGGGTCGTCCTGGAACAGGCCAGCGGTTACCGCGGCCAGCGCTCGCGCCTGTACCGCAAGGCGAAGGAGCAGGTCACCCACTCCCTCGTCTACGCCTACCGGGACCGCAAGGACCGCAAGGGCGACTTCCGCCGGCTGTGGATCCAGCGCATCAACGCCGCGGCCCGCGCCGAGGGCCTGACCTACAACCGCTTCATCCAGGGTCTGAACCTGGCGAACGTGGAGGTCGACCGCAAGATGCTGGCCGAGCTCGCGGTCAACGACACCGAGGCGTTCCGCGCGCTGGTCGAGGCCGCCAAGAAGGCGCTGCCCTCCGACGTCAACGCGCCGAAGACGGCCGCCTGAGCCTGGCGGATCTCGACCGCCCCTCCCGGCGGTCTCCCAGCCCCACTTCGCCAGTTAGGCACGGTGAGCATGAGCGAGGCGAGTCCTGAGCTGTCCAACCCGCGCGCACCCCGCGCGGTGGCGGCCCGGCGGCTCGTCTCGCGCTCGTTCCGGGCCAAGCAGCGGCTGTTCCTGGCCGAGGGCCCGCAGGCGGTCCGAGAGGCCGCCGAGCTCGACGGCGTGCTGGTCGAGCTGTTCGCCACCCGGGAGGCCGCCGACCGGTACGGCGAGATCGTCCAGGCCGCCGGCCGGCAGGGCTCGAAGATCACCATCGCCACCCCGGATCTGGTGCAGTCGCTGAGTGAGACCGTCACGCCGCAGGGACTGATCGGGGTCTGCCGGTTCCTCAACGTCCCGCTCGAGGACTTCCTCGCCGAGCGCACCCCGAAACTGGTCGCGCTGCTGGCGCACGTCCGCGATCCGGGAAACGCCGGCACCGTGATCCGGTGCGCCGACGCGGCCGGGGCGGACCTGGTGGTCGTCACCGCCGAGTCGGTCGACGTCTACAACCCCAAGGCGGTCCGGGCCTCGGCCGGCAGCCTGTTCCACGTGCCGGTGGCCCTGGACGTCAGCGCCGCCGACGCGGTCCGCGCGCTGCGCGCCGTGGGCCTGCTGATCCTGGCCGCCGACGGCACCGGCGCCGCCGACCTGGACGACGAACTCGACTCCGGCCGGCTGGCCCAGCCCACCTGCTGGCTGTTCGGCAACGAGGCCTGGGGCCTGCCCGAATCCCTACTCGGGCTGGCCGACGAGGCGGTCCGGGTGCCGATCCACGGCCGGGCCGAGAGCCTCAACCTGGCGACGGCGTCAGCAGTGTGCTTATATTCCTCTGCCCGGGCGCAACGCTAGGCGCGTCCCCCAGAAGTCCGCTCCGAGTCCGGAGACGGTCACCGTGGCGAATAGTTCGCCACTGTGGTCGGTGATCCGTCAGAGCGGTTCGATAGTCTGGCGGATCAACGGAAGGTGACGCGGGAAACGCATAGTGCGATGTCGGCGCGGTCAGGCGGGAGGATTCCTCAGGTGAGCGTTTCGGTCGGGGCACGGGAGGCGGGGCCGGGCCTGCGCCTGTTCGCCGGTGCCCTGGACGGTCTGCTGACGCCCGACGACCTGCCGGACGGTTTCGTCGCCGCCGACGACGCCGGCCGGGTCCGGGTGTTCAACCGGGCCGCGGTCGCGCTCACCGGGATCGGCGCCGAGGACGCCCTGGGCCGGGACTTCGCCGACGTCCTGCCGCTGCGGACCGTGGACGGCCGCGACTGGTGGCACCTCACCGATCCCTACGGCGGCCTGAGCATACGGACCGGCCATCCGGAGTCGCAGCTGTTCCTGCCCGAGGACGACAGCCCGGACGCCGACCCCGAAGTCGGCACCGAACTGCTGGTCACCGCCCGCTATGTACGCCGCGACGGCCGCTCCACCCCGGTCACCGGCCTGGTGCTGGCGCTGCGCGGCACCCAGGCCCGGCGCCGCCGGGAGCACCGGCAGTCCGACCTGATCGCCACCGTCGCGCACGAGCTCCGCTCCCCGCTGACCAGTGTGAAGGGCTTCACCGCGACCCTGCTGGCGCGCTGGGACCGGTTCACCGACGACCAGAAGCGGATGATGCTCCAGACCGTCGACGCCGACGCCGACCGGGTGGTGCGGCTGATCGCCGAGCTGCTGGACGTGGCGCGCCTGGACTCCGGCCGGTTGCGGCTGCACCGGGTCCCGGTGGACCTGCGCGAGCTGATCACCGACCAGGTGCGGGCCTGCGTGGCGCAGGGCGTGCCGCAGGAGACGTTCCGGATCCGGATCCCGCGCGGGTTGCCGCCGGTGTCCGCCGACCCGGACAAATTACGTCAAGTGCTGGCTAACCTTCTGGAAAACGCCGTGCGGCACGGCGGGGGAACTGTCACTATTGAGGCAAGGGCCGAGGACGACCGGCCCCGTCCTGACAGTCTCCATACTGGTGTCGAAGGTGTGTCGAGCGTGGCGGTTGCGGTGAGCGATCAAGGTCCCGGGATCCCGGAGGACCAGCTCAACCGCGTCTTCACCCGTTTCTGGCGGGGTGGCCGCAGGGGCGGGACCGGCCTTGGCCTGTCCATTGTGAAGGGCCTCGTGGAGGCCCACGGCGGCCTGGTGTCCGCCGGGAACGGCGCCGAGGGCGGCGCGCGCTTCCGATTTACATTGCCCGTCGCGTAGGGCTGCCTCGACCTGCTTCGAAGCAAGCTCCGGCGCGCGGGCTTCCCGCCGCTCCCGCATGGACGCCGATCCGTGTTCGTTCCGTGGCCCCCTTAGACTCGGCTAGTACTCCGCCGACCTCGCGGGGCCACTAAATCCATGGAGAAAACAACAACATGTCGGCACCTAACAAGTCGTACGACCCAGTGGAAGTCGAGGCGGTGAAGCCCGACGAGGTCGCCCGCCACCGGGCCGACGCGCTGGCCGCGATCGCCGCCGCGGCGTCGCTGGACGAACTACACCAGGTGAAGATCGCCGTCACCGGCGACCGCGCCCCGTTGGCGCTGGCCAACCGGGAGATCGGGGCGCTGCCCCCGGCCGCCCGCGCCGAGGCCGGCAAGCGGATCGGCGAGGCCCGGGGCGCGGTGAAGACCGCGCTGGCCCAGCGGCAGAGCGTGCTGGGGGCCGAGCGCGACGCCCGGGTCCTGGTGGAGGAGGCGGTGGACGTCACCCTGCCGTGGGACCGCGCCCCGCGCGGCGCCCGGCACCCGCTGACCACGGTCCAGGAACGGATCGCGGACATCTTCGTGGCCATGGGCTACCAGGTGGTGGACGGCCCCGAGGTCGAGGCCGAGTGGTACAACTTCGACGCGCTCAACTTCCCGCCGGACCACCCGGTGCGCGATCTTCAGGACACGTTCTTCGTCGCGGGTGGCGATGGAGCCGAGGGCACCGGCAGCGGCATGGTGCTGCGCACCCACACCTCGCCGGTCCAGGCCCGCACGCTGCTGGCCCAGGGCGCCCCGGTCTACGCCGTCTCGCCCGGCCGCACCTACCGCACCGACGAGTTGGACGCCACGCACACCCCGGTGTTCAGCCAGATCGAGGGCCTGGCCGTCGACGAGGGCCTGACCATGGCCGATCTGAAGGGCACGCTGGACCACTGGGCCACCGCGATGTTCGGCGACGGCGTGGTGACCCGGCTGCGTCCGCACTTCTTCCCGTTCACCGAGCCCTCGGCCGAGGTCGACCTGCAGTGCTTCGTGTGCAAGGGGGCCTCGGTGGGCGACCCCGACCACCCGTGCCGCACCTGCGGTTCGGAGGGCTGGATCGAGTGGGGCGGCTGCGGCATCGTCAACCCGCGCGTGCTGATCGCGTGCGGCGTGGACCCCGAGCGCTACAGCGGGTTCGCCTTCGGGATGGGTGTCGAGCGGACCCTGATGTTCCTGAACAACGTGCAGGACATGCGGGACATGATCGAGGGAGACGTGCGCTTCACGCTCCCGTTCGGGATGGAGATCTGATGCACGTCCCCTACTCCTGGCTGCAGGACTACGTCGCGCTGCCGGACGGGACCACGGCCTTCGCGGTCGCGGACAAGCTGACCCAGACCGGCGGCGGCAAGCTGGAGACCATCGAGCGGGTCGGCGAGGGCCTGACCGGGCCGCTGGTCGTGGGCAAGGTGGCGGCCATCGAGGAGCTGACCGGGTTCAAGAAGCCGATCCGGCACTGCCAGGTGGTCGTGACGGCCGCCGCCGAGGGCCCGGGCTCCGCCGCCGACCCGCAGCTGATCGTCTGCGGCGCCCGCAACTTCGCGGTCGGCGACCACGTGGTCGTGGCGCTGCCCGGCGCGGTCCTGCCCGGCGATTTCCGGATCGCGGCGCGCAAGACCTACAGCCGCGACTCCAACGGCATGATCTGCTCGGCGGGCGAGCTCGGCATGGGCGACGCTGTGTTTGATTCAAAGGCAGGCGACGGCATCATCGTGCTGTCGCCCGATTCGCCGGTCGGCGCGGACGCGATCGCGTACCTGGGGCTGGACGACGAGGTCATCGAGTTCGAGGTCACCCCGGACCGCGGCTACACCCTGTCCCTGCGCGGGATCGCGCGGGAGGCGGCGACCGGGTTCGACGTGCCGTTCCAGGACCCGGCGGCGATCCAGACGCCGGAGGCCAACGATTCCGGCTACCCGGTGAAGATCGAGGATCCGGCGGGCTGCGACGTCTTCGTGGCGCGCACCGTGACCGGCATCGACCCGCACGCGCCCTCGCCGCTGTGGATGCAGCGCCGGCTACAGATGTCCGGGATGCGGCCGATCTCGCTGATCGTCGACGTCGCCAACTACGTGATGCTGGAGCTGGGCCAGCCGATCCACACCTACGACCGGCAGCGACTGAGCGGGCCGATCGTGGTCCGGCGGGCGCGGGCCGGCGAGGTGCTGGAGACGCTGGACGGCGGCAAGCGGCAGCTGGACCCGGCGGACCTGCTGATCACCGACGACTCCGGGCCGATCGGCCTGGCCGGGGTGATGGGCGGGGCCTCCACCGAGATCCACGACGGCTCCACCGAGGTCGTGGTCGAGGCGGCGCACTTCCAGGCGACGTCGATCGCGAAGACGGTGCGCCGGCACAAGCTGCCCTCCGAGGCCGCCAAGCGCTTCGAGCGCGACGCGGATCCCGGCGCGGCCGCCGCGGCCGCGCAGCGGGTGGTGGACCTGCTGGTCGAGCTGGCCGGCGGCACCGCCGAGCCGGGCGTGACCGTGATCGGCGCGGTGACCCGGCCGGCGGCGCTGACGATCCCGTGGACCCACCCCGGGCGCGTCGCGGGCGTCGACTACACCCGCGAGGAGGTCGAGCGCCGGCTGCACCAGGTCGGCTGCGACCTTGAAGCGTCCGGCGACGACGATCTGGTCGTCACCCCGCCGAGCTGGCGTGCGGACCTGCGGGACCCGAACGACCTGGCCGAGGAGGTGATCCGGCTGGAGGGCTTCGACCGGCTGCCGGCCACGCTGCCCAGGGCCAGCGCCGGCACCGGCTACACGCACGCCCAGCGGATCCGCCGCCGGGTCGGCACGGCGCTGGCCTCGGCCGGCTACGCCGAGGTGATCGCCTACCCGTTCCTGGGCCAGGCCGACCTGGACGCACTCGGGCTGCCGGAGAACGACCCGCGCCGGATCACCGTGCCGCTGGCCAACCCGATCTCCGAGGAGCAGCCGTCGATGCGCACGACGCTGCTGCCCGGGCTGCTGGCGGCGCTGCGGCGCAACGTCGGCCGGGGCACCGCGGACCTGGCGCTGTTCGAGCAGGGGCTGGTGTTCCATCCCCGCAAGGACGCAGCCCCGGTGGCGCCGCGCCTGACGGTCGAGCGCCGCCCGACCGATGAGGAGCTGGCCTCGCTGGACGCCGCGCTGCCGCGGCAGCCGCGCCGCGTCGCGGTGGTGCTGTCCGGGCTGCGCGAGCCGGCCGGCTGGTGGGGCCCCGGGCGTCCGGCCGGCTGGCAGGACGCGATCCAGGCCGCGCGGATCATCGCCGACGCGTGCCGGGTCGAGCTGGAGATCAGCCAGGACCAGCACGAGCCCTGGCATCCCGGCCGCTGCGCCCGGCTGGCGGTCGACGGCCGCCTGGTCGGCCACGCCGGCGAGCTGCACCCGCGGGTCGTGGCCGAGCTGGGCCTGCCGCCCCGCACCGCCGCGATGGAACTGGAACTGGACCGGATGATCCCGGCCGAAGAGGTCCTGACCCAGGCGCCCGCCATCTCCTCGATGCCGGTCGCCACCCAGGACGTCGCGCTGGTCGTCGACGCGATGGTGCCGGAGCACGACGTCGAGGCGGCGCTGCGCGAGGGCGCCGGGGCGCTGCTGGAGTCGGTCCGGCTGTTCGACGTCTACACCGGCGAGCGCATCGGCGAGGGCCGCAAGTCCCTGGCCTTCGCGCTGCGTTTCCGCGCCCCGGACCGGACGCTGACCGCCGAGGAGGCCAGCCAGGCCCGGGACAGCGCGGTGGAGCTGGCCGCTTCGCGGACCGGTGCGGTGCTGCGGTCGTAGCGGCTCGTAGCAGTGAGGTTTTTCCGGGCCCCCTCCACTGACATGAGGTGTCAGTGGAGGGGGTTCATTGTTGGGCCATGACCACGCCCGAGAACCTGATCGACGACCTGACCGACGACCTGACTGGCGACCCGACCGACGACCTGACTGGCGACCTGACTGGCGACCCGACTGACGGCCCGACCGACGACCTGATCGACGACGGCCGCCACGACTTCGACTTCCTGGCCGGCACCTGGCACGTCCGGCACCGAAAGCTCGCCGATATGGCGGACCCGGAGTGCCGGGAGTGGGTGGAGTTCGACGGCGTCCACTGGCTGCGCCAGACCCTCGGGGGCCTGGGCAACGTCGACAACCAGACCCTCGCGATGCCGAACGGCGCCCACGAGGGCATGTCGCTGCGCCTGTTCGACCCCGAGACCCGCCTGTGGAATATCTGGTGGGCCGCCACCGGCAACCCCGGCCATCTCGAACCACCGGTCTCAGGCCGCTGGGACGGCACCCACGGCGAGTTCCGCGGCCCGGACAGCGTCGGCGGCAAGCCGATCGAGGTGCGCTTCACCTGGGACGTGTTCGATGCAGACACGGCGCGCTGGGAGCAGGCTTTCTCCTTCGACGAGGGGGACAGCTGGGTTCACAACTGGCGGATGTCTTTCACGCGGGTCTCGTACGCGGTGCAGGGCTCGGCCGAGGTTCGCAGTGCTCGCAGTGTCCGCAGTGTCCGCAGTGCCGATCGAGTTTCCGGCCTCAGGGGGTGATCCAGAACTGTTGCAGCCCGGACTCCCCGGGCGCGGTCGGCTCCGCCGGCCCCTCGCGGTCCAGGCGGTAGCCGAGGCGTCGGGGCACCGCCGCGCTGCGCACGTTGGCGGCGTCGCAGTGGATCTCGACCCGGTCGATGCCCGGCAGGGCCAGGGCGATGTCGGTGACGCGGGCGGCGGCGCGGGTCATCACGCCGCGGCCGGTGGCGCCGGTCCGGAGCCAGTAGCCGATCTCCAGGCCGCCGGGGCCGATCCGGTCCATCAGGCCGATGGTGCCGATCAGGTTGCCGCCGGCGTCCATGATCAGCCAGTTGAACGCCGCCTGCCCGGCCCAGTCCGTCGTGGAGCGCTCGATGAACCCCCGCTGCTCCCCGATCTCCACCGGCTCCTTGCACCAGGGCATCCACGGGTGCAGTTCGGCGAAGGTGGCGACGACCGCGTCGTGCAGCGCCTGGGTGTCGTCCAGGGTGGGGCGGCGCAGGTGGAAACCGTCCAGATCGATGGTCTCCGGCGGGCGGACGTCTGCGGTCAGGGCCTTCGGTCGTTCAGCGGGTTCGGTCATACGTCGTGATCATTGTGGTGCTACTGGTCGTCCGCAAGGGTTTTCCAGTTGCCGTCGCGAGAGAGCAGGTCATAGTGCCGGGACCGCTCGTCCCATCGGGTCAGCAGGGCCCGGTCGGCATCCGGGACCACGGCCGCGTGGAGCTCGGCGCCGGCGAAGGCGCGGACGGCGTCCCAGTCGTTGAAGGACATGATCGTGCTGAATTCGACTTCGGGGGCGGTGTCGGCGGCCTTGGCGGCGCAGGCTTGCGTGGCGTCGCTGGGGTCCGGATCGTGCCGCAGCACGTCGATCCCGAGCATCCCCGGCGTCTGGGCCCCGTTCACGGACTCGCCGGTGATCTCCTCCCGCAGCAGTGCCTCGTAGGCGTCGGCGTTCTGCGGGGTGGTCCAGCCCCGCCAGATCCTGATGATCATGATGTGTCCCCTCTCTCCGCTTCACAGTCTTGCCTCCCGCACGCTCGGCGCAAGCCAAACGCAAGCGCCGCCGCCGAGAATTGGTGTCAACCAGGGAACACCGCAAGGGCCCTGGTGGGGACGGGTTCCCCGGACCGAATCGGGGGC
>NZ_JAAFZA010000303.1 GCF_015356865.1 Catenulispora pinisilvae
CCAGATGCGGCAACAGCGACTCGAACACCCCTCGGAACAACTCGACCATCTCACCCGGAACCGTCGTCATACCATATGAACGACCCACCCAACGGGAAGTCACCTGTAAAACAAATGCGCCCCCAGGATGGCCGGTTCTTGACATCCATGCTGATCGTCACGCGTTCGGGCGTGTCGAGCAGCGGTGGACCGAGGAAGATCCCCTACACCACACCGGCAGCCGCACTGCTGACCCGTGCCCTCGTACCCTGCGGTTGCTCTTCTTCCGGCCGGTTTTCGGTTCGTTCCCCTCGGTCGCGTCGGCAGGGCTTTGCCTACAGTGCCGGTTCTCGGGAGTCAAGTTCGCGCTGTACGCGGCCGCCACCTGCCCGCTTACCGTAAGGGCGCGGACTTTACTCCCGGGGTTCGGCGCTGTACCCCTTGGGGCTGACGACGCGAGCGAGGGGAACGGACCGCACCACCTCACAAACCGCAGGCGCAGGGCCCTGACCGGACCACCCTATGGAGCAGCGCCAGTTCCCCGAGGGAGCCGAGAGCCCCCGCCGGAGGCGCCGGCTCTTCACCAGAGCTCTTGACCTTGATCTTGATTGTGCTCTTGATCTTGTTCTGACCTGCCGGAGTTGAAGAGGCCTGAGATGCGCCGGGGTTGTGAACGCGAAAACCGGCAGCCGACAAACACACCCACCGCCCCGAACCCCGAACCGGCACAACCATGACCGAAGGCCGTAAAAAGCTTTGAAACCCACACCCCAACCGCACCCGGCCCACAAACCCCAGCCCCCCGAAAAGCAATCCGCACACGCTCTCAAACACCAAGCTGAGGCCGGACCGTCCGCAGATCACCCGCAGCCGGTCCGGCCTCGCCACGCTTATCGCGGCCGCACGCCGATACCTCTACCTCCGGTACCTCTGGCGTGCCTACATCCGGGCGTGCCTATATCCGGACGTGCCTATATGCCCGCCCCACCGCTATTGCTGCGGCTGCGGCTGCGGTGCGAGCAGGAACCGGACTCCGCCGTCGTCGGCGACGGTCGCGTCCAGCTGCTGGTCGGTCAGGGCCTGTGCCGCCTCGGCTTCCAGGAACACCCGCGCGGTGGGGGTCTCCACGACGGCGTCGCCGGAGTGCGGGCCCTGGGTGAGGGATAGCGAGAGTTGGCCCTGGCCGCTGTTCTGGGCCGCGCCGTGCGAGACGATGCGCAGCCCGGCGCTCTGGTCGGGCAGGTCGGATTGCGTGGTCAGGGTGTGGACGGCCTCGGCGGCCCGGTCGGTGAGAGTCAGCATGACTTCCTCCCGGTGTCGATCGTCGGATGGGTACTCGGGGCGGTTACCCGGTCCTGGAGTCCTAAACGTTCGGTGTTCCGCGGGGCGTTTTCGGCGTCACCCGATCGGGGGTGTTTACGACCGGCCGGACGGGTCACAAGGTATCGATGCTGACCAGCGTGGTCGGCCGGGAAGGAGCCGTCGGGATGAGCGTGACCGACCGCCGTGACGTGATCGACGTCCTGGCCGGCGACCACCGTGCGGTCGAAGACCTCTTCCAGCAGCTGGAGACCGGTGCCGCGGGGATGGATGGCACGCGCAAGTCGCTGGTCGACGCGGTCGCGCTGGAACTGGCCTGGCACTGCACCGCCGCCCAGCGTTACCTGCTGCCGCTGGCCCGGCGGGCGCTGCCGGACGGTGAGGCGCTGGCCGACGAGCACACCGCCGAACACCTGACGGTCGAGCACATGGTGCGAGACTTGGAGGGCAAGGATCCCTCCGACGCCCGGTTCGAGCCGCTGCTGGCGCAGCTGATCGCGGCGGCCCGCGGGCACATCGAGCACGAGGAGCAGATCACCTTCGCCGAGCTGACCCGCGAGTGCGATCGCGGCGAGTTGCTGGCCGCCGGTGAGGAGCTGACCGCGGCCCGCCGCCGGGCCGCGACGAGCGAGCCGGCGCCGACCGCCAAGGCCGGGCCAGGCGGTTTAGCCGGTCTGGCCAGTCCAGCCGGTCCGTCCGGTCCCGTCCCGAGCGTCGTGGACCGGGTCCGCGCGGTGCTGTCCGATTCCTGACCAGCGGCTGGACGGCGGCCGGACCGCGGGCTCCCGGCAATCCGGGCAGCCAGCCATCGGGCAGCCAGAAGTCCGGGCAGCCGGAAGTCCGGGCAGCCGGAAGTCCGGGCAGCCGGAAGTCCGGACACCCAGCCACCTGGCCAGCGGGACCAGGCAGGGGACAACACCGGGGGCAAAAGAGGTGGCGATGTGAACGCCTTCGAGGAGTACGAGATAGGCAGCGCCGTCCGCTGCCAAAGCGGCCGCTGCGGCGACCTGGCCTGCGTCGTGGTGGACCCGGCCGCCGAACGGCTCACCCACCTGATCGTGGTGGCCCGCAGTGGCACCGCCGGCCGGCTGGTCCCGGTCGGGCTGGCCCATGCCGACTCCGGCGGCGTCACGCTGGACTGCGACCGCGCGCGGTTCGAGGCGCTGGAGCCCGCGATCGAGACCCACTTCCTCACCGTCTCCGACGCCGAGCAGCGCTACGGCCACCACCAGGGCGAGGTCGCCTACTGGCCGTTCTACGGCCTGGCCCCGGGCGGCGCGGCACTGGGCATGACCGCGATGGATCCGGTGGCCGGGCCCCGGGTGGAGTTGCGGGACCGGGTTCCGGCCGGCGAGGTGCGGATCCGGCGTGGCGAGCCGGTCAGCGCCCGGGACGGGCACCTCGGGCACGTCCGGGGCCTGGTCGTGGATCCGGCCGACGAGGCGGTGACGCACATCCTGCTCGACGAGGGCCATCTGTGGGGCCACAAGCGGGTGGCGATCCCGGTCGGCGCGGTCACCGGCATCGGGACCGAGGCGGTGTGCGTCCGGCTGACCAAAGCGCAGATCAAGGACTTGCCACCGGTGGAGGTCGCCGGCCTGGACTGACGGCTTCGTTCGGACGAGGCTTGGCTCGGACGAGCCTTGGTTCGAACAACACGACACAGTAGTGATACGGGCCGTGCCGCCTGGCTTTCGCCGGCGCGCGGCCCTGGTAGAGGATTGGGACAACGGGCGTGGCCCGCGCCCCCGCACACGAACGGCGGACTGCATGGAACCCCCTGAGACCCGGCTGGACCGGCCGGCCTCGACCGACCCGCGCCTGGAGCGGATCCTCGGCGCGTTGCGCGCCGTGCGCGACGGCGACTTCCGGCGGCGGATCGTCGTCAGCGGGGACGACGTGGTGGCCGAGATCTGCGTGCTGTGCAACGACATCGCCGAGGCGAACCAGGGCTATCTGGCCGAGTTGGAGCGGGTCGGCGCGGCCGTGGGCCGGGACGGGACGCTGGGGCAGCGGCTGGCGCCGGGGGTCGGCGCCGGGGACTGGGAACGGCAGCGCGAGACCGTCAACACCTTGCTGGACGACCTGGCCCGGCCGCTGCTGGACACCGGCCGGGTGCTGGCCGCGATCGCCCAGGGCGACCTGTCCCAGCAGGTCGCCGTCGACAGCCGCGGGGACCTGGCCGACGTCGGCCGCACCCTGGACGACATGCGCCTGACCCTGCGCACCCTGGCCTCGGAGGTCACCCGGGTGGCCGGGGAGATCGGCAGCGACGGCCGGCTGGGCGGGCAGGCCGAGGTTCCGGGAGCGGCGGGCACCTGGAAGGACCTGACCGACTCGGTGAACCTGATGGCCGGCAACCTGACCGGCCAGGTCCGGGACATCGCGCAGGTGGCCACCGCGGTCGCGCGCGGCGACCTGACCCGGCAGATCACCGTGGACGTGCGCGGGGAGCTGCTGGAGCTGAAGACCACCTTGAACACGATGGTGAACCAGCTGTCCGGGTTCGCCGACGAGGTGACCCGGGTGGCCCGCGAGGTCGGCAGCGACGGCATCCTGGGCGGCCAGGCCCGGGTGCCCGGCGTGGCCGGCACCTGGAAGGACCTCACCGACTCGGTGAACCTGATGGCCGGCAACCTGACCACGCAGGTGCGCAGCATCGCCCGGGTGGCCACGGCGGTGGCCTCCGGCGACCTGAGCCAGAGCATCGACGTGGACGTGCGCGGGGAGATCCTGGAGCTCAAGGACACCCTGAACACCATGGTCGAGCAGCTGTCCGGGTTCGCCTCGGAGGTGATCCGGGTGGCCCGCGAGGTGGGCACCGAGGGCCGCCTCGGCGGGCAGGCCGGGGTGCCGGGCGTGGCCGGGCTGTGGCGCGACCTCACCGACTCGGTGAACTCGATGGCGAACAACCTGACCAACCAGGTGCGCAACATCGCGCAGGTGACCACCGCCGTGGCCCAGGGCGACCTGGGCAAGAAGATCGACGTGGACGCCCGCGGGGAGATCCTGGAGCTGAAGACCACCATCAACACGATGGTGGACCAGCTCTCCGGCTTCGCCGACGAGGTGACCCGGGTGGCCCGCGAGGTCGGCACCGAGGGCAACCTGGGCGGCCAGGCCCGGGTGCGCGGCGCCTCGGGCACCTGGAAGGACCTGACCGACAACGTCAACGTCATGGCGAACAACCTGACCGGCCAGGTGCGCAGCATCGCCCGGGTGGCCACGGCGGTGGCCTCCGGCGATCTGACCAAGAAGATCACCGTGGAGGCCAAGGGCGAGGTCGCGGCGCTGGCCGAGACCTTCAACGGCATGGTCGACACGCTCTCGGCGTTCGCCGACGAGGTCACCCGCGTGGCCCGCGAGGTCGGCACCGAGGGCATGCTCGGCGGCCAGGCCCGGGTGCCTGGCGTCGCCGGCACCTGGAAAGAGCTCACCGACCGGGTGAACGTGATGGCCGACAACCTGACCAACCAGGTGCGGAACATCGCGCAGGTGACCACCGCGGTCGCCAACGGCGACCTGACCCGCCGGATCGACGTGGACGCGCGCGGGGAGATCCTGGAGCTCAAGACCACCCTGAACACCATGGTCGAGCGGCTCTCGGCCTTCGCCTCCGAGGTCACCCGCGTGGCCCGCGAGGTCGGCACCGAGGGGCAACTGGGCGGCCAGGCCACGGTCGAGGACGTCTCCGGGACCTGGCAGCGGCTCACCGAATCGGTGAACCAGCTGGCCTCGAACCTGACCACGCAGGTCCGCGCGATCGCCGAGGTCGCCACCGCGGTCACCGAGGGCGACCTGACCCGGGCGATCACCGTCGACGCCTCCGGGGAGGTGGCCGACCTCAAGGACAACATCAACCAGATGATCGCCAACCTGCGCACCACCACCAACGCCAACCAGGAGCAGGACTGGCTGAACACCAACCTGGCGCGCATCGCCGGTCTGCTGCCCGGCCGGCGCGACCTGGCCAGCGTCGCGGCCATGGTGCTGGAGGAGCTGGCGCCGCTGGTGTCCGCGCACAGCGCCGCGTTCTTCCTGGCCGAGTCCGAGGACGGGCCGCTGGGCGTGGCCGAGCAGGCCTGGGACGTCCGGCTGCGGATGATCGCCGGGTTCGGCTACGCCGCCGCCCCCGGCGAGGGCCCGGTGTTCGCCCCCGGGCAGGGCCTGGTCGGGCAGGTCGCGGTCAGCAAGAAGACGGTCGCGCTGTCCGGCGCGCCGGCCGGCTACGTGCCGATCCGCTCGGGCCTGGGCCAGACCGACGCCACCAACGTCATCGTGCTGCCGGTGCTGTTCGAGGGCCAGACCCTCGGGGTGATCGAGCTGGCCTCGGTCAACGAGTTCACCCAGACCCACCGCGACTTCCTGGAGACGCTCAAGGAGACGATCGGCACCGCGGTCAACACCATCACCACCAACGTCCGCACCGACGCGCTGCTGCGCGAGTCCCAGCGCCTGACCACCGAGCTCCAGAAGCGCCAGAGCGACCTGGAGGAGTCGAACAACGAGCTGGAGGACAAGGCCGCGCAGCTGGCCCGGCAGAACAAGGACATCGAGATCAAGAACACCGAGATCGAGCAGGCCCGGCTCACCCTGGAGGACCGGGCCCAGCAGCTCGCCCTGGCCTCCAAGGTCAAGTCCGAGTTCATGGCCAACATGTCCCACGAGCTGCGCACCCCGCTGAACAGCATGCTGATCCTGGCCCGGCTGCTGGCCGACAACGTCGAGACCAACCTGACCTCGCGCCAGGTGGACTTCGCGCAGACCATCCACTCGGCCGGCTCGGACCTGCTGGAGCTGATCAACGACATCCTGGACCTGTCCAAGATCGAGGCCGGCCGGATGGAGGTGCAGAACGAGTCCTGGCCGATCGCCGATCTGGTCGAGGGGCTGGCCGCGACCTTCCGGCCGCTGGCCGCGGAGAAGGGGCTGCGGCTGCGGGTGGACGTCGCCGCCGGCGTGCCGGGCACCGTCACCGCCGACAGCCAGCGGGTCCAGCAGATCCTGCGCAACCTGCTGTCCAACGCGGTGAAGTTCACCGACACCGGCGAGGTGACGCTGCGGGTCACCCCGGCCCGCGGCGCGCACGGCGAGCCGGCCGTGGCCTTCGCGGTGGTCGACACCGGGATCGGGATCGCCGAGGACAAGCTGGAGCTCATCTTCGAGGCCTTCCAGCAGGCCGACGGCACCACCAGCCGGCAGTACGGCGGCACGGGCCTGGGGCTGTCCATCAGCCGGGAGATGACCCGGCTGCTCAGCGCCGAGCTGCGGGTCTCCAGCGCGCCGGGCCGGGGCAGCACCTTCACCCTGCAACTGCCGATCGAGCCGCCGGCCGCCGACGCCAAGGCCGAGCCGGCCGGCGCCGACCGCCCGGCCGGGGACGCCGGCGAGGCCCAGACCCCGGCGGCGGTCCTGGTCATGGAACCGGCCGGGTCCAGCACGCTGGCCGACGCGGTCGAGTCGGTGCTGGCCGAGCTCACCGGGATGAAGGGCCGGGTCGCGGTGACCCGGCTGTCGGCCGCGGCGGACCTGAACGGCGCCCTGTCCGGCGGCGTGCGGCCGGTCTGCGCCGTGGTGGACGTCGGCTGCCCGGAGGCGGAGGTGCGGGCGGTCCTGGACGCCGTCACGACCGCCGCGTCCAGCACTCCGGTGATGCTGTACGAGTCGGTCGCCGACGACGGCGCCGCCGAGGCCCTGCGCCGCTCGGTCCGCGACGCCGGGCGCTGGGAGGTCGCGCACTCGGTCCCGCAGGTCGCCGAGCGGGTGACGCTGCACGTCCTGACCGGGGCCCCGCGGATGGGCGGCCCCGGCGCCGAGCCGGACCGCCCGGGCCGGGAGCTGCCGCGCTTCGACGGCCAGAAGGTGCTGGTGATCGACGACGACATCCGCAACGTCTTCGCCCTGACCAGCGCACTGGAGTTGCAGGGGCTGACCGTGGTCTACGCCGGCAACGGCCGGGAGGGCATCGAGCTGCTGAAGCAGAACGAGGACGTGGCGCTGGCGCTGATGGACATCATGATGCCCGGCATGGACGGCTACGCCACCACCGCCCGGATCCGCGCCCTGGACGGCTTCCGCGACCTGCCGATCGTCGCGGTCAGCGCCAAGGCGATGAAGGGCGACCGGGAGAAGAGCCTGGCCGCCGGGGCGAACGAGCACGTCACCAAGCCGGTGGACATGGATCTGCTGCTGCGCCTGATCAAGGACTTGATTCAGGTCGGCTGAGCGCACGGTACGCGGCACGGTAGTCCGCACGTTACGCGGCACGGTAAGCGGCGCACCGGCCGTGCGCTCCACCGCACGGCCGGTCCCACCTGGCGGGTTCGGCGGGTGGGGGACCGGCGCGCGTGGGATTATTGAGTCGGCACGCCGTGCGGCGCCGGAATCAGGCGGCACACGGGCACCGCCGGTATTACCGGTATCACCCGGGAACCGGTCGGTGCGCGGTGCCGTCCAATAAGTGTCACGGGTACCAAGGCGGAGAAACGTAAAGGGCTGACGGATGAATCAGGACTTTGCGTCACATGACCCCGCCGCGCGCGACCGATTGCGCGCGGCGGCTTCCGCCTTCGCCGAGGAGCGCCGGCAGCTGCTGGCCGAGCAGCGCGGGCATCGCCGGGACGCGCTGGTCGACCAGGCCATCGGGGTGATCATGGCGCGGTCGGCCTGTGCCTCGGCGCAGGCCCTGGCGCAGCTCGCGGCGGTGGCGCAGCGCTCACGGCGGCCGCTGGCCGAGGTGGCCGCCGACGTGGTGGCCGAGGCTTCCGGGCGCGCGGTCGAGCAGCCCGACCGCTCCGACACCCTGCGCCTGCGCCCGGAGATCGCCGGCCTGGACCGGGCCGCCGACGGTGACGGCCTGGCCCGCGGCCTGGCCGCCGAGGCGCTGGGCTTCTCCCATCCCACCGGCGTGGCCATCGGCCTGCTCGACGACGACGGGGCGGTGACGATCGTCGGCGCGCACGGCTTCTCGGCGCGCGGGATCCGCCGCTGGCGCCGCGTCCCCCCGGCCGTGGACTCGCTGATCAACCGCGCGCTCCGGGCCGGCCGCCCGGTCTGGACCGACGCCATGGCCCAGGACCCGCCGCCGCCGCTGGGCGAACCCGCCGGCGCCGACCGCTTCCAGACCCGGGTGGCCGTCCCGGTCCGCCTCGGCCGGGCGGTGCTCGGCGCGGTCGAGCTGGCCTGGCCGGCCGAGGCCCGGCTCGATGCGCGAGCTCAGCGTGAGGTCGAGGCGGTGGTGCGCTCGGTGGGACCCTCGCTGCTGCGGACGCTGGGACCGGAGGTGCCGGCGGGTCCCGGTTCGGCCGGGGGCGTGAACGGCGTCAACGCCTCGTCCGCGAGCTCGGCTGACGCAGAGGGTGATTCGGCCTGGCAAGACCTGCTGGACCTGCTGGACCAACCCGCGTTCACCCTGCGCGGCGACCCCACCGAGCCCGTCGCCGTCGGCACCTTCCAGGTGATCGCCCGCAACCGGCAGGCCGCGGAACTGATGACTCCGCTGCCGACCGACGGCAGCATGGCCGCCACGGTCCCGTGGCTCACCGCCGCCGACCTGCCCGACCGGCTCGCGGCCGTGGTGCGGACCGGGGCCGCCGCACGGCTGGCGGTGCAGACCGGTGCGCTCGGCGTGGACTCCCTGACCGCGATCCGGGTCGGCCTGGGCACCGTGGTCGTGGTCTGTCATCGCGTGGACGTCGAGGCCAGCGCGGCCGACGGGCTCCTGGAGCGCCTGGCGCGGTTCGGGACCTGGCGCTGGGACGTGGACGGCGACCGGGTCGCCTGGTCTGCCGAGGCGCTGCGGATCGTGGACGCGCCCGGGCTGGGCGACTCGGCCGGGATCGACCGGCCGCCGTACACCGTGCATCCGGACGACCTCGACGCCGAGCGCCGGTTCGTCAAGACCCTGACCGTCGAGCGGCGGCCGGCCGAGGCCGAGTTCCGGATCCTGCACTACGGCGGGGAACCGACCCGGGTGCGGGTGGCCGCCGAGCCGGTGCAGGGGGACGGCGCCGCCGCTTCGCCGACCGCCCCGGCGCCCGGCTCCGTGGTCGGCGTGGTCCAGGACGTGACCGAGTGGCGCCGCGCCGAGACCGGCCTGGAGGTGGCCCGGGTCCAGCTCGCGGCCCAGCGCTCCCGGGCGGACGCCGAACGCCAGCTGGCCTCCGCGCTCCAGCAGGCCGTGGTGCCCAGCGCGGCCCGCAACCAGCCGCTGCGCAGCGGGGTGCAGATCGCCGCGCGCTACCGCCCGGCCAGTGCCTCGGCCGGGGTCGGCGGGGACTGGTACTCGGTGTTCCCGCTGCGCGACGACAAGCTGCTGCTGGCCATCGGCGACGTCGCCGGGCACGGCCTGCCCGCCGCCTCGGCGATGGCCGACCTGCACCACGGGCTGCGCGGCATGGCGCTGGCCGAGACCCGGCCGGGCCGGCTGCTGACGCTGCTCAACGAGCTGGTCGAGGCGATGCCGCAGTTCACCATCGCCAGCGCCTGCGTCCTGCTGTGGGATCCGGCGACCCGGCTCCTGACCTGGGGCAACGCCGGACATCCGGCGCCGCTGCGGACCCGCGGCGGGGTGAGCGTGCCGCTGGACGACCGCTTCGGGCCGATGCTCGGCGCCGACCCGCGGGCCGTGTACGAGGACAGTGAAGCCGTGGTGGCCAGCGGCGACGTACTGCTGCTCTACACCGACGGCCTGGTGGAGCGGCGCCGGGTCGGCGACGACGAGACCACCGCGCACCTGCTGGAGCAGACCCGGAACCCGGACGCCGACCTGGACCGGTACGCCGACCGGCTGCTGGAGGGCGCGCGGTCGGACACCGACGACGACGTCTGCGTACTGGCCGTCCGCTTCGAATAGGGCCGCTTCGAATAGGTCCGCCTCGAATAGGTCCGCCTCGATACTCCCGCCACCCGAACCGCGTCCGGCACAAACGTTTGATCCGCCGTGGACGGGTCAATCGGAGGAGGTCGGGCCTGGGGTGGGAATAGCCGGGAAAGCCGGCTACTGGGAAATTTTGGCCGTGGGGGACGGCCGAAGGGGAGAAGAGACCATGGCGCAGCGCGTCGAGGTGGCACCGCGAAACCGGACCGGGACATCGGACCTCGCGTCCGTCGTCCTGACCGTGCCGGCGCACAAGGATTACGTCGTCATCATCCGCTCCGCCGTGGCCCAGCTGGGGGCGTGCTTCGGCTTCACGGTGCGGGAGATCACCGACCTGCGGCTGGCCGTGAACGAGGCCTGCGCCTTACTCGTGGCCGGCGTACCGGAACGGGACAAGCGGGCCGCGGGCATCATCGAGTGCCGCGCCCACGTCCGCGGCGACCGGCTGCGGGTGACGGTGGCCGCCCCGGTCGGCGGCTTCGACGCCCCCGACCCCGACGGCCTGGGCTGGAGCCTGATGACGGCCCTGGTGGACTCGCTGGCCTGGGCCCAGTACGGCGCCACGGCGCGCATCGCCTTGGAGAAGCGACGAGACTGATGGGGGAGGGGCGAAGCCGAATACCAGGGGGCGGGATCGAGGAAGGAGGCCGGTCATGGCGACCGCCACCGTGAACCAGGTGATCGGACACAAGTATGTGATCGGAAGCCGGGTCTACTGTTCGGAATGCCCGTGCGGCTACCTGGCCTCGGCCGTCGTGGACTCCGCGACCGGCCGGCTGGAGCACCTGATCGTCACCCCCGACCACGGCATCGACTCCCGCCTCGTCCCGATCGCCACCACCCACTGCGAGGGCGAAGCCGTCCGCCTGCACTGCACCCTCGACGACTTCAACGCCATGGAACCGGCGGTCGACGTCCACATCACACCCATGGACCCGGCC
>NZ_JAAFZA010000304.1 GCF_015356865.1 Catenulispora pinisilvae
GTAAAAATCGCCTTTCAGCCCACAACCAACCGCAACCCGCCCCGCAAACCCAGCCCCCAAAAGAAACCCGCAGCGTTGCCTCAACAGCGAGTCATGCTGCCCGCAGCGCCAGCCGGGAACGGATCCCAACCACCAACCACCGACCACCGACCACCGACCACCGACCACCGACCACCGACCACCGACCACCAACCACCAACCACCGACCACCGACCACCAACCACCAACCACCAACCACCAAGATTGCCCGCTGCGCCACTAGTCGTCGCTATTCAAGAGTCCAGATAAGCCCGGGCCTGCAACGTGTACAGCTGCGCGTAGTGCCCGTCGGCGGCCATCAGCTCGTCATGGCCGCCGGTCTCGACGATCCGGCCGCCGTCGAGCACGACGATCAGATCCGCCGCGCGCACCGTGGAGAAGCGGTGCGAGACGAACAGCGTGATCGCCCCCTGCTCGCGGCGCTCGGCGGCGATCCGCACATGTCGGTCGAAGACGGCCGCCTCGGTGATCGCGTCCAGCGCGGCGGTCGGTTCGTCCAGCACGGTCAGCAGCGGCTGCTCGCGCATCTGGCCGCGGGCCAGCGCGATCCGCTGCCACTGGCCGCCGGACAGCTCGCGCCCGCCGGGGAAGTAGCGTCCCAGCTGGGTGTCCAGGCCGGCGGGCAGTTGCGCCACCACCTCGCCGGCCTCGGCCCGCTCGACGGCCGAGGCCAGTGCCGCCTCGTCGGCCATCCGGGGCAGGTCGCCCAGGCCGACGGCCTGCCGGGCCGGGGTCTGGAGCCGGACGAAGTCCTGGAACGTCGCCGTCACCCGGCCGCGCCAGGACGCCAGGTCCAGGTCGGCCAGGTCGGTGCCGTCGATCAGGACCCGGCCCCGGCTCGGCGTGTACATCCCGGTGAGCAGTTTGACCAGGGTGGTCTTGCCGGCCCCGTTCTCGCCGACCAGCGCGATCGTGGCGCCGGCCGGCAGCTCCAGCAGGAGGTCGTGCAGGACCTGCTTGTCAGAGCTCGGATATGCGAAGGCGGTGTGGTCCAGGCGGATGCCGCCGGCCAGGGACTGCGGCGCCGGGAGGGTTCCGGTCGGGCGCTGGGCCTGTGCGTAGTCCTCCAGCCAGAGCATCCGCTTGGCGTTGCGCATCGAGGTCGCCAGGCTGCCGGCGGTGTCGGAGGCGGTCGAGAGCTGGGACTGGACCCGGCGCAGCAGGCTGACGACCATGACGATCTGTCCCGGCGAGACCTGGCCGTGGGTGGCGCGCAGGACCAGCACGACGATCGCGGCGATGAAGAAGGCGGCGTAGAACAGCCAGCCGGCGGCCTCCCACGCCGCCCCGCGCAGCGCCGCCCCGACCGAGGCCTTGCGGACCTGCTCGCCGAGCTGGTGGTGCCGGGTGGCCAGGTCGTCGGTGATGCCGTAGGTGCGCAGCTCCTTCGCGGTGTCCGCGGAGGTGGTGATCACGAACAGGTCGCCGAGCAGCCGCCGGTCGTCGGCCAGGTCGGTCTCGTTCTGCTTGGCGATCTTCGAGGCCCGGCGGCTGGCCAGCGCCGGGGCGACGGCGGCCACCGGGACCAGCAGCACCGGCAGGTAGACCGTGGCCAGCAGGACGGCGACGGTGCCGATCCGGATCGCGTTGGAGACCATGCCGGTGATCTGGCGCGGGGCGGCGGCCAGTCCGCGGCGGTTGTCGCGCAGCTGCTCCACCTCGCGCAGGATCGCCGGGTCCTCATAGTGCTCCAGGCCCGGGATCTCGTTGATCAGACCGGCGATGCGCTCGGAGTGGTAGACGTTGACGGTGTCGGTCAGCGGCGAGCCCTGCGCGACCGCCAGGTTCTGGAGCAGCCAGCCGACGCTGAACAGCACGGCCACCACGGACACGCCGACGACGACGCGGGTGGCGTCGCGGTGCAGCGCGGCGTCGACCAGGATCCGGTAGCCGACGGGGTAGCTGACCGAGGCCGCGGTGCCGAGCAGGCTCATGAGCGTCGCGGCGGTCATCATGCCCGGCGAGGCGCGGAATCCGGCGCCGACGAGGATGCCGAACATGCGGCGGCGCAGGCGGTGCTTGGCGGGTTCGAAGGTGCGTTCCGGCTGCTCGGTGTCGGTGTCGGTGTTGGTGTTGGATTCGGCCTTGGATTCGGTGGCCTTGTCGGCGGCGTCGGCGGCGGTGCTGGCTTTGGCGTCTGGCGTCGCGTCGGCGGTGCTGCTGGCTTTGGTGTCTGGGGTCGCGTCGGCGGTGGTGCCGGTTTTGGTGCCTGGCGTCGAAGTCGTCTCGCTCATGCCTTGTTCCGTCCGCCGGTGAATGCCGCCGCCTGCTTGGTGAACAGATCGGCGTAGGTGCCCGCGTGGGCCAGGAGCTCGGAGTGGTCGCCGAGCTCGGTGATCCGGCCGCCGTCCAGGACCGCGATCCGGTTCGCCCGCTTCACGGTGGAGAACCGGTGCGAGATCACGATGCTGGTGACGCCCCGCGTGATCTCCAGGAACCGGTCGTAGAACGCCGCCTCGGCCCGGACGTCGAGCTGAGCCGTCGGCTCGTCCAGGATCAGGACGGTCGCGCCGCGCGAGACCGCGTACAGCGCGCGGGCCAGCGCGATCCGCTGCCACTGCCCGCCGGACAGGTCGGTGCCGCCCTCGTACTGCGGGGACAACACGGTGCGCCAGCCGTCCGCCAGGCCTTCGACGAGGTCCGTCGCCCCGGCCCGTTCGGCGGCCTGGTTCAGGGCCCGCTCATCGACCGGACCGCCGAGAAGGTTCAGTGTCACGTTCTCCTGGGCGGAGAGCGGATAGCGCGTGTAGTCCTGGTAGACGACCGCGACCTGTTTCTGCCAGTCGCGGACGTGCAGGTCGTTCAGCGGGACGCCGTCCACCAGGACCCGGCCGCGGCTCGGGTCGCGCAGCCGGGCCAGCAGCGTGACCAGCGTCGTCTTGCCGGCGCCGTTCACCCCTACCAACGCGGTCGATTCCCCCGCGCGCAGCGTCAGGTCCAGGTCGCTGAAGACGTCGGTGTCGCCGCCGGGGTAGCGGAAACCGATGTTCTCGAAGACCACGGTCTCGCGCGGCATCCCGGCCGGGTCGACGGCGTGGTGGCCGGCGTCGGCCGGATCGGCGGAGGGCTCCAGCGAATCGGTGAGCGCGTCGAGGTCGGGGAGCGCGGTGAGCATCATCTCCAGCTGGAAGTCGGTCATCGAGACCGTGCCGATCGACATCGAGGACGGGAGCATGGTGAGCATCACCGCCAGCGTGCCCAGCCCGATCTCGCGGTGGTACGCGGTCCAGCCCAGCGTTCCCGCGCCGAGGGCGAACACCGCGAGCACCGCGACCGCCACCAGCGCCATCCGCCGGCCCTGCCGCCGGATCTCGGTCCAGGTCGGACTCAGGCCGCTGATGTAGTGGGTCCGGTACTCGGCGGCGAGCCACTTGCTGAAGCCGAACACCCGGGATTCCTTCGCCGCGCCCGGCCGCGTCGCCACCGCGAACAGGTACCAGGCCCGCCGCAACGGCTCCCCGGCCGCGCGGAAGCTGCCGATCCGGGTGCGTATCAGTTGGCCCAGCGGATGCCGCACCGCCAGCCAGGCCGCGAACATCGCCAGGCCCAGCCACCAGCGGAACGTGCACAGCACGACGCACGCCATGGTCCCGGACAGCCAGCCGCCGAGCTGCGAGGCGATGGTCATCGGCGCGTCGGCCGGGGCGGCGTTCATCAACTGGCCCTGTGCGTTCGCCAGCCGGTCCAGCGTCTCGGAGTCCTCCAGATGCGCGATACCCGCCGGTGCGCTCACCGCCGTGATCAAGCGGCGTTGCAGCGCGACCACCATGCGGGCCCGGACCACCGAGGACAGGGCGTCCTCCGCCGGGCCGCGCAGCAGGGACAGGCCGTAGCAGACACCGGCCAGGGCCAGCGCGGTCAGCAGCGAGTGGCCGGCGGCCGAGCCCAGGCCGTCGCGGGCGGCGGCGGGGATGCGGCCGGTGGCGCGGCCCATCGCGATGAGGGTCAGGTTCGGCAGGACGGCCTCGGCCACGATGAACCCGGCGACGGTCCAGGTCAGTGCCGGGCTGACGGACGTGAGCAGGCGTATGGCCCGGACCCGCCGGGAGGATTTGACGGCGTTGAGCGGCTTGACCGATCGCAGGGACTTCAGCGGCGTTAGCGATTTCAGCGTGGTGAGCGGGTGCGACAAACGCGATGTCGTCGGCCGGGGTGGTGACGGTGGCTTCGGCACGGGGTCCACCGTGACTTAGCGGTGTCAGGCGGTGCAACCGTGTTTTCGGAGAGCGAACGCTTTCGCCTAAAGGTCTACAGGCGGCCGCCTGCCGGTCTACAGGTGAGGCGTCAGTCGCCGCAGCCCCTTCCGGTCGTAGTACTGCGTCATCGCGAAGCCGAACACGAGCGCGCCCACCACCCCGACGATGATCATCAGCCACGCCCGCATCAGACCCGCGTCGCCGCGGGCGTCGAAGTACAGGATCGCGCGCACCCCGCCGCTGAGCTGCCGCATCGGTTCGAAGGCGCCGAGGAAGCGGTAGACGGCCGGCGCCGCCTGCAACGGGATCGTCGCGCCGGAGGAGGGGATGGCCAGCGCCACGAACACGAACATCGAGACCAGCTGCCCGATGCCGCCGAAGGCCGCGTTGATGGCCTGCACTCCGAGGCCGATCGCCAGGCAGGCGCAGTAGGAGAAGATCCACAGCAGTGGGATGTGGGTGGCGTCCATGCCCAGCGCGGCGATGCACGCCACCATCACCATGCTCGTGGTCAGCACCGTGATGCCCGCGGTCATGAACATCTTCAGCAACAGCGTCTGGGTCCTGGTGATCGGCACGGTCGGGCGGCGCGTGTGCCAGGGCCCCATCTCGCTGTCGGCGTACCCGAGCGCCGTGTCCACACCGCTGTTGATCAGGTTGCCGCCGATGAAGCCGGCCAGCACCAGCAGCAGCGCGTAGTAGAACGCGGTCAGGCCCAGGCCGCTGTGCTGACCGATGGGGTGGCCGACCTGGCTGGTGACGGCGACTGGGTCGGCCAGCAGCAGGCGCGCGGTGGGGTCGGCGCCGGCCGCGGCGGGGGAGGACGTCAGCTGCTTGCCGATCGCCAGCGAGGCCTGGTGCGCCGCCCCCTGGGTGGCCTGGGCCGCGATCGAGGAGCCCAGGCTGCCCAGGCCGGGGTTGGTGAGCACGCTGATCGTCGGGCGCGCCGTGGCCTGGCCGGTGGTGAGCGCCGTGACCGAGGCCGTGAAGTCGGCCGGGATCTCCAGCGCGCCGTAGACCTTGCCCGACGCCAGCATGTCCGCCGCCTCGGCCGGCGTCGCCCGCTTCCAGTCGAACTGGCGACCCGGCGTACCGGCGACCACCGACTGCGCCACCTGGGCACCCAGGTTCTGCTGCTGACCGGGCGGCGGCGCCCCGGTGTCGGCGTCGACTACCGCGATCGGCAGCTGGTGCAGGTTGCCGTTCGGATCCAGGATCCCGCCCATGTAGAGCAGCGAGAGCAGCAGCGCCACCAACGTCGCCAGGACGGCCGGGATCAGCCACAGCTTCGGGCGGCGTACGAGCATGGCGGCGGTGGCACTGGGCCGGGGTGCCGCTGGTACCGCCGCGCTGCCCGGCTCGGTTGGGGAGGTCACGGTCGTCACCGTATTACGACGTCGCAGGTGGGAGTGGGTGCGACACGCGAGCCGGGGGCTCAGTGAGTTGTCAGCGGGCTTGCACCGCCGAGCCCGCGAACTCCAGCAGCAGATCGCAGGTCGTCTGCGGATCGTCGTACATAGGAGTGTGGCCGATCCCCGGCAGCACCACGACCCGGGCGCCCGGCACCACCCGGTAGTCCTCGGCCGCGGCCGACCGCCACCGCGCATCCTGCGCGCCGAACACCACGAGCAGCGGCTTGCCGAGCTCGGTGAGCCGGTCCGGCATCGTCCGTTCCCTGATGTACGCCAACGACCCCCGGGCCGTCGCGGCCAGAGCGTGATGCGTCATACCGCGGGTCCCGGCCACGAGCTCGTCCGGAAGCGGCGCCGCGGGCTTGGCGAACGCGGTACTCAGACTCTTGCGGACGATGGCGGTGTTGAACGTCCGCCACAGGAACGCGCCGGGCACCCGGGCGAACAGCAACCGACTCAGGGGACTGTCAGACGTATCAGCCTCCGGATACGGTCCGGTCCCGATCAACGCCAGCGCCGACACCGCGTCAGGACACTGCCGAGCCAGCTCGGCGACCACGTTGCCGCCGGTGGAGTGCCCGACAGCCGTCAGCACCCGGTTCACGTCCAGCCGGTCCAGGACGGCGCCGATGCGCTCGGCCTGTCCGGCGATGCTGTACGCGGCGTCCCCGCTCTTCGGGCCGGTCGAGCGGCCGTGGCCGAGCAGGTCTATTCGCACCACTCGGTAGGCGTCGGCCAGGCACGGTACGACTGGATTCCACCAGGCCGTGGACGCGCCGAGCCCGTGGACCAGCAGCAGCACCGGCGCGTCTGGCGCACCGTTGCGCACGACGTGCACCCGGGCATCGCCGAGCTCCACGTACTGCTCCTCGGCATGCCACGAACGATCAGGAATGTGCTGTTCCATAGCTGTTCCCCGCTCTCTGAAACGGACTTCGAGTGGACTTCGCGGATGTTCTCCTCGTCAGTTAGCGTGGTCTCATGGCGGTCGGCGCGCTTCCACAAACATGCGGTGCCACACAGGCACCGGTGGCGTGGCTCCGCCCCGGACAGTGCGGCTACGTCGGGCCGGACCTGGGCGTGGATCTGCACGCCGCGTCGATCGGGGTCCTGACCGTCGGCCTGGACGCGCCGTTCGTCGTCGAGACCCCCGAGCACGGCGCGATCCGCACCCGCAGCGTCTACGCACCGGGCCGGGCCCGGCACCGCGTGATCGCGCCCGAGGGCCGGATCCTGTTGCTTTTCACCGATCCGAGTGCCGCCACCGCGATGCACCGGCAGGTCGGCCCCTACGGCTTGGACCACCGGCTGGAACACGAGTTGATCGCCGCCTGCCGGCACGGGGCGGACCAGGAGTATCTGCGACTCCTCGCTGATCCTTGCCTGCCCGGCGCCAGCGACCGCCGCATCCGGCGCGTCGTCGATGAGATCCGTGAGGAACCGGCCCGGATACTGCGTGCCGAGCAGAGCGCGCACGGCCTGGGGATGTCGACCCCTTACTTCCTGCGGCTGTTCGCCAGCCAGACCGGCACGACCTTCCGCCGCTACCAGCAGTGGAACCGCCTGCTGGAGGCGGCTCGGGGTCTGGCCGCCGGGCACAACCTCACCCGCTGCGCCGCCGACGCCGGCTTCGCCTCGCCGTCGCATCTGAGCGACACGTTCCACGAGACGTTCGGTACCACCGCCTCCGCTGTGCTCGGGTCGAATGTTCGGATCGAATTGGCTGTCTGATTCGAGCCGGGTCGCGGTCGGCTCGGCCGCCGGTTCATGCCGTTTCTTCGGAAAGTGACACATCTCGGTGCCCTCGCCTGACATGCGCGTATGCAGGACACGAACCGGTCACGGTCTCCTACCGGATCTTGTCCTGCGGGTTCCCCAGTGGATAAACATCAGTTCGCCGTCCCTGAAGATTTCATAAAGTCGCCCCCTGGCGGCCGCTTCGTGCGGGACGGCTGCCACCACAGGGGAAAGGGAATCCATCTATGCCGAACGCCGCTCAGCGGCGGCGTGCGCAAGCCGTGATGGCGGGGGTCTTCCCCGTCGCCGTCGCGCTTGTCGCCGCGTCCGCGTCCGCCTCGCCCGCGCAGGCCGACACGCAGCACCACAGCACCACCAACAAGATCCTGGCCGACGCCCATCCGGCGTGGGCGACCGCGCAGGCCGACCGGGGTGCGCTGCCGGCCGCGCAGCAGATCAGTACCCGGGTTTACCTGACCGGGCAGGATCCGGCGGGGCTGGCCGCCGCGGCGCGGGCCGCCGCCGACCCGAACAGCCCGGACTACCAGCACTTCCTGACCCCGGCGCAGATCCAGGCGCAGTACGGCGCCACGCCGGCGCAGGTCGCGGCGGTGCAGAAGTGGCTGACCGGGGCCGGGCTGAAGGTCTCGGGCGTGCAGAGCGACTGGATCGACGCGGTCGGTGACTCCGCCGCCGTGCAGCGCGCCTTCGGCACGCAGATCAAGGACTACCAGGGCACCGACGGCGCGGTGAAGTACGCGGCCTCCTCCAGCGCGGTCATCCCGGCCGACGTCGCCGACCTCGTCAGCGGCATCTCGGGCCTGTCGCAGGCCTCGGTGCGGGTGCACGCGGACTCGGCGAAGGCGAACGCGGCCAACGCCGCGAACCAGAACTGCTCGCCGTACTGGGGCGCGACCACCAGCACCGCCTGGCCGGCCGGCGCGAACCCCGGCCCGACGGCGCTGCTGCCCTGCTCGTACACGCCCAAGCAGCTGCGCGACGCCTACGGCGTCACCAAGTCCGGGATGACCGGCAAGGGCTCGACCATCGCGATCGTCGACTGGTACGGCTCGCCCACGATGCAGGCCGACGCGAACCAGTTCGCGACCGGGCACGGCGACAAGGCCTTCGCCCCGGGCCAGTACAGCGAGGTGCTGGACCAGTCGCAGTGGACGAACGTCCAGGCCTGCGGCGGCACCGCGAACGTGGCCGGCGAGGAGGCGCTGGACGTCGAGATGACGCACGGCCTGGCGCCGGACGCGAACATCGTCTACGTCGGCGCGAACTCCTGCACCGACCCGGACCTGATGGCCGCCGAGGAGAAGATCGTCGACCAGCACCTGGCCGACGTGGTCTCCAACTCCTGGGGCGAGATCATGCACACCACCGACGGCCAGGACATGGATCCGTCGGAGATCGCGGCCTACGACCGGATCTTCCAGAAGGGCGCCCTGGAGGGTATCGGCTTCGACTTCTCCACCGGCGACTGCGGCGACGACGACCCGGCGAACGCGGCCGGCGGCGGCGCCAACTGCGCCGCGGACTCGGCCCGCAAGCAGACCGAGTGGCCGGTCAGCTCCTCGTGGGTGACCGCGGTCGGCGGTACCACGCTGGCCACCGACGCGCAGGGTGACTACGCGTGGGAGGCGACGATGGGCGACCACGTCGGCGCCGCCAAGCAGGGCGACGCGGCGTGGGGTCCGGTCAAGGGCCAGAAGGTCCCGTTCTCCTTCTACTTCGGCGGGGGCGGCGGCACCTCCGAGGACGTCGCGCAGCCGTGGTACCAGTCCGGCGCCGTGCCGGCCGCGCTGGCGAACAACCTGCCCAGCGGCCACGGCACCACGCGTCCGATGCGGACCGTGCCGGACGTCGCGATGAACGGCGCGCTGGCCTCCTCGGTCGACGTCGGCATGACCGGCATGACCACCGCCGGCCAGTACGGCGAGGGCGGCATGGGCGGCACCTCGGTCGCGGCTCCGGAGTTCTCGGCGCTCCAGGCCGACGCCAAGCAGGCCGCCGGCCACGCCCTGGGCTTCGCCAACCCGGCGCTGTACGCGCTGAACGGCTCCTCGGCGTTCCACGACGTCACCGGGCAGATCCCGGGGCAGCCGAAGGTGATCGAGGGCATCCACGTCTCGACCGTCGACGCCACCCGCGGCACGCTCTACCAGGCCGGCGAGGACTCCTCGCTGACCGCGGCCGCCGGCTACGACACCGCCACCGGCCTGGGCTCCCCGGCCGACGACTACCTGTCGAAGGTCTCGACCGTCGCGCCGTCGCAGCCGACCGCGCCCAACGCCCCGGTCGTGAACCGGGTCGCGGGCGCCGACCGCTACGGCACCGCGATCACCGTGTCGCAGAAGTCGTTCCCGAAGGCCGGCTCGGCCTCGGCCGTGGTCCTGGCCACCGGCGAGACCTTCCCCGACGCGCTGTCCGGCGTCCCGCTGGCCACCGAGAAGGGCGGCCCGCTGCTGCTGACGCCCTCCAAGGCGGCCGACCCGGCCGTGGTCGCCGAGATCCACCGGGTGCTGGCGCCCGGCGGCAAGGTCTACGTCCTGGGCGGCGTGAACGCGGTCTCCGACAAGGTGGTCAGCGCGCTGGGCCTGCCAGCGGCGCAGATCACCCGGGTCGCGGGCGCGGACCGGTACGGTACCTCGCTGGCGATCGCCAACCAGCTCGGCAACCCGACCGGCAACGTGGTGCTGGCCACCGGCGCCGACTTCGCCGACGCCCTCACCGCCGGCCCGTTCTCGGCGATGTACGGCGGCGGCAGCGGCACCCCGGCGGCGATCCTGCTGACCGCCGACCGCAAGCTGTCCCCGGCCGTGGCCGGCTTCGTGGCCGGCGCCCACTCGGTGGCGGCGGTCGGCGGCCAGGCCGTGGCCGCGGCCGCGCACCTGACGAACCGCGACGCCTCCGCGCAGTTCGCGGGCTGGGACCGCTACGCCACCGCGTCCCTGGTGGCCGGCACCTTCCACAACCCGCAGACCGTCGGCGTCGCCACCGGCACCCGCTTCGCCGACGCCCTGACCGGCGCCGCGATGCTGGCCGCGGCGCACAGCCCGCTGCTGCTCACCGACCCGGTCCGGCTGCCCGACGGCACCGCCACCGCGCTGCACGGCTTCAGCCAGGCGCTGGCCGGCGGCTCGGTCGAGGTCTTCGGCGGCCCGGCGGCCGTCTCGGACGGGGTCGAGGTCCAGGTCGCCCGCGCTGTGGGGGGACGAGTTCTGCGGTAGGTGCGCGGGATGCGGTACGCGGTAAGCGGTAAGCGGTAAGCGGTAAGGGATTCAGGGGTCGTCCGCACGTCGGGCGGCCCCTGAGTCGTTCGGGTCAAGGGCGGGCGGCGCAGGTGCGCGGCGACTCGGCCGATCAGGCCGCTGAAGACGAGGGGATTTGTCGCCCGGGTCGTCGCCCTGACTGTTCAAGCCGAAGGGCGCTATTCAAACCGGGAAGCCGAAAAGCCCCACAGGGACTCGAACCTCAAGTCCCGTGGGGCTCCCTGGCGGTGCGTGATCCGCGGATACCGCTGCCGGATCAGGAGTGCGTGCTCTGCTTCTTCCCGCGCCGCGTGTACACCATCATCCCGCCGCCGGCAGCCAGCAGCGCCAGCGCGCCGCCGGCCAGCGGCACGGTGTCGCCGGCGCCGGTGTGCGCCAGGCCCCCGGTGGGGGTGGTGGCGGTGGTGCTCGGGGTGGCAGCGGGGGTGCTGGCC
>NZ_JAAFZA010000305.1 GCF_015356865.1 Catenulispora pinisilvae
GCTCCTGCCACGACCACCGCCACCGCCACCGCCCGCCGAGGAGACCCCGATGCCCGTGACCCCCGAAGCGATGGCCGCCCTGCGCCTGCGCGGCGACGACCTCGCCGACGCCACCGTCGACGCCCTGTTCGCCACCGGCGAGGTCGGCCACTACAACACCCTGGTGCGCTCCTTCGAGCACACCGGCGAGTCGCTCCCCGAAGGCCTGCCCCAGGTCGCCCACGACTACCTCGCGGCCACCGCCAGCGCTCCGGACTGGGTCGACTGGGACCGGATGGAGGCGGCGCGCATGTTCTTCATCGACAACAACGTCCACATCTCCACGGCGCTGTCCTTCGCCTCGATGCCGGCCTGCTACATGCTGCCGCACGTGGCCAAGCTGCTGGCCGCCACGCACGCGTTGGATTACCCCTCCAACCGAATGGCCGCCACCGGTCAGTTCACCGTCTACCTAATGCGCCCCGACGCGTTCGAGGCCGGCGGCGCATTTGTCCCGGCCGCCCAGAAAGTCCGCCTGCTGCACGCCTCCATCCGGCACCACCTGCGCCGTGAGGGCGCGTGGGACGAGGCCACCTGGGGTGTGCCGATCTGCCAGGAGGACATGATCGGCGGCCAGATGATGTTCTCCATCCAGGTCCTGGACGCCTTGCACCGCCTGGGTGTGCACCTCACCAGGGACGGCGCGGATGCGTATTTCTACGCATGGCGCGTCGTCGGCGCGATGCTCGGGATCGACCTCGCCGCGGCGCCGGCCGACCTCGCCGAGGCGCGCGATTTCTCAGACCTTTACATGGCGAAGTTCATGGGGCCCTCCGATGAGGGCGTTCAACTGACCAAGCAGCTCGTGGAGCTCTACGAGGACGTCGTCCCGGGCACGCTGATGGATCCGGTGGTCCCGGCCCTGATCCGCTATCTCGTCGGCGACACCGCCGCGGACTGGCTCCAGGTGCCCCGCTCGGCGGTCTTCGACCACCTGGTGCCCGCCGCACCCTTGCTGCTCGGCGTCACCGAACACCTCAAGGAACGCTCGCCGCTGGCCGCGATGGTCATCGACCGGCTCGGCGCGCTCACCACGCGATTCGAGCTCAGTTCACTGACCCGCGGCCGGGTGATGCACTACGCGATCCCCGACCACCTCAAGGACGAGTATGGCGTCCGCAAGCCCAAGCCCGAACGATGGACGCCACCGCCGGTCTCCGGACTGCTGGCCGATCCGCCCGCGGGCACTTGAGCTGCGAGCGCTTGAGGCCACCGGCGCCTGAGGCCGCGGCCTGAGGTCGCGGGCTGAAGCTACGCGCGCTCGAGCTCGAACTTCGAGCTCTAGTCCGAGCTCGAGTTCGCGGGCTGATGCCGCGCGCGCATGAGGTTACGCGTTCATGAATTCATGATCCGCGTACTTCTGGGCTTCCCAGTACTTCTAGGCTTCCCAGTCGCCCGATCGCCGCGCACCGCCGCCGCGATTCGTCTCGGATTCGGCGGAGTCATCCGAGGTTTCTTCGGGTATTGCCAACTCACTGTAGTCGACGGCGGCGGACGCACCGGCCCGCGACGACCGGAAACGGACATCCTCAGCACCGCTTGATAACGAACCGGCTGTTCACCGGCGGACAAGCGCGTTCCGTGTCCGTTCCACCACCCAGACTGTCTCCAGCCATGCCGTTTCCGCTAACATGCATTCGCTCGAACAAAGCAGTGGTCTGTTTCCTGGCCGTCGGGTCGGCCTTTGACAGAACTTTGATTGAGTGTTGAACCCACGCATGAGAAAACCTGCCGACGTAGTTCGCCGCCACCACTCCGATGCGCCGACCAGCGCGGATCGCAAAGGCCACCCGTGAGAATCACCAAGAAGCTCGGCATACTGGTCGCTGTCCCCCTGTGTGCCGTCTCCGGTTTCGGGGCGTTGGCCTTGGTCACCTCGACCTCCGGGGCGATCAGCGCCGGGCATCTGTACACCCTGATGAACTCCGCCTCGGCGGCCGCGGACCTGGTCTCGCAGTTGCAGGCCGAGCGCACCCAGGTGGCCTTGATCCTCAGCGGCTCCTCCGGCGCCGACTCGGCGGGGCTGAACGACCAGATCGCCAAGACCCAGGCGGCGACCGCGGCCTACGAGGACAAGGTCAAGGGGATGCCGTGGCTGTCCTCGGACGGCAAGGCGCTGCTGTCCCGGATCGACGGCGAACTGCGGGCCATCGACACCCTGCGCGACCTGATCCGCGGCAACTCCCCGCAGGTGCTCTCGGCGGCCGACTTCCAGTACCACATCGTCATCGCCGACCTGCTGTCCTACCACGACCTGGTGCAGAACTCCGGGGCCTCCTCCTCGGTGGCGACCATGCTGCGCGCCACCTCGGCGCTGAGCCAGGCCCGCGAGGCGCTCAGCGGTGAGGAGGCCGACGTCCTGCGGACCCTGGCGGCGCCGACCCAGACGGCCTCCGCCGCCCAGGACCTGATCGGCAGCCGCAACAGCTACTCCAGCGCCCTGGAGTCCTTCGGCGCGCTGGCCCCGGCCAGCTGGCAGGACGTCCCGAACCAGGCGCTCGGCGGTCCGGGCATGGCCGGCGCCGGCCAGTTGGAGGACACCGTCGCGGACACCGCGCCGGGCACGAAGGTGCAGCTGGACCCGAAGCAGTGGACCAGCACGCTGGACGCCCGGCTGACCGCGCTGGACGGGGTCCGGCACGACATGGACCTGTCCACGCTCGACCTGATCGCCAAGGACCGCAGGTATCAGCGCGAACTGGCCGGGGTCGAGGCCGCGGCGGTGGCCGGCACGATGCTGCTGGCGCTGATGGTCAGCCTGCGGCTGGGCCGGCCGATCATCAAGGGTCTGCGCGGCCTGCGCGACGGCGCGCACGCCGTGGCCTTCGAGGACCTGCCGGCCGCGGTGCAGGCCCTGCGCGGCACCGGCTCGCTGACCGGCCAGACCCCCGAGGAGTTCGCCGACGAGGCGGCCGGCGGGCTGCAGGTGTTGGGCGACGACGAGATCGCCGCCGTGGCCCGGGCCTTCAACGCGGTCCGGCGCGAGGCCATCCGCACCGCCGCCGAACAGGTGCTGCTGCGCTCCGGCGTGGGTGCGGCGTTCGTCGCCCTGGCCCGCCGCGGCGAGCGGCTGACCGGCGCGCTCACCCTGGAGCTGGACAAGGCCGAGCGCGACGAGCAGGACCCGGACCGGCTGGCCCGGCTGTTCGTGCTCGACCACCTGGCCGCGCGCATGACCCGGAACAACGAGAGCCTGCTGGTCCTGGGCGGTGAGGGCACGGTGCGGATCCGCGACGAGGGCGTGCCGCTGATCGACGTGATCCGCGCCGCCTCCGGCCGCATCGAGAAGTACTCGCGGGTCGACCTGGTGAACGTCGACATGGGGGTGGTCATCGCCCCGCCGGTGGTCGACCACCTGGTGCACCTGTGCGCGGAACTGCTGGACAACGCCACCGCGTTCTCCTCCCCGGACAGCCGGGTCCTGGTCGACATGCGGGTGCTGGCCGACCGCATCATCATCCAGATCACCGACCGCGGCATCGGCATGACCCCGCGCCGGCGCTCGGAGCTCAACGCCCGGCTGACCACGCCGACCCACCTGGACGCCGCCTCGGTCAAGGCGATGGGCCTGACCGTGGCCGGGCAGCTGGCGTCCTGGTACGGCATAGCCGTGGAACTGCGGCAGAACCCGCAGGGCGGCACGATCGCCGAACTGGTGCTGCCGCCGACGCTGTACTGGTCGCCGGGGGCGCCGGACCTGCTGGCCCCGACGATGGCCACGGCCGCGATCGACTCGCTGGTCTCGGGCATGGGCTCCCCCGGCGAGCGGAACACCGCCGGGGCGCGCAACTCCGGGGCCGGCGCGGTCGCCGGCGGGCGGCGCCGCCGGTCGGTGGCGCCGGAGCCGGAGCCCGACCGGTTCGGGGCGGGGACCGGCGGGTTCAACCCGCGCACCCAGACCTCGGCCTTCCCGCAGCAGCCCGCGATGGGCGCCGCGGCCGGGGCGGCCGCGATGGACGCGAGCGGTCAGTGGGCGGCGCAGCAAGGAGCGAACGGCTTCGCATCGGACCCCTACGCCTCCACTCAGCAGAGCATCGGCGAAGGCGTCAACGGCTTCCCGCCGGCCCCGATCCGGGTCCGGCCCCTGAGCCGCCCGGCCGGTCCCGCGGCCCCGGCCGGCGACGCGGTCTCCGGTCCGGGCGTCGCCGACGGGCCGCTGAGTCCGTGGCTGGCCGGAGCGCTGCGCGGCCGGGCCGCGGCCGAGGCGGCCCAGGCGGCGCAAGCCCAGGCCGCTCAGGCCGCCCAAGCTCAAGCGTTGCAGGCGGCCCAGGCCGCGCAGGGCGCCCAGGAGCCGGCGCCGGCGTATCCGGCCCGGTCGGCGTTCGAGGCCTCGGCGCAGTCGCAGCCCTCGCACCAGAATCAGCCTTCGTACCAGAATCAGCCCTCGTACCAGGGCCAGCCTTCCTACCAGGGCCAGCCTTCCTACCAGGGGCACCCGTCCTTCCAGGGTGAGCACACGTTCCAGGGCGATCCCTCGTTCCAGCCCCAGCCACCGGCGCAGCCCCCGGCCGCGGTCCCGGTGCAGCCGTCCTTCCAGACCCAGGCCTCGCAGTCCCAGGCGCAGGCCTCGCAGTACCAGAGCCAGCCGTCGTACCAGCCACGGCCGGCGGCCCCGGCCCAGCAGCCGTCGTTCCAGGCCCAGCCCGCTCTGCCCACCGCTCCGGCGGCCCCGGCGACACCCCCCGCGCCGGCGGCGGAGCAGCCCAAATTGAAGACCACGCACGGTCTGCCCAAACGGGTGCCGCTGGCCCGGCTCCCCGCCGAGGCGATGGACGACGAGCCCGAGGTGGCCAGCCCGGTCGAGCGCGACCCGTCCCGGGTCTCGGCCTCGATGGTGGCCTACGCCCGCGGGATCGGCGGCCGCGGCGCGCCCGGCAGCGCCCCCCAGACCCCCTACACGCCGCCTTCAAGTACAGGGACCTTCTAAATGTCGCTCATGCCCAGCAGCCCCCCGGACAATCTGGACTGGCTCCTCAACGACTTCGCACTCCGGGTCCCCGGTGTCGTGCACGCTCTGGCGGTCTCGGCCGACGGGCTGGTGGTGGCGGCCAGCAGCGACCTGACTGACGAGCAGGCCGAGAACCTGGCCGCGGTGGCCTCCGGGCTGGTCGGCCTGCTGGCCGGCGCGGCCCGGCTGCTGCACGCCGCGCCCGTGCAGAGCAACCTGACCGAACTGCTCGGCGGCTTCCTGTTCTCGATGGCGGTCAGCGACGGGGCCTCGCTGCTGGTCTTCGCCCGGCGTGAGTGCGACATCGGCCAGGTCTCCTACACCATGGCCGAGCTGATCAACCAGGTCGGCGCCGCGCTGACGCCGATGGCGCGGTCCCGGATGCTGGCCCGCGAGGCCGCCGGACGGTTCCGGTGAGGGCCGACCAGGCCACCGCGGCCAAGATCGTGGTGGCCGGCGGGTTCGGCGTCGGCAAGACCACCCTGGTCGGCTCGGTGTCCGAGATCCAGCCGCTGACCACCGAGGCGGAGATGACCTCGGCCGGGGCCGGCATCGACGACGTCCGGAACATCCCGGGCAAGACCGCGACGACGGTGGCGATGGACTTCGGCCGCATCACCTTGGCCCAGGACCTGATCCTGTACTTGTTCGGCGCGCCGGGCCAGGAGCGGTTCTGGTTCTTCTGGGACGAACTGTCCCGCGGCGCGATCGGCGCCGTGGTGCTGGCCGACGTCCGGCGGCTGGACGACGCCTTCGCCGCCATCGACTTCTTCGAGCACCGCGGCATCCCGCACGTCGTGGCGATCAACCAGTTCGACGGCGCCCCGATGCACGGCCACGAGGAGATCCGTGACGCGCTCTCGGTGCGCGACGACGTCCCGCTGCTGATGTGCGACGCCCGGCGCCGCGAGTCCAGCAAACGGGTGCTGGTCACGCTGGTCGAGCACGCCGTCACCCAGCTGCGGATGAACCCGGACGCGGCCTTCGCCCGCCCCTGAACCGCCCCACGAACGCCCCACAAGGGCCCTGCGAACCCCACAAACGCTCCACGGAATGCCCCACGAAAAGCCCCACGAACGCCCCATGCACCGCCCGCAAGACCGAAGTTCGGACCGAAGTTCGGGCCGCCGGCCGCTCAACGCCGGCGAGCCTGTTCCGCGTGACCACTGATATCAACCGCTTAAGGAGACAGTCTTGTTCTCGTCACGAGTATCGGTGCGCCTGCGCGCTGCCGTGGCCGTCGGCGCGGTGACCGCGCTCGCGGCGGCCGGTTGCAGCAGCAGCACTTCGAGTAAGAGCTCTGCCAAGGGCGACGCGCCGATCAACATCGGCCTGATCACCGCGCTGTCCGGCAGCAACCAGGCCCTGGGCCCGGACCACCTCAACGGGTTCCAGCTCTACCTGGACACCCACAACGACATGCTCGGCGGCCACAAGGTCACCCTGAAGGTGGGAGACGAGGCCAACGGCGGCGCGGCCGCGGTGCCGGTGGCCAAGAAGATGATCGAGCAGGACCACGTGCTGGCCATCGCCGGCATCGTGGCCACCCCGACCATCCAGGCCGTGGTGCCGATCGCCACCGCCGCGGGCGTGCCCGTGGTCAACACCGGCGGCCGCCCGACGGTCAAGGACGTCTCGCACCTGTGGACCATGAGCTTCATGTCCACCGACCCGGGCTCCTCGATGGGCCCGTACATGGCGCAGAACGTCCCCGGCTCGGTCTACGCGTTCGGCCCGGACTACCAGGGCGGCTACGACCAGCTCCGTGGCTTCACCGAGGCCTACACCAAGGCCGGCGGCAAGCTGGCCAACGACGGCGGCAAGGCGACCTTCACGCCGTTCCCGAACACCACGGACTTCACGCCGTTCCTGTCCAAGGTCAAGGCCTCCGGCGCGAAGGCGATCTACTGCTTCTACACCGGGCAGAACGCGATCGACTTCGTCAAGGACTGGTCCCAGTCCGACGCCAAGGACATCCCGCTGTACGCGGCCGGCTTCATCACCGAGGGCGGCGCGCTCAAGGCCGAGGGCCAGGCGGCCGCCGGCATCATCACCACGATGAACTACTCCCCGGACATCTCCAGCGCCGCCAACCGCCAGTTCGTCTCGGCCTGGTCGCAGAAGTACAACGGCGAGGCCCCGCCGGCCACCGCGATGTACAGCTGGGACGCGGCCTCGGTGCTGGACCAGGCGATCGCCAAGGCCGGGCCGAACCCGACGCCGGACGCGGTGAACGCGGCGATCAAGGGGATGGGCCAGATCGACAGCCCGCGCGGGACCTGGCAGCTGTCGGCCGACACCCACGTGCCGGTGCAGAAGTGGTACCTGCGCAAGGTCGAGATGGACGGCACGGCACTGGCCAACGTGAAGATCGGCGACCTGGCTACCATCGGCAGCTGAGAGGCGTCGCAGGGATCGACCTGCACCACCGGCACAACCAGCACAACCAGCACAACCAGCACAACCAGCACAACGAGTACAGCCGGTACAACCAGTTCAACTATTTGAACTAGTTCCACCAGTACAACCAGTAAGAGCACTGCGGAAGGGGTCCCATGGGTGCGATCAACACGCACTTCGTGCCCGCGCTGGACGGAGTGGCCTACGGGCTGCTGCTGTTCGTCGCGGCCGCCGGCCTGACTTTGTTGTTCGGGATCGGCGGCGTGCTGAACATCGCCCACGGGACCCTGTTCGCACTCGGCGGCTACCTGGCCGCCTCGGTGTCCGACGGCTCCTGGTCCTCGGCCTTCCTGGGACTGGCCGTGGCCACGGTCGGCGGCACGCTCGGCGGCGGGCTCCTGGCCGCCGGGACGCTGCCGCTGGCCGACCGCGGCCATCTCCCACAAGCGTTGCTGACGTTCGGTTTGTCCCTGGTCGGGGCGGACGTCCTGACCACCGTCTACGGCACCGATGAACACCCGGTCGTGATCCCGAAGTCGGTGAACGGCACGGTGCAGATCTTCGGGCACGTCTACCCGACCTACCGCCTGATGTTCATCGTGGTGGCCTCGGTGCTGGCCCTGGCCGGGACCTACGTCCTGGGCCGGACCCGGGCCGGGGCGCTGCTGCGGGCCGCGGCCGACGACCGGGAGATGGTCGGCGCCATGGGCTACGCGCCGTGGCGGGTGCACGCGGCGCTGTGCGGCGCGGCCGGCGCGCTGGCCGGACTGGCCGGCGGCCTCGGCGCGCCGATCATCGGCCCCGGACCGGACACCGCCGACAAGGTCCTGATGTTGTCGATGGTCGTCATCGTGCTCGGCCGCCCCGGCTCGGTGCTCGGCGCGTTCGGCGCGGCGATCGCGGTCGGCGAGATCGAGACGCTGGGCGTGTCGATCTCCTCCAACTGGGCCCCGTATCTGTTGTTCGGCCTGATGGCCGTGGCCCTGGTGGTCCGCACCTTCCGGGGTTCGTCGGCCGTCGGAGCCGGTGCGGCGGCGGGGGCGCACGCATGAGGATCCCGGCGGTTCTGCTTTCCCGGCCGGTGCGGATCGGCGTGCCCGGTGCGGTGCTGGCCGTGTTCCTGCTGATCGCGCCGTCGAGCTTCGACGGATACGGGATCAGCCTGATGTCCAAGGCACTGGCGCTCGGCGTGCTGGCCGTCAGTGTCAGCATCCTGGCCGGCTACTCGGGCCTGCCGACGATGGGCCAGGCGGCGCCGTTCCTGGTCGGCGCGTACACCGCCGGGGTGATGAGCACGCACGGGCACACCGTCGGCGTGTTGCAACTGCTGTGCGGGACGCTCGTGGCCGCCGCGTTCGCCGCGGCCACCGGACTGGTCGCGATCCGCACCCGCGGCGTGGCGTTCCTGATGACCACGCTGGCGCTCGGCGAGCTCACCGTCACCGCGGCCGGGGAGTGGCGCTCGCTGACCGGCGGAACGGACGGCATGTACGGGATCACGCCGATCCAGCCGCTTCCCGGGATGGCCGCGCTCAGCTCCGACCGGTCGATCTACTGGTTCGTGCTCACCGCCACCGCCATCGTCATCGCCGTGGTCTGGTGGGTGCTGCGCTCCCCGGTCGGCAAGCTGCTGCTGGCCTGCCGCGACCACGAGGCCCGCATGCGATCCGCCGGGCACCCGGTGACGCGGTATCAGTGGCTTGCTTATGTCGCGGCCGGTGCGCTGGCCGGGTTCGGCGGGGTGCTGATGTGCACCGTCAACGCCTACGTGTCGCCGGACGACGGCAGCTTCTCCAACTCGGCGCTGGTGCTGTTGGCCGTGGTACTCGGCGGCGCGACCTCGCCGTTGGGCGCGCTGCTCGGCGCGGGGCTTATCGTGGCTACCCAGGACTGGCTGTCCGGACCGTTCCCGGGCCACGGGCCGCTGCTGCTCGGCTTGATGTTCATCGTCGCCGTCTACGCGTTGCCCGACGGCGTGGCCGGGATCCGTTTCCGGGCGCCGAAACGACGGGGAGGTCCGGCATGACGGACGTGAGTTCGGTATCTGCGAATATGAGCTCGCTACCCGCGAACGCGAGCTCGGCATCGGCCAACATGAGCTCGGTGTCTGCATCTGCAAATACGAGCTCTGTATCCGCCAACATGATCGAAGTCAGTGGCCTGACGAAGGCGTTCAGCGGCGGCACGCTCGCGGTCGGCGGCCTGGATCTGACCTTCGAGGCCGGGCGCCGGCACGCGGTGATCGGCCCCAACGGCGCCGGCAAGACAACTCTGCTCAACCTCATCGCCGGGGAGCTGCGCCCGACCGCCGGCCGGATCCGCTACAACGGCCGCGACGTCACCCGCACCAGCCGCGTCAAGCGTTCCCGGCTGGGCATCGCGCGCACCTTCCAGCAGCCGACCGTGTGGAGCACGTTGTCGGTGGCGGACAACATCGCGCTGGCCGCGTGGCCGCATTCGAAGGTGCGGGGGAAGTGGCGCCGGGGCCGCTATCGGAGCTTGTCCGAGTCCTGCGAACGCTACTTGGAGACCGCGGGCATCACCGCCCTCGCCAGCCGACCGGCCGGCGCGCTGGCCCACGGCGAACGCCGGATGCTGGACATCGGGATGGCGCTGGCGGCCGACCCGCGGGTGCTGCTGCTCGACGAGCCGGCGGCCGGGCTGACCGATCAGGGCGTCGAGCGGCTGCTGACGGCGATGCGGGCGCTGCCCGAAGAGGTGACGGTGGTCGTCGTCGAGCACGACTTCGCATTCGTCGCAGCGATCGCCGACACGGTGACCGTGCTCCAGGACGGGAAGCTGCTGGCGACCGGGACGCCGACCGAGATCGCCGCCGACGCCGCGGTGCGGACCGCCTACCTCGGCGAGTCCGGGGCCGTGCCGGACGCCGTCGAGGAGGTTGTCTGATGCTCAGTCTCAGCAGCCTGACTTCCGGCTACGACGGCGGCACCGTCCTGCACGGCCTGGACCTGGAGATCCCCGACGGCTCCGTCCACGCGGTGGTCGGCCACAACGGCGCCGGGAAGACCACACTGATCCACACCGTCGCAGGCCTCGTACCAGCCTCGTCCGGCCGGGTGTCGGTGTCCGGCTCCGACCTCACCCGGCTGCCCGCACACCGCCGCGCCCGCGCCGGAGTCGGCCTGGTGCCCCAGGGCCGCCGGGTGTTCCCGGGGCTGACGGTCCAGGAACACCTGACACTCGCGGCCGGAGGCCGACGCCGCCGCGCCGCCGCCCAGTGGACCCCGGACAGCGTCAAGGAACTACTGCCCCGCCTCGCCGAGCGCGCCGGCCACCGCGGCCGCCAACTCTCCGGCGGCGAGCAGCAGATGCTGGCGATCGCCCGGGCACTCCTCGGCCAGCCCCGCCTACTGCTGCTGGACGAACCGACCGAGGGCCTGGCCCCCCTGATCGTCCAGGACATCGCCGACCTCATCAAGACCCTGCCGGAGCGCGGCCTGACGATCCTGGTAGCCGCACCCCGCCCGGCATTCGCCGTGGAGGTCGCCGAACGGGTGACGATCCTGGTCGCCGGCCGGGTCGCCGACGAGTTCAGCGCGAAGGAGCTGCGGGACCAGCCGGAGCTAGCGGCCGAGGCGATGGGACACGCCACTGCGGAGGGCGAGCTGGTCGCCTCGGCGGTGTCATCCAACCCAGCCGCTTCCGAGGCGGACTGAGCGTCTGCGCGGGTGGTGCCTGGCGGGGGGC
>NZ_JAAFZA010000306.1 GCF_015356865.1 Catenulispora pinisilvae
CACCAGAAGCGCTTCTACGGCCTGGACTTCGACCCGGACACCGAGGTGCTGGTCACGGCCGCCGCCACCGAGGCCATCGCGGCGGCGCTGCTGGCGCTGCTGGAGCCGGGCGACGAGGTCGTGGCGTCGGTGGTGTTCGACGTCGGGAATGCGACGATGCTGCCGTTCCTGGTCAGCAGGGAGGAGCTGACTGCGCGCAACAGCCTCACGTCGGGGGCCGAGGCGGTGACGAACCTCGCGGGGCCCTCGCTCGGCGGGGCGTTGGTGCAGGCGGTCGGGGCGGCGAGTGCCATCGTGGTGGATGTCGTCAGCTATCTGATATCAGCGCTCTTGTTGCGGAATGTGCCGCGGCCGCCGAAGGCCGTGCGGGACGCGGGCCCGGCTCAGCGCGGCAGCGTGCGTGCGGCGGTTCGCGAGGGGTGGCACTACCTCATTCGTGAGCCGATTCAGCGGGCGAACCTGTGGGACGCGACCGCCATGAACTTCATCTGCGGCGCGCAGATGGCCCTGACCCCCCTGTTCCTGGTGCGCACGCTCGGCCTGGGCCCGGCGTGGGTCGGTGCCATGATGGCGGCCGAGGGGTTGGGCAGCCTGTTCGGTGCGTCCCTCACCCCGCGTCTGACGCGGCGCATCGGTAGCGGACGCGCGTTGCTCATCGCCTCGCTGACGCTCCCGTTCGGGTTCGCGCTGATGCCGTTGGCCGGGCATGGCTGGGGCGCCGGGGTGTTCGCGCTGGGGAACGCCGCCTTCGCCGCGACGGTCGTGGTGGCGAGCATCGTCACCCGCACCTACCGGCAGACCGCGACGCCGACCGAGTTGCTGCCGCGGGTGATGGCGACGGTGCGGGTCCTCTCGTGGGGCGTGATCCCGGTCGGCGCGCTGGCCGCCGGTGCGGTCGCCACCTGGTACGGCCCGCGCGCCGCGCTGTGGTGCGCCGCCGGGGCGACGCTCGTGGTGCCGGTCGTGGTCCTCGCCAGCCCGATCCGCACCCGCCGCGACATCACCGTGGGCTGATGGCGGGGGAAGGCGGGAAGACGACTACAGCGCCACCCCGAGCAGCGCGTCGCTGATCCGGCTGATCTGTCCCGGCGCCGCCGTGTTCCGCACCACCGTGTTCCGCGCCGCTGTGTCCCGCACCGCCGAGGCGTCGGCATCGGCGTCGGCGTCGGCGTCCGCGGCCTCCTGCCGCGCCGCCCAGGCGTCGATCGCCTTCAGCGCGCCGGGCGCGTCGAGGTCGTCGGCGATCCGCTCGCGCACCGCGGCGAGCACGTCGTCGGCCGGGACCCCGTCCGGGCGGGAGACGGCCGCGCGCCAGCGGGCCAGGCGGGTCTGGGCGGCGTCCAGGTCGGCGTCGGTCCACTCCCAGTCGGTGCGGTAGTGGTGTGCCAGCAGGGCCAGGCGGATGGCCATCGGGTCCACGCCGGCCTGGCGGAGCTTGGAGACCAGGACCAGGTTGCCCTTGGACTTGGACATCTTCTCGCCGTCCAGGCCGACCATGCCGGAGTGGACGTAGCTGTGCGCGTAGGGGCGCTGCCCGGTGATCACCTGGGCCTCGGAGGCGCCCATCTCGTGGTGCGGGAACGCCAGGTCGCTGCCGCCGCCTTGCAGGTCGAAGCCCATGCCCAGGTGTTCCAGGGCGATCGCCGCGCACTCGATGTGCCAGCCGGGGCGGCCGGGCTTCAGGCCGGCGGCGCGCGCCGCCTCGCCCGGTTCCCAGGACGGTTCGCCCTCGCGCTCGGCCTGCCAGAGCAGGCAGTCCAGCGGGTCCTTCTTGCCGGGGCGGCCGGGGTCGCCGCCGCGTTCGCCGAAGGTGGCGAGCATCTCCGGGCCGTCCAGGTGCGCGACCGAGCCGAAGGCCGGGTCGGCGTGGACCGAGAAGTAGATGTCGCCGTCCACGTCGTAGGCGGCGCCGCGGGCCAGCAGCTTCATGACCAGGTCCACGACCAGCGGGATCGACTCCACGGCGCCGACGTAGTGCCGCGGGGGCAGGATCCGCAGCGCGGTCATGTCCTCGCGGAACAGCGCGGTCTCGGACTCGGCCAGGCTCACCCAGTCCTGGCCGGTGGCCAGCGCCCGCTCCAGCAGCGGGTCGTCGACGTCGGTGACGTTCTGCACGTAGGACACCGGGTGCCCGGCGTCCAGCCACGCGCGCTGGATCAGGTCGAACGTCAGGTAGGTGTTGGCGTGGCCCATATGGGTCGCGTCGTAGGGCGTGATACCGCACACGTAAATGCGGGCCGCCTCGCCGGGGGCCGCCGCCGGCGTGGGCACCAGGCCCTGCGCGGCAGTGTCGTGGAGCCGGACGGCGGGGCCGTGACCGGGCAGTTCGGGGACCTCGGGGGCGGGCCATGCGTGCATGCGGATGATCCTATCGGGATCGGTCCGGACAGTGCCGGGTGCGGGTACGGGGGCAGGAGTCGATGGCGGCGCGGAGCCGCTGCCTGGGGCAACAGAGCCGGGGGTGGCGTTTGTTCCGGGCGCCGCGGGTGATCGAACGGTGGACCGGGCCCGTCTCAGCGGAGTGCGCCGCCGGTCTCAGCCGACGGTCCCGCGTGACCAGGCGGTGAGAACCGGCCGGTAGCCGCAGCGGCTCCAGAACGGCCCAGACAGCGGATTCGCGATCGTGTAGTGCAGAAGGACCGCGCCCACACCGGCGGCGTCCAGTTCGGCGTGGACGTGCCGGGCCAGCGCGCTGCCGATGCCGCTGCCGCGCTCGCCGGCCGCGACGGCTCCGCAGGTCAGATAGGCCGCCGGGGCGACTCCGATGGTGTGCGCGGCCCAAGCGGCGTGGCTGGGCGGCTGGATCGCGATCAGCCCGGCCACCTCGCCGTCCCGCTCGGCGACCCAGGCCTGCTTCTCCTGGCCGCCGACGGCCTGCGCGACCTGCTCGGCCACCCGTTCCCGGGTGGTCGGCCGGATCGAGGTATGGCCGAACTGCACCTCCCAGTGCAGTTGCTCAGTCCACAACCGCGCCATCGCGTCGGAGTCGGCGGGCCCGGCGCGGCGAACCACGACATCAAGGTCCGGGGCTGGGGTCGGGTCCGGAGCCGCGTCGCCAACGAAAGCGCGCCCGGCGAGCCGCACCGCGAGCGCCGACTGCGGCACGAATCCCCGCTCGATCAGAGCGCGCGACACCTCGGTGTCCCGCGACGGCCAGGTGACGGTGGCGATGCTGTCGGGACCGGGCCGGAAGCAATCCTGCGCGGCCCACAGGTCCAACAACTCGGCGAACGCCTTCGGCCCGTCGACCTTCGGCGCCAGCTTGCTCTCGTGGGCCGCGGTGAACAGGTAGCCGAAGGAAGCCTGATCGACAGCCGTGTTCCGCACCAGCGCCACGCCGCCGGGGCAACTCAGCACCACGTCCGCGGCGGCCGGCTTCGGCAGCGGCTTCGAAAGGGCCAGGATCGGATCGACGGCGTCCCGGCGGGCCTGATGCGCCGCCAACAACTCCGGACTTTGACTCGTTTCGAGAACACTCATACTTCGAGAACACTCATATCTAGAACGGCGGCCAGGGCACCGGTCGCCTTCTCCCCTCTGGACCCGGAATGGTGTCGGAGTCCAGCAGTTCCCTGATCCGCTCGCGCGTGGCCGCCACCTCTTCGGCGTCCAGCAGGCCGGCCAGGCGGCCGCCCAACTCCCCGGAGCCGAGGTCGCGGTCCAGCTTCGCCAGCACCTCGCGGACCTCGGCGCCCAACGGCTCGCCGCTGAATCCCCACAGCAGGGTACGCAGCTTGTCGTCGACGTTGAAGGTCAGGCCGTGGTCGATCCCGTAGACGTGGTCCGGTTCGGCGGTCCCGACCAGCAGGTGCCCGCCCTTGCGGTCGGCGTTGTTCACCACCGCGTCGAAGGCGGCGATGCGGCGCAGCCGTTCGTCGGCCTTGTGCGCCAGCACCGCCGGGCGGCCATCGCTGAGCTCCACCGACAGGACGGGGCGCCATTGGGACCCGGCGGTCTCGGCGGTCTCGGCGGGGTCCTCGTCGAAGTCCTCCGGCAGCAGGGCCAGCAGGTCGTGGTCGTCCTCGTCGGGGGTGTCGATCCACAGCTGGCACATGCCCGGGCCCCACGGCCCCTCGCGCATCACCGTCGGCGGGACGATGCGCCAGCCGGTGGCCTGGGACAGCTCGTAGGCGGCGACCTCGCGGGCGGCCAGCGTGCCGTTGGGGAAGTCCCACAGCGGGCGCTCGCCGGCCACCGGCTTGTGCACGCAGTTCAAGGTGACGCCGTTCAGCGCCACCGAGCCGTAGAGGGTGGCGTTGGAGGCGTTGGTGATCCGGCCGGTGATGGTCAGCTCGCCGGCCGTCAGCACCTCCAGCACGGCGGCCGGATCGAGATCCTTCTGCTCGGCCGCGGCGTCCGCTCCGGGGGTGCTCAAGCGGCGCGCCGCCGGTAGCCGTTGGAGCGCGGGCAGACGTGGCCGTCCGGGTCCAGCGGCAGCGAGCAGAACGGGCACGGCGGCCGGCCGGCCGACACCACGGCCTTGGCCCGGGAGGTGAAGGCCCGGGCCTGCGCGCCGGTGAGCCGGACCACCATGGTCGGCGGGCCGTCGGCCTCCATGTCGCCCAGCGGCGGCTCGCCCTCGCCCTCCATCGGCGCCATCGCCTCGATCACCACCCGCTGGGTCTCGCCGTCCCAGGCCAGGGCCAGGGCCGCGACCCGGAACTCCTCGAAGACCGGCTGTTCCAGCGGCTTGTCGTCGGCCAGCTCCAGCGGGGCGATCGCCGGGACCGGGGCGGCCCCGCCGGAGCGGCGCACCACCTCGTCCAGCAGATCGTCCAGCCGTTCGGCCAGCGCCTCGACCTGCTCCTTCTCCAGGGCCACCGAGGTGATCCGGCCGCCGGCGTCGGCGGCTTGCAGGTAGAAGGTGCGGTGCCCGGGAAGGCCGACGGTGCCCGCGACGAACCGCTCCGGGGGGTCGTAGACGAAGAGTTCCCGTGACACCGTGTTTCCTCCTACAAGCTTCGCGCTCAGGGCCTCGTGTGGGCCCGGCAATCAAGCCTATGCGTTCATGCGTTGTCGGCGCCCGCGCCGCCCCCCACTGCGGCGTCCGCGTCCGCTGATGGCGAACGCTCGGCCGGGGGCCGGTAGGGGGCCGGGTCGCCGCCGACGTCGTTCAGGCGCACGACGAAGGGCCGCAGTTCGGTGTAGCGCACGGCCGTGACCGAGCACGGATCGCAGGTGATGCGCTGGAACTGGTCCAGGTGCAGGCCCAGCGCGTCGGCGGTGATCGCCTTGATGACGTCGCCGTGCGAGAACAGCGCCCACACCGCCTCCGGTCCGTGTTCGGCCTCTATCAGGGTGTTCCATTCCCGCACCGCGGCCACCGCACGCGCCGACATGTCGGCCATCGACTCGCCCTCGGGCCCGGGGAAGCGCGCGGCGGACGGATGCGCCTGCACGACCCTCCACAGCGGCTCCTGGGCCAACTCGGACAGCGGCCGGCCGGTCCAGTCGCCGTATCGGCACTCGCCGATCCGCTCGTCCAGGTGCACCGGCACGCCTTCGCGGCCGGACAGCACGGTGTCGGAGGTCTGTCGGCAGCGCTCCAGCGGGGAACACACCACGGCCGACAGCGGCACCTCGGCCAGCCGCTTGGCCAGCTCGGCGGCCTGCTGCTCGCCGCGCTCGTCCAGGCGCACACCCTTGGTCCAGCCGGCGAGTACACCGGAGCTGTTGGCGGTGGTGCGGCCGTGGCGGATCAGAAGTACCAGGGTCACAGCCTCACCCTACGACCTAGCCGGCGCGGGCGACGGGTCGGGATTCGGCCGGGCCCGCCGGCCTGCGGGATAGTCGGGATTCGGCCCGGCCCGCCGGGCTGCGGGATAATCGCCGGCATGATCGTCGACTGCGCGACCTACCGTGACGGCCGCCGGGTCTCCGCACCCGAGGACCTGTCGGATGCTTTGGAGGAGGCCAGGAGCTGCGGGGACCCCTCGGCGTTCCTGTGGCTGGGACTGTTCGAACCGGAGCCGGACGAGCTGGACCTGGTGGCGCGCGAGTTCGGGCTGCACCCGCTGGCCGTCGAGGACGCCGTGAGCGCGCACCAGCGGCCCAAGCTGGAGCACTACAAGGGATCGACGTTCCTGGTGTTCAAGACGCTGCTGGAGGCGGACCCGCACCACCCGTTGCAGCTCGGCGAGATCTCGGTGTTCCTCGGCGAGAACTTCGTGGTCACCGTGCGGCACGGCCCGGCCAACCCGCTGAGCGGGGTGCGCAACCGGGTCGAGGACGAGCCGGAGCTGCTGCAGATCGGGCCGAGCGCGGTGCTGTACGCGATCGCCGACCTGATCGTGGACTCCTACAGCGGCTACGCGCAGCTGATGCAGGACTCCATCGACGCCCTGGAGACCGAGGTCTTCTCCCCCGGCCGCGGCGACTACGGCGGCCCGATCTACGCGCTGAAGCGGAACGCGATCGTGTTCGCGCGCGCCGTGGTGCCGCTGGTGCTGCCGGCGAAGGCACTGGTCGCCGGGCAGGAGGAGCGGATCGCGAAGGAGACCGAGCCGTACTTCCGGGACGTGGCCGACCACGTGTTGCGCGCCACCGACGCCGCCCGGGAGTGGAACGAGCTGCTGGACCACATGTTGGACGCGGACCGGTCGCGGGTGTCGGTGCAGCAGAACGACGACATGCGGCGGATCTCGGCGTGGGCGGCGATCCTGGCGGTGCCCACGGCGATCGCCGGGATCTACGGGATGAACTTCGACGACATGCCGGAGCTGCACTACCACTACTCGTACTACATCGTGCTGGGAGTCATGGCGATAGCGTGCGTGACGCTTTATGTGCTGTTGAAGCGGGCGAAGTGGCTGTGAGCGGGGTTGTGGGCGGCACGCCGGTGCTGCCGAGCGAGTTGGTACTGACGCGTTTTCCGGAGGATCCGCGGGAACAGCTGCGGGCCTGGGACGCGGCGGACGAATATCTGGTGCGACAGCTCGGTGCGGGTGCGGACCTGTCCGGGCGGGTCGTGGTGTTCGGTGACCGATGGGGCGCGATCACGACCTCGCTGGCGGCGGCCGGGGTCCGAGTAACACAGATCTCTGATTCGTATCTGGGTCAGCAGGCGACGGCCGAAAACCTTTCCAGGAACGGTGAATCGCCAGCCGACGCGGTTCTCGCGACGACAGTCGAGGACTTCTCCGGACCGATCGATCTGCTCCTGGTCCGGGTGCCGAAGTCGTTGGCGCTGTTGGAGGACCAGCTGTGGCGGTTGCAGCCGTTCGTCGGTCCGGGCACGGCGGTCATCGGGACCGGCATGGTCACCGAGATCCACACCTCGACGCTTCAGGCCTTCGAGCGGATCCTGGGTCCGACGCGAACTTCGTTGGCGGTGCGCAAGGCGCGACTGATCTTCTGCGAACCGGAGGCCGGCCTGGCCCGGCCCGACAATCCGTGGCCGCTGACGTATCGGCTGCCGGACGGCATCGGGGTCGCCAGCGGACGTCCCGTGGTCAATCACGCCGGAACGTTCTCCGCCGATCACCTGGACATCGGCACGCGGTTCCTCCTCCAGCACCTGCCGAGCCGGTCCGACGCGGCGCGCATCGTCGATCTGGGGTGCGGCAACGGGGTCGTGGGGTTGGCGGCGGCACTGGCGAGTCCGAAGGCGGCGTTGACGTTCCTGGACGAGTCGTACCAGGCGGTGGCCTCGGCGCGCGCCACGTTCGCCGCGACGTTCCCGCCCGGCACGCGGAACGCGGAGTACCGGGCCGCGGACGGGATGGCCGGGTTCGAGGCGGGCAGCGTGGATCTGGTGCTGACCAACCCGCCGTTCCACAGCCACCAGGCGATGACCGACGCGACCGCGTGGCGGATGTTCACCGGGGCGCGGGCAGCGTTGCGGCGCGACGGGGAGTTGTGGGTGGTCGGGAACCGGCACCTGGGGTACCACGCGAAAATGAAGCGACTATTCGGGAACTGCGATGTGGTGGCCAGCAATCCGAAGTTCGTGGTGCTGCGCACGGTCCGCATATGACGAAGCTGTTCGCGTACCCCGGCTACGCCCGTTTTTGGGGCGCCGACACGGTATCGACGTTCGGGACCTACATCACGACAGTGGCGATGCCGACGCTGGCGGTGGTGGTGCTGAAGGCCAGCGACACGCAGGTGGGGCTGCTCAACGGGGCGCGCTGGACGCCGTATCTGCTGTTCGGGCTGCTCGCCGGGGTAGTCGCGGACCGCTATCGACGCCGCCCGATCCTGGTGGCGACCGACCTGGTGCGCGGGACGCTGCTGGCGGTGGTCGCGGTACTGGCCGCGGTGCACATCGTGAACATCTACGAGCTGACCGGCTTCGTGTTCGTGTTCGGAGCCCTGTCCCTACTCTACGACGCGGCGCACCAGTCGTATCTGCCCCGCTTGGTACCGCCGGCCAGCCTGACCGTCGCCAACGCGCGCCTGGAGCAGACCACGGCCTTGGCCCAGACCACCGGGCCCTTCCTCGGTGGCTCCCTCGTGGCGGCGCTCGGCGCTCCACTGTCGATGGTGATCGACGCGGTGTCGTACCTGGCCTCGGGCCTGACGCTGGCGACGATCCGAGTCCCGGAGCCGGTGCCGCACGCCGAGTCGCGGAACCTGCGGAACGAACTACGCGAAGGCCTCAGGTTCGTCTACAAGCAGCCGATCATGCGCGCCTACGCACTGACACTGCACGCACGCTTCTTCTTCGCCAGCATCATCGGAACGGTCTTCACCCTGTTCGTCCTGCGCGACCTGGGCTCCGGCTCACCCCGCGCAGCCTTCGGCCTCGGCCTGGTCCTGGCAGCCGGCGGCGTCGGCGCGGTGATCGGCAACGGCATGTCCCAACGCCTCGGCCGCGACGGCGTCGGCCGCATCATGGTCGCCGAACGAGTAGCCGAACCCTTCGCCTGGTCCCTGGCCGCCCTGGCACTCAACGGCGCCGCGGGCTGGGCAATGGTGGCCGGCGCGCAGTTCTTCGCCTGGCTGGCACTGGGCGCCAGCGGCCCGAACGAGATGGCCTACCGCCAATCGGCGACCCCGGACCGCTTGCAGGGCCGGGTCAACGCAACGGTCCGCTCACTGAACTGGGGCACCATCACCTTCGGCGCCCCGATCGGCGGGCTGCTGGCGCAGCACCTGGGGTACCGGCCCGCGATGTGGGTCGGGATCGGCGGGATGGCGGTCGCCGGGGTGATCGCGCTGCTTTCGCCGATGCGCAGGGCCCGGGTGACGGAGGTTTTGGCGGACAGTGGGGAGGCTGGTGCCTCGGAGGCCGGTACTGCCGAGACTGGTACTGCTGCTGAGACTGGTACTGCTGCCGGGACCGATGCTGCCGAGGTCGGCGCTTAGTCCACCATCACCAAGTGCTCCGCCTCAGCAATGACATCCTCCGGCGTGGGCGGCTTAAGCAGCAGCTCGGCGATCCGCGCCTGCCCCGGATCGCCGGCAGCCTCGATGGCGGCCACGGACTCACGGACGTCGTAGCGAGTGGTCCGAAGCTGAACGTCAGGCCCGAGCAGCGCCCAGTAGGCCACGCCCGGCTCGCCGCGGTGGAAGGGCAGCCCCACGCTCCCGGGATTGATGCTGCGTCGGCTGCCCACCTGCCGATCGAACTGTAGGTGAGTGTGGCCGGTGACCAGGATGTCCTCGTCGATGCCCGCGGTCATCTCGCCGAAGCGCTCCTCGGAGGTGCCGGGGGTGACCGCCTCGTTGTCGCTGCGGGGGGAGCCGTGGCAGAAGCGGACCGGGCCCAGTCCCTGGACGTCCACGACCACGCTGAAGGGAAAGGACCCGACGAAGGCCAGTGCCCCGGTGCCGTGCCGGGCCGGCACCCACTCCTGCCGCGGGTTGGCCGGGGTGTAGGCGCCGGTGGTGATCTGCCGGACATAGCGCTCGCTGTTGCCGCGCACGCAGACCGCGCGCCGGCCCAGTCCCAAGACCGCCGCGACCGCGCCGTCGGGGTCCACGCCCCAGGTCAGGTCGCCGTTGAAGACCACCAGGTCGGCCGCGGCCACGTCGGGTTCGGCCAGCACCGCGCGCAGGGCCGGGACGTTGGCGTGGACGTCGGACAGCACCGCGACCCGGCGCACCGGACCGTACCGCTTGGCCTGGCCCTCCCAGGACGCGGGACCGTAATACTCGATGCTGGACATCGTGGGCCTCCCGGGCGGCGAATCGGCTGTTTCCGGGATTCAAGCCTAATCGCGGTCCTGATGGTGGGCGAGAAGTGACCGAGCACTGAGACCGGCGGCGTCGATCTCCCTGATCAGCTCGGTGAAGGACCCGATCTCCGGACCGGTCCAGTCGTCCTCGCGGTCGTGCGCGGAGTTGCGGTGCCAGTCATCGGCGCGCAACATGACCGGCGTCATCCCGACGGCCGCCGCGCCGCTCAGCTCGCGCGAGCCGCCGTCGCCGACGTAGAGGCAGTCGCCGGGGGCCACGCCGAGCCGGTCGCAGACCAGACGGAAGAAGGCGGGGTCCGGCTTCTTGACGCCTTCGACGCAGGAGAAGGCCGCGGTGTCGAAGTACGGCGCGACGGCCAGGCCCGGCCACGCCACGGGAAGTTCGGGCGTGCAGTCGCTGAGCAGGCCGAGGCGGTAGCCGCGGGACTTCAGGGCTTCCAGGCCGGCAGCGGCGTCGTCCCGGAAGACGAACAGCGCGTTCTGTGCCTTCACCCGGGCCGCGCACGCCTGGGCCAGCGCCGCCTCCGAAGGCTCGATCCCGCAGCGCCGGGCCAGGACGCGGAAGGTCTCGGTCAGATCGCCGAGCACCCCGGTGGCCCGTTCCACGAACGAGGTGCTGAGCACGTCGCGCCACTGGCCGGCCGGCAGCCCCAACGGCTCCGCGCTGGCGGCGGCGGCCCGGAGCCACAGGTCGTCGGGGGCGCTGGTGGTGAGGGTGCCGAAGAAATCGATGACGACGGCGGTGAAAGTGGCTGAGAAGGTGGCTGGAAAGGCGGCTGAGAAGGCGGGGCCGGGCTCGGCCGACGGATCGGGCTCCATTTGCGGAGTGTACGGCGGGGCGGGGGTGAGAAGCGCGCCGACCATCAGCACCTCGCACGCCGACAGTCAGTACCTCGCGAACTTCGCACATCGACCATCTACCCCCAGCCCCTCACCCCTC
>NZ_JAAFZA010000307.1 GCF_015356865.1 Catenulispora pinisilvae
TGTGGGTTGGTCGGGGAGTCCGGTGCGGGTTTTGGCTTTGGTGGAGCGGGAGGGGTGAGGTGCCACCACGCCACCGGCGCATGCCGTGGCGGCGGCGGTGAGCGGCGGCGGTGAGCGGCGGCAGTGAGCCGCAGCTGTGAGCGGCGGCAGTGAGCGGCGGCAGTGAGCCGCAACTGTGAGCGGCGGCAGTGAGCGGCGAGCTGTGTCAGCTCTGCTGATTGGCTCTGCTGCGCACTGAGGTCACGCACGAGCGTGGCAACCTTCCGGCCGTTCCGATCGGGGCCGTTTCAGCCGTCCCGTAGCGCGAGAATCTGCGCGCGCCCCCGTGTAGGGCGTTGCGAAGCGAGCGGTGGCGGGTAGGAACACGCCGCGTCGAGCGATCGGAGGACCCATGTCCGCAGCAGAAGAAACCGTCGCTTCCGAAGTCGGTCAGACCTTGCGGGAAGCCGGCGCCGACGTCGTCTTCGGGGTCGTCGGCAGCGGCAACTTCCATGTCACCAACGCGCTGATCGGTGCCGGCGCGCGCTTCGTCGCCGCGCGGCACGAGGGCGGTGCGGCCACCATGGCCGACGCCTACGCCCGGGCCAGCGGCGGGCTCGGGGTGCTGTCAGTGCATCAGGGCCCTGGGTTGACCAACGCCATGACCGGGATCGCCGAGGCCGCCAAGGCCCGCACGCCGCTGGTCGTGCTGGCCGCCGAGGCCACGTCCCGGCTGTCCAACTTCTGGGTCGACCAGAACGCGCTGGCGCGGGCCGTCGGTGCGCTGCCGCGCCGGATCGGCAGCGCGAAGTCGGCGCGCGCGGACACGCTGGCGGCGGTCGCGACCGCGCAGTCCGATCGCCGCACCGTCATCCTCAACCTGCCGCTGGACGTGCAGCAGCAGCGCGTCGAGGCGATGAACCGCTTCGGGCTGGTGTCCGGGGAGACGACGGTCCACCCGCGCGAGGACGACCTGTCGGCGCTCACTGCGCTGGTCGAGGCGGCCGAGCGTCCGGTGTTCATCGCCGGGCGCGGCGCGCGGCTGGCCGACGCCGGGGAGGCGATCGCCACGTTGGCCGAGCGGGCCGGGGCGCTGCTCGCCACGTCGGCGGCGGCGCGCGGGCTGTTCCGCGGGGAGGCGTTCGATCTCGACGTCAGCGGCGGTTTCGCCACACCGCTGGCCGCCGAGCTGATCCGCTCCGCGGACCTGATCGTCGGCTGGGGCTGCGGCCTGAACATGTGGACGCTGCGCCACGGCACGCTCATCGCCCCCGACGCGAAGGTCGTGCAGGTAGACACCGAACAGGACGCGCTCGGGCGGCACCGGCGCCTGGACCTCGGCGTGATCGGCGACGCGGCGGACACCGCACGACAGGTGGCCGGACGGCTGTCGACGAAACGCGGCTACCGCTCCCGCGAGATCGCAGACCGGCTGAAGATCGAGGGCCGCTGGCCGCAGATCCCGTACGCGGACCGCTCCACCGCCGACCGCATCGACCCCCGCACCCTGTCCGCCGCGCTGAACGAACTGCTTCCGCTGGAGCGCACGGTCGCGGTCGACTCGGGGAACTTCATGGGCTACCCGGTGATGTACCTGGACGTGCCCGACGCCGAGGGACTGGTGTTCACGCAGGCGTACCAGTCGATCGGCCTCGGCCTGCCGACCGCGATCGGCGCGGCCCTGGCCCGCCCCGACCGCCTGACCGTCGCGGCCCTGGGCGACGGCGGGGCGCTGATGTCGATCGCGGAGTTGGAGACGGCGGTGCGGGAGCGGCTGGGGCTGCTGATCGTGGTCTACAACGACGCGGCTTATGGGGCGGAGGTGCACCACTTCGGGCCGCATGGGGATGATCTCGGGACTGTCACGTTCCCGGATACGGATATTGCGGCGATCGCGCGCGGGTTCGGGTGTGAGGGGGCGACGGTGCGGGTGGTTGAGGACTTGAAGGTGCTGGGGCCTTGGTTGGGTGGGGCGCGGGATCGGCCGTTGGTGTTGGATGCGAAGGTGGCGGGGGATGAGGCTGCTTGGTGGTTGGAGGAGGCTTTTCGGGGGCATTAGGTGGGGATATCAGGGGCTGAGGGGTTTTCGGGCTGAGGGGTTTTTGGGCTGAGGGGTTTTTGGGTTGAGGAGTTTTCGGGCTGAGGGGTCTTTGGGTTGAGGAGTTTTTGGGCTGAGGGGTTTTCGGGCTGAGGAGCTTTTTTGCCCGGGATTGCGGTTTGTCTGTGGGTTTGAAAGATTTTTACGGCCTTCGGTCATAGTTGTGCCGGTTCGGGGTTCGAGTCGGCGAGTGTGCTTGTCGGCTGCAAGTTCCCGCGTTCACAACCCCGCCGCACCTCAGGCCTCTTCATCTCCGGCAGGTCGGAACAAGATCAAGTCAAGGTCAAGGTCAAGTGCCAGGTCAAAGGCGATGGTGAAGGGCCGGCGCCTCCGGCGGGGGCTCTTGGCTCCCTCGGGGAACTGGCGCGGTTCCATAGGGTGGTCGAGCCAGTCTCAGCGGCGGCGGTCCCTGAGGTGGTGCGGTTCGTTCCCCTCGGTCGCGTCGGCAACCCATGTACGAATGTATCTACGCTCGGTACCGCTGGTCTGGGCCGTTGGCCAACAGCGTGAGGTGAGGTCGCGCACGAGGGGTGGTCTGAGATTTTGGCCGGTGTCCTGCGTGTGCGGGGCTGAAGCACTTCGAGGGGGCCTTACGCTGGCTTAGCAGAGAGGGCAGGTTCGTGGACCTGCCCGCAGGTGGCACTCTCAGGCCCCCTCGAAGTGCTTCAGGTGGGGTCCCCGTGCACGGAGGTGGCTAAAATCTCGGACCACCCCGGACCGGACCACAGACAACCACGTGCAGGACCTGAGATGTCGGCCTGTTCCGGTGACCACGCGCTTCAAGAGCGGAGGGGGTGTCTTCGGAGGAGGGCGAGGGCTAGCGTAGCGCCCTCGACGTCTGGAGAAGGCGCCACCGTAGCGGCGGCTACCCACCCTACGTAGATAGCTGATTCGCAAACGGAAGACGCAGGTAGACGGCAAGGATCACCCCATCGGGCGGTCGCAGGTTGACTCCGCAGTGCGCGGCAGGCCACACTCGCCACGCAACCTTAATGAAAATGGTTTTCGGGTCCATCTCATACAGAACGCACGGAGGTCTGCTATGCGCATCGCCCTGGTCGGCAAAGGCGGCAGACGAACAAGGCGACAGGCCTCGACTTGGCGACACAGGTCGATCCGACTTTCGTGTCCGGGCCGGACGCCTTCGCGGCATCGTAGTTAGAGTGCAGTCGTGGCAGAACTGGCCTTGACACAAGAACGCCGTGAGCAGCTGCGGACCTACCTGAGTGACGAGCAACTACTAGGCACCGAATATCCCGAGGTGGCACGGTACTTAGACGCTGCGGTAGGGCTGGCAGGTACGGGCGACAGCGAGGCGGATGCGAGCTTTGACGTCCGGCTGCTGCACTTCATGACCGGGGGCCGAGCGGAGAGCCAGAACCCGTACTGGGAGATCGTGGCACCGTCAGTATCGGAGCTGGACGGGCGACGCGTGGTCAACGGCGGCAATCCGAATGGGAGCGCTCGTCTGGCCTTCGCTCAGATGACTTTGCAGGCCACGTACGCCTACGCGATCCCATCCCCCGAAACGATCGAGTGGATGTCGGGTATCTGCGCTGACCGGCCGATAGTAGAGCTCGGTGCTGGGCGTGGCTACTGGGCGAGCCAACTCGACCAGGCCGGCCACGCGGTCAGAGCGTACGAACTTGAGCCACCGGACACGAGCGAGAACGTCTCGTTCCCCAAGGCGGCTGGCCAGGACGATATCTGGCACCCGGTATCCCACATCGACGGGCACCAGTTTGAAGACCACTCCGACAGTGTCCTGTTTCTTTGCTGGCCTCCTGGCTGGGGTAACACGATGGCGTCCGCAGCACTCAACTCGTTCGAGCGTTCGGGTGGAACACAGCTGATCTTCGTGGGCGAGCCCAAGGGCGGGAAAACCGGAGACGACGCATTCTTTGACGCATTGACGGAAGGCTGGGTATTGCAGTCTGCGGACCCGGCCTTCGTCTCATGGTGGAACTTGGCAGACGTAGCACAGGCTTGGGTCCGCCGATAACGCCTGCCAAGTGTCATAACGTCAGCACTTCCATGACCAACGCTCAGTTTGTCGTCGGCCTGACTGACGTTCGAAACGTATACGCTGCGTAGCGATCCAGCGGATACGAGATATCCGAGATCATAATCAACCGCCCGTCTACGTCGAAGAACCGTTGATGAATGGTCTTGACCATGACGCCAGGTGGGGTACGCAGCCAAGCCGCATGCGATCCCGCAGGAAGCTGATCTTTCAGGGTCTCTTCGAGATCGAAGCCTCTGCCGTCGTTGACGCCAGAGATGCCGGACGGCTGGTACGTATCCGAGATTGACACCGGACGTCCGTCTTCTGAGGCTCGGGTGATGACGTGCGAGACGCCGTCAGCAGGCTCAATCCCGAAAGCGTCCGCCAAGTCGGGAGCCGGCGTTTCCGACGCCTCTTCGCGCTCAACGACCATGCGAGCAGCGGATTCGTGGCTGAACGTGGCCTCAGCGGTCTCGGTCTGACGCTCGGGTGATACTCGGACGAGCCCGGTCCGGTCGGCGACGAAGTTGCCTCGCCGATGGACCGATCGGACGAGTCCTTGACTTCGCAGAAGCTTGATCGCGTTGCGAGCGACGATGTCGGACACGCCGTGTTGTTCGGAGATCTCAACGAGGCTGGGCATCATCGTGCCGGGCGCAAGATCCCCGCTGAGAATACGTCGCGCATACTCAGCTGCAATCGCAACGTAGGCCGGTTCTGTCATTGGACCATGATCCCTTCGTCTGGGCACGCGTCGCGCGTCCACCACCTTCACCGTGCAGTCCAGCGTATACGAGCCAGCGTATACGTAGCTACGTATACGACTCCCATTGACTCGTATACGTAGGTCGTATACGTTGAGCCACGCACCAGTCAGAAGCACTACGAAGGGTGATAGTGATGCAGAGGAAGGCGAAACCGGAGCTTCCGGTCGGCGCTCCTCCTGGCGCTACGGCGCGGCTCGCGTGTGAGGTGCCGGACGAGGTGTGGTTGGCTCCGTTGGAGCAGGCTGCGGACCCCGGGGCTTGGCGTCAGGCTCTCGGTCGCACGATTACGTCTGAGTACGTGGTCTTCTTTTTCACGCTTGCTTCTCCGGGTCGAGCGTCGCAGTACTCCAAGTTCCCGCGTGATGTGTGGTTGGCGTGGTGTCGTACACCGCCGGTCTTTCCGAGTCCTGCCTCAGCGCCGGCCATGGTGGAGGCGTAGCCATGCCGTTGTTGAACGGTGGTGTGCCGGTGCCGCTGCATGAGATTCGGCGCGGCTCGTACGTGCAGCTGCATGAGACCACGTGGCGTCAGCTGGAGAGCTGGACGGTGCTGGACAAGGACCCGCGTCGTGCAGACGCGCCGCGTTTTCAGGTTTATTGGGTCGGGCTGGAGTTTTATCCGTCCACGTTCCACAAGGAGCCTTCGTGGCCGGTGTGGGTGGGCGATGGGCCTCCGAGTCTGACGGCGGTGGCGTCGTGACGATGCAGGAGAACGACGTGTCTGGCGTGTCGTACGCCGAGTCTGGCGAGCCTCGGGGCTACACCCGGTGGCTGCTGATGATTGCCGGGTTGGCGTCGTCTGTGACGGTGAACGCGATTTTGCTGGTGTACATGGCCAAGGGCGGTGTTCACCAGTGATCGTCAAGAGCTTGTATGGGACCCGCGCTGTTGAGGGTTGGCGCGGAGGGCGGGCCGTGATCAGAGTCCACGGCGCCGTTGCGCGCGGGGCGGGGGTGGTGGTCGCCCAGCCTGGCGCCCCCGCTTCGCGCGCTAGATCGCCTCGGGCGTCTCCGAGGGTTGAGCTTGTGGGGTCCGGTCGTGCGTGGGGCATGCCCGGGTTCTGCAAGGCGGTGGCGGGGCCTGGTCCCGTCGTCGCGCACGGGGCCGGTCGTGGAGTTCTGTGTCTCTAGGGGCGGCCGGTCCTGTGTGAAATTGCCGAGCCGGGCCACTCCACCACCCGTCAAAGTTGCGGGGTGGCCCGGCGGGTCAGAAGACCCGGTGCCGATGGTACCGGGGCGTAGCGACACCTTCGCTTTCCGATACCTCGGTGCGGTCCGTTGGTCCGTTTCGGGGGAGGTCGGTTCTGCATGGATGTTTGGTGGGTGCATCCGGATTTCTGGGAGCACCGAGTTGGTTTGAACTATGTTCGCGCACGTCGAAGGGCTGAGTGGCTTGCCAGAGTGCTGCTCGAAATCGGCGGTTGCGAGTTGGCGCCTGACCACTTGAGGTTGGCGGTCGATTTGTACGGAGCGAGTTTGGCTGTGCGCGCGGATGGCACAGCGGTGGCGTGGATCGGTCCGGATCCAGATGACGCGGAGCTGTGGGGCGAGCTGGGACCGGATGAGCCTATGTCTCTGTGCTTAGACGGGCTTGGGGCTATGGCCTGAAGATCGGTGGCCGGTGCTTGGTGAGCCGGTAGGGGCGGGTTCGGCCGGCGGGGCGCTTCTTGCCCCGCCTGCCGGTTCTGCTGGTGGATACAGCGCCTGATGAAGCAAACACGGCGGGTCTTTACAAGGAGGTGCCATGGAAGGGCTGACGGTTCAGGCCTGGCGGAAGTGGGGTCATGACTTTCTGTATGTCAAGGATGCGGCTGGTCAGATGCTCGGCTGTTTCGACCGCAACAACGGGTTGCTGCATGTTCCCGATAGGAGCCTGCGGCCGGCGGTGGTGTGTGCGCTGACGCCACGGTTGGGCGATGAGTTTCTGTCTCTTGGGTCCCCGCCTCCGGTCGGGCCTTCGCCTGAGGGATCGGATTTGGCGGGCCGTGCGGCTGGTACGGGTGTGGCTGAGCAGGCGGCGCGGTTGTCTCCGGGGCGGGTTCAGCGGTGGGTGTGTCGGCTGTTGGGTCTGTCTACTGATGCGACCTCGTGGGAGGTGGGCGCGCGGGGCGAGCGGATTGTGGGGCGCAGGCTGGAGCTGCTGCGGCGGCGCGGCTGGGAAGTCCTGCACTCGATTCCCCTAGCCTCGGGTGCGGATATCGATCATTTGGTGATCGGGCCTGGCGGGGTGTTCACGGTCAACACCAAACATCATGCGCGGGCTCGTATTTGGGTGGCTGGGGATCGGGTGATGGTCAACGGTCGTTATCAGCCCTACATCCGTAACTCTCGTCATGAGGCGGCGGCTGCGGCCCGGCGGTTGTCTGCTGCCTTGGGGCGGGCGGTTGAGGTGCGCGGGGTGGTGGCGTTCGTCGCCCCTGGTTCGCTGACGGTACGCGAGTACCCGTCCGACGTGTTGATCGCGACCGATGGCGCGATTGTGCGGATGCTTCGCAGGCTGCCGACGGTGTTGTCGCCGGATGAGGTACAGGCTGTTTTTCAGGTGGCACGGCGCGGGGAGATCTGGACTCGTCGATGACGCTTCACGTCGACTCTGCGGCGGAACGCACCTATGCGGGGATCGTCGGCCGTCTGCGATCAGAACGCCTGGCTGCTGGGCTGTCTCAGAGCATGGTGGCGTTTTGGTTCGTGATTCGGGCTAGGGCGATATCCGAATGGGAGACCGGGGCGGTGCAGCCGACGTTGGATCACTTGATCTTGTGGTCGGGTGGACTCGGTTGGCGCCTGGTGATCGTGGATCGGCGCGGCGTGTTGCGCGGTCCGCAGCAGCGTCCTGGCGAGTCGTGGGTGGTGTTTGAGCGGCGGCGGTTGGCCTCGCCGTTGAGGTGTCGGCGCCTGGCTTGGGGACTGTCGCAAGGGGAGCTGGGCCAGCGTGTTGGTGTCAGCCGGTCCGCTATTCAGCGGTGGGAGCTTGTCCGCACGCCTCCTCGGCCTATGGGGCTGATTGTTTGGGCTCAGAAGACGAACTACTGCCTGGGCTTGCGGCCGATGTTGGTTGCCGAGCGACGGGTTGTGTCTGTTCGGTCGTCTGGGAGCTTCCCAGTCCCGAGGATCTAGGGCGTGAAGCCGCGCTGGTGCATGCGTATCTGAGCGTGGGCGTATGCCGGGCGGTTGGGTTGGTGTCCGTATTCGAACAAGGCTGGGTGAGGCATGGTTTGGCAGGCGACTCCGGCGGTACGCCGGCGGTTGTTCTCGATGCAGCGGCAGGTGGCGGTTGCCCGGCAGGGGACGGGTCTGGATCGGCAGGCGGTAGCTGAGCTGTTGGGGGTGTCGGGTCGTACCGTGCGGGATTGGGAGAGGTGTTATGAGCACCCGGGTACGCCGTATCTAGTCGCCTGGGCGTACATGTTCGGTTTGCGCTTGGCGGTCATGGAGCCGAACGCTCCTCGGAGGCCGGTGCCGGTGTCGTTGGAGCCTGGGGAACTGCTCGTCGACCACGAACTGCGGCCGATAGCTGTTCAGCTGAAGCAAAGAAGAGAAGTCCGCGAGATCTCGCAAACGGACCTGGCTGGGATGGTCGGGGTTTCCAGATCGAGTTTGCAGCGCTGGGAGGACGACGCTCAAACGCCCGGTGCGCTGTTGCTGATCACGTGGGCTGGTCGACTGGGATGCAGGGTCGCCCTCATGTCTGAACAGGCTTGACCGGGCTCACGGGGTGATTCGCCCGTGCCGTTACGGAATCTGGGGTGGATCAGGGCGGTGTGTGTTGCTGCGCCTGGTGGGGCGGGTTCGGCCGCGGGGCCTGGTTTTGGCCCCGCGGCCGGTTCCGCTGGTGACCGCAGGTATGAACGGTGTCATTCGAGAAGTGAGGGATGTTTTGCAGGCGACGCCAGTGGCGAGGCGACGGTTGAACGCTATGCAGCGGCGGTTGTGGGTCGCCAGGTATCGGGCCGGGGTGAGTCAGGCTGCGGTGGCTGGTCGGCTTGGGGTCACTGATCGGAGTTTGCGGGATTGGGAGAAGCAATACGACAGTCCGAGCACTGCTCACCTGATTGGCTGGGCGTATGAGTTCGGTGATCGGCTGGTGCTCCGAGTTCCGCAGGTCGTTCCGGAACTTCCGCCGGTGGTCCTGCCCCCTGGCGAGACGACTTTCGTCGAGCATGAGGTGCGGCGACTTGCGGCGATGCTGAAGGCAAGGCGGAAGGTTCTTAAGCTCTCACAAACAGGTTTGGGGAGGCTGGTCGGGGTCTGCCGGTCGTCGTTGCAGCGTTGGGAGGACGGGCAGGAGAGTCCTGCGGCGCTGAATTTGATCACGTGGGCCAGCGTGCTGGGATACACACTTGACCTGGTGCGTGATCCGAACTGGTAGTGCGTGGGTTCGGCTTCGACAGTGGCGGTTGCGCGGGGGCGGGTTCGGCCGGCGGGCGGCCGGCGGTCTTTCGTGAGGTGGGCGTGTTCGCGCCGCCCGCCTGCCGGTTCCGCCTGGCGACCGAGCGGGGTCGCGTCATGTGCTGCCGATGTCCCGGCGGCAGCCTAGTGCATGGGCATAGACCGGGTGAGGAGTGCGCCGAAGGCGTTCGTTACCGATGCCATGATCACGTTCATGTCAGTGATGGTGCGCTATCTCGTCGGCTGGGTGGTCTGGTTGGAGTGCGCGCGGCCCGCGCCCAGGCCGCCCATGTGCTAGTCACCAGCGAACAGCGACGTGGCTGCCGTCTATCCGAGGAGAATGACGACAGCCACGGTAATTACGAGCACAATAGATACGACTGTAGAGATCATTTCATTGCGAGACAGGTGAACGCGATTTATCGCTGACTCGATTTTCTCGCGATGGGGTGGTTCGTGATCGAACAGCCCGTCCCCTTCGACCATGCCTTTGAAGTCCACGGGCGCATACTACCACCCGATCGACCTGCGACTGGATAAGGGGGTCCTCCGGATTGCTGCGACCCGAGGTGGGGCTAGCAGGTTGACCGTGCGCCCTCGACGTCAATGCGAGTGCCGTTTATCGTCCATGCAGCCAAGACGTAAATATCGCCCGAAGGGCAGTATCCGGAATAGCTTGCGGATCCGCCTGCGTTAATGTACTGGCTGCCCGCATCGTAATAGCCGCCGTTCGAGACGTCATATATTTGAGCGCCGACGTTAGCGCTTTCGCCATTCAGGTAGATTACCCCACTTCCGCCACTGATGCCGCTGCACGGCAGCACGCTGCCGCCACCGGGCACACTAGCCCAGGAGCTGCGGCAATTATTGGAATCGGCGAAGGCGGGGGTCTGGGTAAGTGCCGCCACCCCGGCCGCGCACAATGCCAGTGCGAGTGTTCGGGCGGCAACTCGGGTGATGTTCATCTCTAGGGATCATCCTCACTCTGCGTAATCGGATGGATCTTGGGACAATGTTGAAGCTAGTGAGTGATCGATAGCTCGTCAATATCGAACGATCATCTTTCTTCTAGGCCGCTCGCATGTCTCCTAAAAATGTCAATATCCTTATGCCATGCCTACAGTTAGATTGCGCGGGTAGCCGCATGGCGCTAGCCAATGAAGACCGTTAGTGGTCGCCGTTCTGTCGTTTTGTAGCCTGACTGGCGGAGGGCAGGTGCTGGCAAGGTTCGGTCGGCCGCAGCCGTTGCGCTGCGGCGAGCGTGTATTCATTCGTGCCGCCCGCCTGCCGGTTCCGCTTGGCGACCGAGCGGGCTCGTGTCCTGATCTGCCGGTGCCCCGGCGCTGGATCGGTGGTGAGCAAAGGCCGGGTGGGGCAGCCGCCGAAGGCGTCCTTGTACCGCCACTCATGATCACGTTTGACGCCTGGTGGGTGTGCCCACCTGACTCATCTGGGCGGCCCGGTTGTTGGGCGCGCGGCCGTGCCGCGCTGCGTCGCGTGGACCGGCCGAAGGCCGCATGCCGCGCGGGCGCGAGCGCGGCACGGCCGCGCGCGGCGGGCCGTCAGGCCCGCCCTTGAGTAAGTAGATGGCAGTTCCGTCAGGCTGGTGAAACGGGTCGCGATGCCTGTCGGTGCTGTTGTGGACAGCCGGGGTTGCGGCGTATCGGCACCCGGCCTTTAGCCTGTGCCCAGTGGTGAGTCGTCTGGGTGAGGTGGCCAGGTACGGGTGTCGCGGTGGTGGAGGG
>NZ_JAAFZA010000308.1 GCF_015356865.1 Catenulispora pinisilvae
GGGCCGGAGCCTGCGGCAGCGGGGCCGCGGCCGGTGGGATGGCCGGGGCCGGGGCGGCGACCGGGGCGGCGGTGCGGAACGGCGCGGTGTGCGCCGGGGCCGCGTGCTGCGGGGCGTACGCCGCCCGGCCCGGCATCGGGCGGCTGCGGCCCACCGGCAGCTCGCCGAGGTCCGCGTAGCCCAGGCCCGGGAGGGAGTCGGCGGTCGGCGAGGCGCTGTCCAGCATCCCCGACATCTGGCCCACCACCGGCAGACCGGACAGCGGGATGCCGGCGATGGTGCCGTGGTTGTGCGCCACGGCGCCGACGACGGCCGGCACGGCGTTGGTGGACACCGGCAGGCCGTTGCCGTCGAGCCCCGGCAGCCCGGAGTCGGCGGCGCTGGCCTGGCCGGCCGCGACCGCCGCCCCGACGGCGACCAGGCCGACGGTGCCGGCGGCTACGCTCAGACCGCGGAGCGCGCTGGGAGTGACCTTCGACATCGGTGATACCTCGCGGATTGCATAGGGGACCGCGATCGCGGCGTGCGATGCGGCGGATACGCAAGCTACCGACAATGACTCGGCGGATCCAACATGCCGTCCGCCGAAAAGGTGGTTCCCAATTCTCATAACAGAACGCCGCGCGGGCCTTTCCAGGCCCGCCGCATCCCCTTAAGCAGGGTTCGTGGACGCCTGGCCGCGCAGTCGCTCGTAGGCCGGTTTGACCTGCTCGTTGATCAGCTCCAACCGCTGGTCAAAGGGCAGGAACGCGGACTTCAGCGCGTTTATCGTAAACCACTGCATGTCCTCCAGCGTGTAGCCGTGGGCCTTGTGCAGTTCGGCGAACTCGCGCGTCATCGAGGTGGAACTCATCAGCCGGTTGTCGGTGTTCACCGTCACCCGAAAGTGCAATTCCCGGAGCAACCCGATCGGGTGGGATTCATAGGAGCGCGCCGCCCCGGTCTGCAGGTTCGAGGTCGGGCACATCTCCAGCGGGATCCGCTTGTCCCGCACGTACGCCGCCAGTCGGCCCAGCGTCACCTTGCCGTCGGCGTCCACCAGGATGTCGTCCATGATGGTGACGCCGTGCCCGAGCCGATCGGCGCCGCACCACTGCAACGCCTCCCAGATCGACGGCAGCCCGAACGCCTCGCCGGCGTGGATCGTGAAGTGGAAGTTCTCCCGGCGCAGGTACTCGAAGGCGTCCAGGTGCCGGGTGGGCGGGTAGCCGGCCTCGGCCCCGGCGATGTCGAACCCTGACACGCCCCGGTCCCGGTGCCGCACCGCGAGTTCAGCGATCTCCGAGGAGCGCGCGGCGTGCCGCATCGCGGTCAGCAGTGTGCCGACGCGGATCGGGTTCCCGGCCGCCGCGGCCCGCCGCTCCCCCTCCCGGAACCCGGCGTCCACGGCCTCGACCACCTCGTCGAGGCTGAGCCCGGCCTCCAGGTGCTGCTCGGGCGCGTACCGCGACTCGGCGTAGACCACGCCGTCGGCGGCCAGGTCCTCGGCGCACTCGGCGGCGACCCGGAACAGCGCGTCGGCGTGCTGCATCACGCCGACCGTGTGGTCGAAGGTCTCCAGATAGCGCGGCAGCGACCCGGAATCGGCCGCCTCGGCGAACCACCGGCCCAGGCCCTCAGCGGTGCCGTCGAACTCCGGGAGGTCGGTGTATCCGTACTGGTCGGCCAGTTCGATAACCGTCTGCGGGCGCAGACCACCGTCGAGGTGGTCGTGCAGCAGGGCCTTCGGAGCCCTGCGAATCAGTTCTTCATCCATGGACAGACATTACCGGCTGGAGGCGACGACGCGATCCAATACCAGCGGCGAGCGGGTGAACTCCGTCCCGGCGTCGGCGAATTCACAAGCCCCGGCCAGGCTTTCCAGCGCGGTGTCGAACGTCTCGGGAGTGTCGGTGTGCAGCGTGAACAGCGGCTGCCCGGCCGTGACGGTGTCGCCGACCACCGCGTGCCACTGCACGCCAGCCCCGGCCTGCACCGCGTCCTCCTTGCGGGCCCGGCCCGCGCCGAGGCGCCAGGCCGCCACGCCGACCTTGAACGAGTCCATCCCGACCAGGACGCCGTCCCGCTCGGCGGTGACCACGTGGGTCTCCTTCGCGACCGGCAGTTCGGCGTCCGGGTCGCCGCCCTGGGCGCGGATCATGCGCTTCCAGGAGTCCAGGGCCGAGCCGTCGGCGAGCTTGTCCGCCGGGTCGACGCCGTCCAGGCCGGCCGCCGCCAGCATCTCCCGGGCCAGCGCCAGTGTCAGTTCCCTGACGTCGTCCGGGCCGCCGCCGGACAGCACCTCGACCGACTCGCGCACCTCCAGGGCGTTGCCCGCGGTGCGGCCCAGCGGGTTGTCCATCGCGGTGATCAGCGCGGTGGTGGCCACGCCGTGGTCGGCGCCGAGGGCGACCATGGTCTGGGCCAATTCCCGGGCGTCGGCGAAGTCCTTCATGAACGCGCCGCTGCCGCACTTCACGTCCAGCACCAGCGCGGAAGTACCCTCCGCGATCTTCTTGGACATGATCGAGGACGCGATCAGCGGAATCGACTCGACGGTCCCGGTGACGTCGCGCAGCGCGTACAGCTTCCGGTCGGCCGGGGCCAGCCCGTCGCCGGCCGCGCAGACCACCGCGCCGGCGTCGGCCAGCACCGCCAGCATCTCGGCGTTGGACAGCCGGGCCCGCCAGCCCGGGATCGACTCCAGCTTGTCCAGGGTGCCGCCGGTGTGGCCCAGGCCGCGGCCGGACAGCTGCGGCACCGCCGCGCCGCAGGCCGCCACCAGCGGGGCCAGCGGCAGCGTGATCTTGTCGCCGACGCCGCCGGTGGAGTGCTTGTCCACGGTCGGCCGGGTGAGCGCGGAGAAGTCCATGCGCTCGCCGGAGGAGATCATCGCCTGCGTCCAGCGCGCGATCTCGCGCCGGTTCATCCCGTTCAGCAGGATCGCCATCGCCAGCGCGGCCATCTGCTCCTCGGCCACCCGGCCGTCGGTGTAGGCGGCGAGGATCCAGTCGATCTGCTCGTCGGTGAGCTCCGCGCGGTCGCGCTTGGCCCGGATGACGGTGATGGCGTCCATGTGCGGCTTCCTAGCTGTGCGTGCTGAGGTTGTCCGGGCCGAAGGCCCGCGGGAGGAGTTCGGCCATGCTCGTCGGCGGCGTATCAGGACCCAGATCCACCGCCAACTCGCCGCCGCCGAACTCGAAGAGCAACTGCCGGCAGCGCCCGCACGGCATCAGCGCCGCGCCCGCGCCGTCGACGCAGGCGAAGGCGACCAACCGCCCGCCGCCGGAGGCGTGCAGCGCGGACACCAGGCCGCACTCGGCGCACAGCGTCAGGCCGTAGGAGGCGTTCTCCACGTTGCAGCCGCTGACGATCCGGCCGTCGGCGACCAGCGCCGCCGCGCCCACCGGGAACTTCGAGTACGGCACGTAAGCGTGCGCCATCGCCGCTCGCGCCGCGGTGCGCAGGGCGGCCCAGTCGATCTCCATGGCGATCAGGTTAGCCTTTCGATCAGGTCGGCCTCTGGACCGGCTGGACCGGCTCAGCCGGCTCAGCCGGCTCAGCCCTTGATGTAGGGCTTGCCGTCGGCCGCGGGTGCCCGCACCCGGCCGATGAGCCCGGCCACCGCGAACAGCGTCGCCACATACGGCAGCGTGGTCAGCAGGTCCGAGGGGATCGGCAGCTGGAGCGAGGAGGTCTGGCTGGCCAGCGCGTCGGTGAAGCCGAACAGCGCGGCCGCGGCCAGCGCGCCGAACGGCGACCAGCGGCCGAAGATCACCGCGGCCAGCGCGATGAAGCCCTTGCCGTTGGTCATGTTCTCCGTGAAGTTACCGACGTTGCCGACCAGCCACGCGCCGCCCAGGCCGGCGAAGGCGCCGCCGAGCATCACGTTGCGGTAGCGCAGCCGCAGCACCTTGACGCCGACGGTGTCGGCGGCGGCCGGGTGCTCCCCGACCGCGCGGGTCCGCAGACCCCAGCGGGTGTGGAACAGGCCCAGGTGCACCAGCATCACCAGGAACACCGCGATGTAGACGATCAGCGGCTGGTCGAACGCCACCGGCCCGATCACCCAGATCGAGGCCAGGCCCGGGATGCGCACGGTGGTGAACGGCGTCAGGTTGTTGTACGAGTTCTGGTTCGTCTGCATCAGCGACTTGAACAGGAAGCCGGTGACGCCCAGCGCCAGCAGGTTCAGCACCACGCCGAGCACCACCTGCTCGATGAGGTAGCGGATGGCCAGCACCGCCAGCAGCAGGCCCATCAGCGCCCCGGCCAGGACGCCGGCGATGACGCCGATCCACAGGCTGTGCGTCGCGGTGCCGACCAGCGCGGTCATGAAGCCGCCGAACAGCAGCTGGCCCTCGATCGCGACGTTGACCACGCCGGAGCGCTCGCCGACCACGCCGCCGAGGGCGCCCAGGACCAGCGGCACCGCCGCGATCACCATCGAGTCCAGCACCGACGGCAGGATCAGCCGCTCGCCGCCCTTGGGATCCGCGGCGCTCCAGGCCATGAACGCGAAGGTGAAGCAGAACAGGACCACCGAGGTCCCGATCAGCCGCCAGCGCCGGGGCAGCTGCACGGCCAGCCGCGCCGCGCCGAGCAGCACGACCACCACGGCCAGCGCCACGATCACCGGCCGGGCCGGGAACACCCAGTCCGGGACGTGCGTGCCCTGCTTGGAGACCAGCGTCATACCGAAGGTGGTGCTGGCGCCGTGCGCGGTGCGGGTGCCCAGGCCGAAGCCGAGCAGCATCACCAGGCCCATGATGATCTGTGTGGCCCCGGCGGTGTACCGCCGGGTGTCCGCCTCGGTGCCGCCGGCTATCGCGGTCGGCGCGGCGGCGATCGTCGCTACGGCCATCTCAGTGGACCTCCACCTTCGAGGCCGCCTGGGCCGCTTCGGGAACGTACGTCGACAGGGCGCGCATCACACCGCCTCCGCCGCGGAGTCGACCGCGGTGGCCGGGGCGACGGACGGCGCGGCACCGGTGCCGCTGCCCTTGATGTCGCCGCGCCGGACGTCGCGCAGCCGGAAGATCTCCTGCACCAGCTTCGGCGCGGCCACGAAGACCACGATGACGGCCTGCACGACGGTCACCACGTCGTGCGGAACCGTCGGCGTGGTCGCGGCCTCCATCGCCACGCCGCCGGCGTCCAGCGCGCCGAACAGCAGCGCGGCCAGCGCCACCCCGACCGGCTTGCCCCGGCCCAGCAGCGCCACGGTGATGCCGGTGAAGCCGATGCCGTTGTCCAGGGTGGTGGTCATCGCGTGCGAGGCCGAGAGCGTGCCGCTGATCTGGGTCACGGCCACCAGGCCCATCAGGGCGCCGGCCAGCAGCATCGCGTAGACCTGGTTGCGGGACACCGAGATGCCGGCGGTGCGCGCCGCGTCCGGGTTGGAGCCCAGGGCCCGCAGCCGGAAACCGAGGGTCGAGCGCGACATCACCCACCAGACCAGCAGCACGGCCAGGATCGCCAGCACGGTCGAGAAGTTCAGCTCGGGGCTGCTGCCGTGGATCGCCGGCAGCAGCGCGGTGTCCTTGACCGGCTTGCTGATCGCGTCCTGGCGGTTCGGGTCGTGGAAGGCCTTGGTCTTGATCAGCCAGGCCAGCACGCCGAGCGCGATGTTGTTCAGCATGATCGAGCTGATCACCTCGTGCGCCCCGAACCGGGCCTTGAGCAGCCCGGTCAGCCCGCCGACCAGCGCGCCGCCGATCATGCCGGCGATGACCACCAGCAGCACGTGCAGCGGCATCGGCGCCGAGACGGTGAAGCCGACCCAGGTGGCGCAGACCGCGCCGATGATCAGCTGGCTCTGGCCCCCGATGTTGAACAGCCCGGCGCGGAACGGCAGCGCGACCGCGAGCCCGGCGAACACCAGCGGGGTGGCGTCCACGACGGTGTTCTCGATCGGCCGCAGCGCCTGCTTGGCGTGCGGGTCGTAGACCGCGCCGTGGAACATCGCGGTGTAGCCGTTGGCGACCTTGTCCCAGGAGCCGCTGAGCGCGTCGGTGGGGTGCTGGAAGAAGTAGCCCCACTGGCTCAGCAGGTGCTGGTCGGACAGGATCATCAGGACGCCGCCGATCACCACCGACAGCACGAAGGCCAGGACGGTGACGGTGACCGTGTTGGCCGAGCCGATCCCGGCGAGTATTCGCTTGAGCCGGTCACTCATCGGCGCTCTCACTGCTCTGGTCGGCGGCCGGGGTCTCCTCGGCCGCGGGCTGCCCGGTTTCGGCGGGCGTTTCGCTTTCGACAACCGGCTCGACTGCCTCGGCTTCGATGTCGGGCTCGGCCACTGCTTCAGCAACCGGCTCCACTGCTTCGGCTTCAAGGGAAGCCTCCGCCTCGTCCCCCGAACCGCCGGCCATCAGCAGGCCCAACTCCTCGTTCGAAGTATCCGGCGGCACGATCCCGACGATCTTGCCCCGGTACATCACCGCGATCCGGTCCGACAGCGCGGTGATCTCGTCCAGCTCGGTGGACACGATCAGCACCGGCTTGCCGGCGTCGCGTTGCTCGACGATCCGCTTGTGGATGAACTCCATCGCGCCGACGTCGACGCCGCGGGTCGGCTGGGAGGCGATCAGCAGGCTGGGGTCGCGCTGCAACGCCCGGGCCACGACCACCTTCTGCTGGTTGCCGCCGGACAGCGCGCCGGCCGGGGTGCGCTCGGACTCGGCGCGGATGTCGAACTCGGCCAGCCGGTCGGCGCCGTTCTTCGCGATCGCGTCCAGGTCCAGGGTCAGCAGGCCGCCGAACGGCTTGTTGTCGAACTGGTCCAGGACCAGGTTCTCGGCGATGGAGAAGTCCGGCACCAGGCCGTCGTGCTGCCGGTCCTCCGGCACGTGCCCGAGGCCCTGGCGCAGGACCGCGCGCGGCGAAGCCCCGACCAGCTGCCGGCCGAACAGTTCGGCCGAGCCGGTCGCGGCGCGCAGCCCGGTCAGCGCCTCGACGAGTTCGGTCTGGCCGTTGCCCTGCACCCCGGCCACGCCCAGCACCTCGCCGGCGTGCAGGTCGAAGCTGACGTCGTCGACCGCCAGGAAGCCGCGGTCGTCCGTCACTTTCAGGCCCCGCACACTCAGCGCGACCTCGCCGGGCTCGCGCGGCTCCTTCTCCACGACCAGCCGCACATCCCGGCCGACCATCAACGAGGCCAGCTCGCGCGCCGAGGCGGTGGGCTCAGCACTGCCGACCACGGCGCCGCGCCGGATCACCGTGATCCGGTCGGCGATCGCCCGGACCTCGTTCAGCTTGTGGGTGATGAAGACGACGGACTTGCCGGCCGCCTTCAGCCCGCGCATGACCGTGAACAGCTCCTCGGTCTCCTGCGGGGTGAGCACGGCGGTCGGCTCGTCGAGGATCAGCACCTCGGCGTCCCGCATCAGGGCCTTGACGATCTCGACCCGCTGCTGCACGCCCACCGGCAGGTCCTCGATCAGCGCCTCGGGGTCCACCGGCAGGCCGTAGCGGGCCGAGACCTCCTTGACGTCGGCCTTGGCCTTGCGCCGGTCCAGCCAGCCCAGCGGACCGCCGCGGGACTCCTCGTTGCCGAGCACCAGGTTCTCGGCGACGGTGAACACCGGGACCAGCATGAAGTGCTGGTGCACCATGCCGATCCCGGCCTTGATCGCGTCACCGGGCGACGTGAACTCGCGCGTCTGTCCATCCACCACGATCTGTCCGGAATCCGGGGTCAGCAGACCGTAGAGGATGTTCATCAGGGTCGACTTGCCGGCCCCGTTCTCGCCCAACAGGCAGTGGATCTCACCGGGTTCGACGGTCAGGTCGATGGCGGAGTTCGCCGCCACCGACCCGAACGTCTTGGTGATGCCACGGAGTTCCAGTCGCATCGGTCGTGATCGCTTCTCGAAGGGGGCGGCGTTACTTCGGCTGGGACGGCGACTTGATCTTGATCGCGCCGCTGGTGATCTGCGCCTTCAGCGCGGTGATCTCGCTCTGCAGCGCGGACGGGATCGAGGAGCCCAACTGCTGGCCGTAGACCAGGTCGGTGCCGCCGTTGGACAGGTCCAGGACGTCCTGGGTGCCGCCCTTGTAGTTGCCGGCGGCGGCGTCCTCGACGATCTTCTTCACCGAGGTCTCGATGCCCTTGGTGACCGAGGCCAGGAACACCGAGCAGTCCTCGTTGTCCGAGACGCAGCCGTCGGTGTCGACCCAGATCACCTTGGCCTTGCCGGCCTTGGCCGAGGCGGTGGCGCCGCGGCCGGCGCCGCCGGCGACCGGGAAGATGATGTCGGCGCCCTGGTTGATGAAGCCGTCGGTGATCGACTTGCCCTTGTTGGTGTCCGTGAAGGAGTTCGCGAAGGTGCCGCTGCCGGGGTTGGTCTCGTCCCAGCCCAGGACCTTGACGCTCTTGCTCTTGGCCGTGTTGTAGTACTGGACGCCTTCCCAGAAGCCGTCCATGTAGATGGTCACCGGCGGGATGTTCTGGCCGCCCCAGGTGGCCACCACGCCGGACTTGGAGGACGCGGCGGCCAGGTAGCCGGCCAGGAACGCGCCCTGCGCGGTGTTGAACTCCAGGCCGTGCACGTTCGGGATCGGCTTGTTGGTCTTGGTGTCCGCCGAGCTGTTGTCGACGATCGCGAAGTTCTGGCCGGGCTTGGCCGCCGCCTGGCTGTCGGTGGCGTCGGCCATCAGGCCGCCGACGGTGACGATCAGCTTGCAGTTCTGGCCCTCGAGCTGCGTGATGTTCGGCACGTAGTCGTTCTCGGTGGTGGACTGCAGGTACTTGACGGTCGCCTTGCCGTCGCTCTGCGCGTCCTGCATGCCCTTCCAGGCCGAGGCGTTGAAGGAGCGGTCGTCGATGCCGCCGGTGTCGGTGACCATGCAGGCCAGGAAGTTCGCGTTCGAGGCCGAGCCGGACGACGAGGACGAGGACGAGGTGGAGGACGTCGAACCGGTCGAGCTCGTCGAGCTCGAAGCGGCGGGCGTCGACTTAGAGCCACAGCCCGCGGCGGCCAGGGCCACCACGGCCGCGGTGGCGGCGATCCTGGTCATGTTGGTGGTGCGCACGGCTCCCCCTCCAGATTTCTGCGATAACACAGCTTCGAACACAGCCACGATGTGGACAACGGTAGACAGAGTAAGCAGGCCGCCCCTGTTGGTCAGTCAGTTCAGCGCTTACGGGGCCACATCGCAATACACCTGTGATCCCGGAACGTGCGATCGTTTTCGGCATGATCGCACGACGCCGCCGGAGGATTACGGGGCGCACGCACCAAGTGGCGACTAAGCGCGCGAAAGGGATATAAGGCACCAAGATTTCGTCGGCGCCCAGCCCAAGTGCTGTTCAAGGCGTTCGCGGGCGTTTGCCGCGCGTTGAGGTTCCGTTAGGTTTGTGCCGCGCCAGTCGTCGTCAGCTGATCCAGTCGCACAGCGCGGCGGTCGCGAGCATCCGCACCCCGGCCCCGATCGCGCCCTCGTCGGCGACGAACGTGCCCTGATGCAGATCGCGCACCATCTTGTCGCCGGGGGTGCGCACCCCCAGCCGAGCCATCGCGCCGGGCACCTGCTGCAAGTACCAGGCGAAGTCCTCGCCGCCCAGCGACTGCGGGGTGCTGACCACCGCGGTGGTGCCCAGCGCCCGGGAGGCGGCGGTGCGCAGCAGGGCCACCGACTCGGCCTCGTTCACCACCGGCGGCACGCCCTGCACGTAGTCCAGGGTGTGCTTGACCCCGAACTTCGCCGCGATCGCGTCGATCAGCTCGTGCACCACGTCCGGGGCCTGGTTCCAGGCGTCCTGGTCCAGGGTGCGGATGGTGCCCTTGGCCGATCCGGTGCCCGGGATGGCGTTCGGCGCGCTGCCGGCCGAGATCTGGCCCCAGACCAGGGACAGCCCGGCCCGCGGGTCGATGCGCCGGGACAGCGCGGCCGGCACCTCGGTCACGATCGAGGCCAGCGCGTAGACCAGGTCGGCGGTCAGGTGCGGGCGCGAGGTGTGCCCGCCGGGGCCGTCCAGGGTCAGCGACACCATGTCGCAGGCCGCGGTCAGGGCCCCGGTGCGCAGCCCGACGTGGCCGACGTCCAGCTTCGGATCGCAGTGGACGGAAAGGATCTTGCTGACCCCGGCCAGCGCGCCCTCGGCCACCAGGTCCAGCGCCCCGCCGGGCATGACCTCCTCGGCGGGCTGGAAGATCAGCCGCACCGGGCGCTCCAGCCGGCCTTCCCGGGCCAGCTCGGCCAGCGTCAGCCCGGCGCCGAGGACCACGGCGGTGTGCACGTCGTGCCCGCAGGCGTGCATCACCCCGGGCACCCGGGACCGGAAGTCGAGGTCGCTGACCTCCTGCACCGGCAGCGCGTCGATGTCGGCCCGGAAGGCCAGGAAGGGGAGCCGCTCGCTGCCGGGGTCCGGGCAGCCCGCCGGCACGATGTCGCACACCAGACCGGAGCCCGCCGAGCGGACCCGCGGCGCGAGCCCGGCCCGCTCCAGGCGGGCGGCGATGGCCGCGGTGGTCCGGAACTCGCCGCGGCTCAGCTCCGGATTGGCGTGCAGGTCCCGGCGGAAGAGAACCAGCTCGGGCTCGAGGTGCCCCGCGACGTCCAGGACATGCGCGTACTGATCCGTCGGGTGTGACGCCGGGGCCGAGTCGCTGGCGACCGGCACTTCGTGAGCCTGGTCCATTGCCCAAGGGTAGGCCCCGGGCGGGGCGCGGCGGGGGCAGTCTGTCAAATGATGCGCTGATCGGGTGAAGAAGATCGCGACTTTCTGACCCGATAGGAGGATTGCGCCATGGCCCACATGGGTAGGACAGCGAATCACCGACCTGGTCATGTCAGGGTGACGGATTGTGAAGACC